>DATFNV010000214.1:0-3193 GCA_035266225.1 Gemmataceae bacterium
AGGAAGGCCGTCTCCGAGATGATGCGGATGTTGGCCCCGGCCGCGTTGAGCTGCTCGGCCTTGACCTGCTTGTCGCCCTTGCGCCCTCCGCTGTAGAGGGGCGAGCCCTCATCGCCGATGACCAGGTAGTGCAAGGTCTTCGTCACCGACGACGCCTTGGCGCCGCCGAGCTGCTTCACCTTGTCCTCGGCGTCCTTGCGCGGCATCGTCGCCATTTTGCCGGTGAACAGGAACGACGCGCCGCCGAGGTTGATCGCCGCGGGTGCTGGTCCCTTCGCTGGCGCTTCAGGCTTGTGTGGGGCAAAATCGGCGGGCCGCAGCGCCTTGATCATCACCTCGACCGCGAAGTCGTGGTAGCGCGGCTCGCTGCGATCCACCAGCTGCATCAGCCAGTCGAAGCCGAGGTCGGCCGGGGCGAAGCGGCGCACGTCTCCGAGCCAGCCAAGCACACGATCCGACAGCCCCTCGTTGAACTCCAGGGCCCGAGCCCACGGCCGATCACTGCGGCGGAGATCGGCGAGCCACGAGTCCGTCTCCCAGGCGGGATGGTAGGCCAGCGCCTTCCAGAAGTCGAGCGGCACCCGATCCGGCTTCAAGCGGCCCTCGTCGATCCAGGCGTAGGCGGGGCCCCGCGTGGATGGGTGCAGCAGCAGCCGCCGCAGGAAGTCACGATCGAGAGCGTTCATGTCCAGCTTGGCCAGCGCCGCCGTCGCCAGCTGGGCCACGCGGCCAGACTCGTTCAGAGAGGGATCGATAATGGAGTCAATGAGATCGGTGAAGAACCCGGCTCCGAGTTGCTCCAGCGGGTGAATCTGCGGCAGGAGCTTCTGGGCGAACTCAAACGTCTCCTTGCTCGGCGAGAACAGCCGCGCCTTGAACCAGGCCGGCGTCAGTTCCTTCGCCCCGAAGTGCTTGCGCAGCGACTCGGCGGCGATCTTGTGCCCCTGCTTCGTCTCTAGCAGCCAGCCCCAGGCGTCCAGACCGATCTCGGTGCGCGGGTCGCGCCCCTGGAGCAGGTCGATCGCCAGTTTGCGGACCGCTTCGCTCGAATTATCGACCAGGCGCACCAATTCCGACACCGGCAGGTCGCGGGCGTGGGTGCGCGCGTAGCCGGCGGCATACGCCCGCGCCTCGGTGGAAGGCGAGTCGAACAGGCGCAGCACTGCCTCATGCAGGCCGAGCGAGCGGAACGCCCCCTGCTCGAAGCGCGGCACGTTGGTCAGGATCCAGACCACGAAATCGTCGATCGCTTTGCTGCCGACGCCGACCAGGCGCGCCACCCAGGCCGGCTCCACCTCGCGCAGCACGGCGCGGAAGTCGGCCTTGAGCGCCTCGGTGGCGAAGGCCCGCACCTGGTCGCTCTGCGCCCGCTCCAGCAGCGAGAACAGCGGCCGCGGACTGCGCTTCCAGAGGTCGGGGAACGCTCGCTCTTTCAGGAGGCTCTTCGGCGGCGAGCCGTAGGTGAAGCGGTTGCGGTTGTACGCCTTGCTCTGGTGGTAGAAGACGTGGTTGGCGATCCAGGTGCGCTGCCAGCGCGTCTTGTCGGTGTAGTGGGCGAGCACGTCGGCGGCGGTGTCGGCGTAGGCGACCGGCAGGCCGACGCCGGTGCGGCGCAGAGTGCGCCATGCCCGGCGAACGAGGTAGGTCAGCGTCGCCTGGCTGACGGCGTGGTCGCGCGAGGCATGGGCCATGTCGAAGCGGGCGGCGAGGGCGCCGTAGACCTCGGTGTCGCCCTTCGCCTCCGCCTCCTTGAAGATGCGCTTCAGTGCCCGCCACGGCCCGTAGGTCAGGCGGACGCCGGCGATGACCTTTAGCAGACACGTCCGGGCGAAGATGCTGTCGTCCTGCCATAGCGTCAGGATGATCTCGTGCAAGTGCAGCCGGTCGGGGAGCGGGACTTCCGCCTTGGGCGCTTCGAGCGCCTTGATCTGCTCGCGGCGGTAGTGGGCCTGTTCCTCCTTCGACTTGTGGCGGAACTGGTAGGTGCGAATCTCGCGCAGGAAGGCGTCGAAGGTCGGCGCCCCCTCACGGATGGGAGTTTCGGGAGCTTCGTCCGGTTGGGTGGCCAGGGCTTCGACGAGCGCGACCAGCTCCGGGTCGCGGGCGTCCAGGGCGAGGCGCAGGTCTTTCAGATGAAGCATTTCGATCCACCCCCGATCTGAAGAGTGGGGGAAATCCTGGGGGCTGCTCGACGAATCATCGAGCAGCCCCGCTTGCTCCGAAGGGTCGTTGCTACTTCACGACCTGGGACACGGAAGGCTCACAGACCCGCCGGTAAGTCCGGGGTCACCGGACTCCCGGTACCACGGCCGGCGGGGTTGCCCCAGACCGGGAGTCCGGTGACCCCGGACTTACCGATAGCGGGGCTGAAACAGCCTTCCCTGTGACGCATGGCGGGCCAGACGCTCGGGCGGCGCAACGCCGCCCCGGTGCAGAGCACCCAAGCTAGACCTGTCCCTCCGGCCCCTCTTCCTGAGGTGTGCAAGTGGGGAGAGTTTTATCAGAGCCGATGCCGACCTGCAAGGATGAGAGGCGGAAAACAGCCCTGCGGAATCGGCCCCGGGTCGTCCTGCTCGGGTTTGGCTCGGCGGCTGGCGTGCCGGCGATGACGGCACCGAAGCCGAACTTCGAGTGAATTCCCGACACCAGACGCAGTACCTGAACACGCGGCCACACCTGGAACACTCCGCCCAGCCACCCCGCACTCACTGTTGTCCAGACGGATCTGGATCCGCCCGTGGGCAGCGGGGGGAAGTCGGCACGCACGCGGACCAGCAACCCGCGCAAGGCCGTCAAACCGCAATCCTGCTTCCGCTCCTCGGCGCCGCCGGCGCGTCGGCCAGCGGGCGGTTGTCGATGAACTCGGTGGCGATCGAGCTGAGGCGGGGCGTCCTTGACAGTTCTGAGGCCGACCGCTATACAATATTCACAGTCGCGCCGCCCCCATCGTCTAGCGGCCTAGGACATAGCCCTCTCACGGCTAAGACAGGGGTTCGAGTCCCCTTGGGGGTAGTCAGAAGTCGAGAAATGGCAAGGAGTTAGGACAAGAGATAGTAACGGCTCAATAGTTCTTGGTAAGTTCGATCTGCTGGCCTGGCGCGCAGGGCCATTGCGGGGGCGGCGGGGACTGGGCTTGGGCTTACGCCGCGCCGGCCCTCCCTTACGCCGGCGCGGCCACCACACCCTCGCCGCG
>DATFNV010000215.1:0-7095 GCA_035266225.1 Gemmataceae bacterium
ACGCCATGGATCCAGTTGAAAGCCTGGTAGACCAACGGGATCGCTTTGCTCCGCCGACCACCGAAGACGATGCCCGAAATGGGCACGCCGTCGGGGTCGTCGCGGCGCGGGTCGCGCACCGGGTTGTTGGCCATCGGCGCAGTGAAGCGGCTGTTGGGGTGGGCGGCGGGGGTGCCGCAACCCGGCGTCCAGGGCTTGCCGGTCCAGTCCAGACACTCCGCTGGAGGCTCCTTGGTCTTTCCCTCCCACCACACGTCGCCGTCGGGCAGCAGGGCAACGTTGGTGTAGAGGGTGTCATGCGAGATCAGCTGCATGGCGTTGGGGTTGGTCTGCCAGTTGGTGCCGGGCACCACCCCGAAGTAGCCGGCCTCCGGGTTGATGGCGTACAGCCGGCCGTCCTCCGGCTTGACGTACATCCACACGATGTCGTCCCCCAGCGTGGTGATTTTCCAGCCGGCCTGGCGGTATTTCTCGGGTGGGATCAGCATGGCGAAGTTGGTCTTGCCGCAGGCACTGGGGAAGGCGCCGGCGATGTACGTCTTCTCGCCGTGCGGGTCCGTCACGCCCATGAGCAACATGTGCTCGGCCATCCAGCCCTCCTGAAACCCCAGGTAGCTGGCCAGCCGTAGGGCCAGGCACTTCTTCCCCAGCAGCGCGTTGCCTCCGTAGCCGGAGCCGAAGCTCCAGAGGGTGTTGTCCTCCAGGAAGTGGCAGATGTAGCGCCGCGCCGGGTCCAGGTCCCCCACGGAGTGCAGGCAGCGCGTGAAGTCGTTGCCGTCGCCCAGCTGCTGCCAGGCGGCCTTGCCCATGCGCGTCATGATGCCCATACTGATGGCGACGTAGATCGAGTCGGTGATCTCGATGCCGACCCGCGCCAGCGGCGATCCGAGCGGGCCCATGACGAACGGCACGACATACATGGTCCGGCCGCGCATGCAACCGCAGAACAGCCCGCCGAGCAGGGCGTAGGCGTCCTTCGGGGGCATCCAGTTGTTGATGGGGCCGGCCAGGTTCTCGTTCGGGGTGCAGATGTAGGTGCAGTGCTCGGTGCGGGCCACGTCGTTGGAGTGGCTGCGGTGCAGGTAGCAGCCGGGCAGCTTGTCCTGGTTGAGCCGTAGGAGCACCCCGTCGGCCACGGCGCGCTTGAGAAGGTCTCGCTTCTCGGCGGCGCTGCCGTCGAGCACGCGGACGTGATCGGGATGGCACAGCTTGATGCACTCGGCCAGCCATTGGCGAACATGGCTGTTGGACGGCAGTTCCCCCACCGGAGTCACCCCGGGGGTCAACGTTGATCCAGGCGTCTTGGAAGTGTTCATGTCTGCCGGCTCCTCGATGGCGCGGCTCGGGCCCGCCGCTAACGGCGTGAAAAACCGCAACTTACCTGCCCGACGCGGAGTTTAAGTAGGTGGTTGATGCAAAGCAGGTGCCGCCCGCGCAGGTGGGCCCTTCAGGGGGAATTCTCCGCCCGCCCCTGACAGCTGTTCCGCTGCCGCACACCCACTGTCCCGTTGCCGCTCACTGGGTACACCGGACACCGGCAAGGCCGCCGGTCGGATGAACCGCCAGGCCAGGAAAAAAGGCGGCGGCCCGAGACGTTCCGCACCTCGACGCCTTACCGGACGAGCACGACTTTGGCCCCCCGGCCGGCCCTCCCGGACCGGCACACGCCGCCTGGGCCGGCACGGCGGCGAGCGGCATGACTACTGCATGGCAGGCTTCGAGGAAGTGATTGCCGCCGCACGAGAGGGTTCCCCATGAGCGAGCACTTGCCGAACTCCTCCGACCTCGGTGCCTGGGAGAAGGCCGCGGTCAGGTCCGCCCCGGGCGGTGACGTGGCGAGCCTGAACTGGGTCACTCCCGAGGGCATGACCGTCGGGCCGCTGTACACCAGGCGGGACGTCGAGGGCCTGCCTTATGCCGACACCCTCCCCGGCTTCGAGCCGTTCGTGCGCGGCCCGCAGGCCACCATGTACGCGGGGAGGCCGTGGACCATTCGCCAGTACGCCGGCTTCTCCACCGCCGAGGAGTCCAACGCGTTCTACAAACGCACCCTCGCCGGCGGCGGCCAGGGCATCTCGGTGGCCTTCGACCTGGCGACCCACCGCGGCTACGACTCGGATCACCCGCGCGTTACCGGTGACGTCGGCAAGGCCGGCGTCGCCATCGACTCGGTCGAGGACATGAAGGTCCTGTTCGACGGCATCCCGCTCGACAAGGTCTCGGTGTCGATGACCATGAACGGGGCCGTGCTGCCGGTGCTCGCCGGCTACATCGTCGCAGCCGAGGAGCAGGGCGTCCCCCAGGAGAAGTTGGCCGGCACCATCCAGAACGACATCCTCAAGGAGTTCATGGTCCGCAACACCTACATCTACCCGCCCGGGCCGTCCATGCGCATCGTGGCGGACATCATCGAGTACACGGCCCGGCACATGCCGCAGTTCAACTCGATCTCGATCTCCGGCTACCACATGCAGGAGGCGGGCGCGACCCAGGTGCTCGAGCTGGCCTTCACGCTGGCGGACGGCAAGGAGTACGTGAAGGCCGCCTTGGCCCGGGGGCTGGACGTGGACGCCTTCGCCGGCCACCTCAGCTTCTTCTTCGGCATCGGCATGAACTTCTACCTGGAGGTGGCCAAGCTGCGGGCGGCCCGGCTGCTCTGGTGGCGGATCATGAAGGGCTTCGGCGCCCGCAACCCGAAGTCGCTGATGCTGCGCACCCACTGCCAGACGTCCGGCGCGTCGCTGACCGAGCAGGACCCGTTCAACAACGTGGTCCGCACGGCCATCGAGGCCCTGGCGGCGGTGTTCGGCGGCACCCAGTCGCTGCACACCAACTCGCTCGACGAGGCGATCGCCCTGCCGAGCGACTTCGCGGCGCGGATCGCCCGCAACACCCAGCTGATTCTCCAGGAGGAAAGCCACATCGGCAATGTGGTCGATCCCTGGGCCGGCTCCTACCTGATGGAGCGGCTCACGCAGGACATGGCCGACCGGGCCGGGGCGATCCTCGAGGAGGTCGAGGCGATGGGCGGGATGACCCGTGCGGTGGAGACGGGCTGGGCCAAGCGGAAGATCGAGCAGTGCGCCGCCGAGAAGCAGGCGCGGGTCGATGCGGGCAAGGACGTCATCGTCGGCGTCAACAAGTACCCCCCGGCCCGGGAGGAGCCGCTCGAGGTCCGCGAGATCGACAACAGCGCGGTGCGCGAGTCGCAGATCGCCCGCTTGAAGCAGGTCCGGGCCAGCCGGGACCCGGCCGCGGTGCGGCAGGCGCTGGACGCGCTGACCGAGTCCGCCCGCTCGGGCCGGGGAAACTTGTTGGAGCAGACGATCCGGGCCGTCCGGGTGCGTGCCACCGTGGGCGAGGTCTCCGACGCCCTGGAGACGCCCTGGGGCCGCTTTCACGCGGTCAATCAGACCATCTCCGGCGTTTACGGAGCCGCTTTCGAGCAGGACCCGCAGTGGCGGCAGCTGATACAGGAGGTGGACGCCTTCGCAACCGGCGAGGGGCGGCGGCCGCGGATCCTGATCGCCAAGCTCGGGCAGGACGGCCACGACCGCGGCGCGCGGGTGGTGGCCACCGGACTGGCCGACCTTGGCTTCGACGTCGATGTCGGCCCGCTCTTCCAGACGCCGGAAGAGGCCGCCCGGCAGGCCGTGGAGAACGACTGCCACGCCGTCGGCGTGTCCACGCTCGCCGCCGGCCACAAGACGCTGGTGCCGGCCCTGATCCGGGCGCTGCGGGACCACGGCGCGGACGAGATCCTCGTCTTCGTCGGTGGCGTGATCCCGGCCCAGGATTACGAGTTCCTGCGCCAGGCCGGTGTGGCCGGCATCTTCGGCCCGGGCACGCCGATCCCGACCTGTGCCCGCCAGGTCCTCGAGGCACTCCACGCGACGCGCGTCCCGGCCTGATCCCGCCCCGTCACCCCGCAAGACGGAAGACGTCGTGTCCAGCAAGGTCTCCCTGGAACCCGCCGATCAGAAACTTGTCGAGGGCGTGCTCGCGCGGCAGCCGCGGGCGCTGGCCCGGGCGATCACGCTGGTTGAGTCGATGCGGCGCGACCACCAGGCGCGAGCGGCCGCCGTCCTGGAGGCCCTGCTCCCGCACACCGGCCGCTCCCTCCGCGTTGGGATCACCGGCGCGCCCGGGGTGGGCAAGTCGATGTTCATCGAGGCGCTGGGTCTGCACCTGATTGGGCGGGGCCATCGGATCGCGGTGCTGGCCGTGGACCCCTCCAGCGCCCTCTCGGGGGGCTCGATCCTTGGCGACAAAACCCGCATGGAGCGGCTGTCGCGGGCCCCCGGCTCGTTCATCCGCCCCTCACCCTCCGGCGGCGCGCTCGGCGGGGTGGCGGAAAAGACGCGCGAGAGCATCCTGGTGTGCGAAGCCGCCGGCTTCGACGTGATCCTCGTCGAGACGGTCGGTGTGGGCCAGTCGGAAACGGCCGTGGCCGGCATGGTGGACGTCTTCGTGCTGCTCCAGCAGCCCAACGCCGGCGACGACCTGCAGGCGATCAAGAAGGGGATCGTCGAGCTGGCCGACGTCGTCGTCATCACCAAGGCCGACCTCGGCCCGGAGGCGGCCGAGCAAGCCCGGCACCACTTCGCGGGCGCCCTGGCCCTGGCGCGCGGCACCTCGTCCTCCTGGCGCCCCCAGGCGCTGGTGGTCAGCGCCGCCACCGGGGCCGGCATCGACGCCTTCTGGGAGGAAATCGAGCGCTGCCGGCGGGGGCGGACGGACAACGGCGAGTTCGAGGCGAAACGGCAGCGCCAGGCCGTGGATTGGATGTGGGCGCTCATTGACAGCGGCCTGCGCAGCCGGTTTCGGCAACACCCGCAAGTGCGCCACGACCTGGAGTCGGTCGGCCGCGCCGTGGCCGCCGGCTGCATGACCCCCGCCGCCGCCGCCCAACGGCTCCTGGGATACTTGGGAATCACGCCGGACGGCTGACGAGTCCGGTTTCGATTATACTCGACGCGGGGGGAGTTGACACAAGCCCGGAGCGCCAGCGACGGGACAGTCCCGTCGCTGGCGCTCCGGGCTTGTGTCAGACCGTCCCACGCCGAGTATAAATGGATTCTATTGGAGGTGTCCGATGCACGACATCATCCGCCAGCTCGACGAGAAGCGCGCGGCCGCTCGCCTGGGCGGCGGCCAGCGGCGCATCGATGCCCAGCACGCCAAGGGCAAGCTCACGGCCCGTGAGCGCATCGAGCTGCTGCTCGACCCGGATTCCTTCGAGGAATGGGATATGTTCAAGGGCCACCGCTGCACCGACTTCGGCATGGACCGCCAGTCCGTGCCGGGCGACGGCGTCGTGACCGGCTACGGTACTATCAACGGGCGGCTGGTCTTCGTCTTCAGCCAGGACTTCACAGTCTTCGGCGGCTCGCTCTCGGAGGCCCACGCCGAGAAGCTGTGCAAGATCATGGACCACGCCCTGAAGGTCGGCGCCCCCGTGATCGGCATCAATGACTCGGGCGGCGCCCGCATCCAGGAAGGCGTCGCCTCGCTTGGCGGCTACGCCGACGTGTTCCAGCGGAACGTCCTCGCCTCCGGCGTGATCCCGCAAATCTCCCTCATCATGGGCCCCTGCGCCGGCGGGGCGGTCTACTCGCCCGCCATGACCGACTTCATCTTGATGGTCAAGGACTCCTCCTACATGTTCGTCACCGGCCCCGAGGTGGTGAAGACCGTCACCCACGAGGAGGTCACGGCCGAGGAACTTGGCGGCGCCGTCAGCCACACCACCCGGTCGGGCGTGGCGGACCTCGCCTTCGAGAACGACGTCGAGGCACTCATGATGACCCGGCGCCTGTTCACCTTCCTGCCGCTGAACAACCGGGAGAAGCCGCCCGTCGTGCCGACGGAGGACCCTGCCGAGCGGCTGGAGAGGTCCCTGGACACCCTGGTCCCGGATAGCCCCAACCGGCCCTACGACATTAAGGAGTTGATCCTGAAGGTCGTCGATGAGTACGACTTCTTCGAGCTGATGCCCGACCACGCCCGGAACATCGTGACCGGGTTCGGGCACCTGGCCGGCCACGCCGTCGGCTTCGTCGCCAACCAGCCGATGGTCCTGGCCGGCTGCCTCGACATCAAGAGTTCCATCAAGGCGGCGCGGTTCGTGCGCTTCTGCGACGCCTTCAACATCCCGGTCGTGACGTTTGTGGATGTACCCGGCTTCCTGCCCGGCACGGCGCAGGAGTACGGCGGCATCATCAAGCACGGCGCCAAGCTCCTCTACGCCTACGCCGAGTGTACGGTGCCGAAGGTCACCCTGATCACCCGCAAGGCCTACGGCGGGGCCTATGACGTCATGGCGTCCAAGCACCTGCGCGGCGACGTGAACTTCGCCTGGCCCTCGGCCGAGATTGCCGTGATGGGCCCCAAGGGGGCCGTGGAGATCATCTTCCGCGAGGAGAAGGCCAACCCGGCGAAGATCGCCGGCCGCGAGAAGGAGTACCGCGAGAAGTTCGCCAACCCGTTCATCGCCGGCCACCGCGGCTTCATCGACGACGTCATCATGCCCCACGAGACCCGCAAACGCATCTGCCGGTCGCTGGCGATGCTCCGCGACAAGAAGCTCGAGAACCCGTGGCGCAAGCACGGGAATATTCCGCTGTGAAACACGGAGCCGGGGCGTCGGGGTTTGAATCCCACGGGCTTGTCCCGTGGTTTGTTAGGGTCGTGGCTACAGCGGGGAGAAGGAAAAAAGGGGGGTTTCTTCTCCGCCGCCTGTAGCCGCGAACGTTAGGCACCACGGGGCAAGCCCGTGGCATCCAGGATGAGGCCGCCATGTTCAAGACAATCCTGATCGCCAACCGCGGCGAAATCGCCTGCCGCGTCATCCGGACGGCCCGCCGCATGGGCATCCGGACCGTCGCCGTGTACTCGGAGGCGGACCGGAACGCGCGCCACGTCGAGTTGGCCGACGAGGCCGTGTGCATCGGTCCGCCGCCGTCTCGGGAGTCGTACCTGGTCATGGACAACCTCCTCGCCGCCTGCAAGCAGACCGGGGCCGAGGCCAAGAGTGCCTTCGGCGACGACCGGGTCTTCCTCGAGAAATTTGTCGTAGGGCCGCGGCACATCGAG
>DATFNV010000216.1:0-7921 GCA_035266225.1 Gemmataceae bacterium
CCGTTCAGGTTGTCGTAGATGTCCTTGAGGCCCTGGCCCGGGATCAAGCCCGAGACGCCGAAGCGCGTGATGATGTTGTTGCTCAACAGCGGGCGGTACTCGAAGCCCACGCTCAGGTCGGTGCCGATGTGGCGGTGGACCGTCTCCTGGAAGATGAACTGTTTCAGCACGTCCACCTCGTCGAACCACAAGAGGTTGACGTTGTTGAACATCTTCAGCTTGGGCGTCAGGTCGGTGTCCACGCCGAAATTGACCAGTAACAGGCCCGGGTTGACGAAATTGGCCTGGCCGTCGATCTTGCTGGAGCGCAGGTCGGGCACCAGGCTCTGACGCTGCACGAGGTTGACGCCGAACAGCTTGATCGACTCCCGCTGCCAGAAGCTGAACTCGCCGCCGGCGAACTGCGGGTTGTCCAGAATGGTGTCGAAGCCGGTGGCGTGCCGGTTCTGGAGGTCCTCGTCGCCGGAGGCCCACAAAAACGACGTCTTGAAGCGCATCCAGTCGCGGTCGTAGGAGACCTCGGCGGCGGCCATCTGGGCGTTGATGTCCTGGGGCTGATTGGCCAGCGGGTTGAGCGAGTCGTGCCCCAGCGCCCAGTAGACTTGGTGCGTCAGGTTGACGGGGCCGACGTGTCCGTTGCCGGCCCAGCCGAGGTAAACGACGTCCACCTCGTGCGTCTGGAAGACGCCGGCCGGGTCCGGCCGCACCAGGACATTGTTGTCGTCGAAGCGGAACGACGGCTGGTCGTGGTCGTAATGCACGCTGACCTGCGCCGTGTAGCCGGGGACGAGGAAGTCCTGCGAGTAGTAGTTGGCGATGACGACCTGCTGCTTGCGGTCGTGGAAGCTGTTCAGCTCGCTGTCGGTGTTCTTCTCCAGTTGGTCGAAGACGACGAGGTTGAACTGGTCGCGGTTGGAGAAGAGGGTGCCGAACAGGCGCAGTGCCCGGTTGGTGTCGCTGAAGAGGAAGCCGCGGAAGTCGCTGGTAAACGGCTGCGCGCCGGCACGGATCGAGACGAAGTCGTAGTCGGGGCCGAGGTCGGCGAGCTTGGCCTCGACGAACCACTCCTGCAAGGCGAGGAACGTTCGGGCGCGGTCGGTGCCGTCGCGGACGTCGGGGTTGACGATGCCCAGCTCCTCGACGCTGAAGTTATTGAGGTTGAAGATCGGCGTTACCTTGATGCGCCAATCGACCGGCTTGAAGGAGGCGTCGCCGTGGAAGAGGTCGAGGGAGACGGCGAGGTTGTTGTCGAAGAGGAACTGGTTGGGCCGGCCGAAGACGTTGGCCTCGAACGGGCGGGCGGTGCTGTCGAAGGACGTCGCCGGCGTCGGCACCTGGTGGGCCTCGACGAGCGTCTGGTTGAGCGCGGTGATGTTGAGGAAGGTGTTCTGGCCGACGATGGGGTAGTCGCCTTTGAGGACATTTTGATTAAACGGGTTGAGGATGCGGCCGATGGTGTACGGGTACTCGTCGAGGAGGGGATGGCCGTTGCCGTAGCGGTCCCAGTCGGGGAAGCCGACGCGCCAGCGGTCCTCGACGGGGGCGAAGTGACCGTCGGGGTCCGCCCCCTCGGTGGGGAGGATTCCGGACGGCCCCGCGAAGCCGAGCGGCGGGTCGAGCGGCGGCGGCACGACGGGCGATTCCGGCTGCGGCGCCGGCGCGGCGGGCCCCTTCGGCGGCTCGAGCGGCCGGTTCAGCACCGGCGGTCCGCCGGAGGAGGCCGCGTCATTTCCGTCCTCGGCACCAGCGAACCCCCCGGCGAGGACCAGCGCCGCGGCAGACAGCGCCACGAATCGGCCGGCCGTGCGACGAATATCCATGAGAGGGATCCTTCCCGGACTTCCGCGATCTAAGGGGGGAGGACTTCAGGGCGAATCATCGCACTCGCTCATGAGTATCGGGATGCGGCTGCGCGAACCTTGAGGGAAGAAGCGATTTTGCCGGGTGGGCGACCTGGGAGAAATGAGGATTCCTCGTTTCGCGAAACGATCAATCGAGGGGGCACGGGGATGAGAAAAGGGTCATCGACCTTGCCGGTTATGCCGATCTTAAGGGGGGCCAATCGTCGGCATCGGGCTCACGACCGCGGGAGGGATGAAGATGGGCTGGCTCAAGTCGAAGTCGGATCGTGGGCGAGTGGGGCGGCCCGGCACTGCCCCGGCCCTGGAGTGGCTGGAGCGGCGCAACCTTCCCGACGCCGCCGGCAACAGCCTCTACCTGTCCGTGGTTTACCACGACCTCCTCGGCCGCGCCCCCGACTCGACCGCCCAGTCCACCTACGGCGCCGCGCTCGACCAGAATACCATCGCGCGCCCCGGCGTCGCCCTGGCGGTCCTGGGCAGCAGCGAGTACCGGACCGAGGAGGCGCAACGCCTCTGCGAGCAGTTGCTCGGCCGGGCCAGTACCCCCGCCGAGGTCGCCCGCTTCCTGGGTGACCTGGGCGGCGGCCGCTCGGTGGAGGATTTCGAGGCCGGCCTGCTGGGCTCCGCGGAGTACTACCAGGCGCGCGGCGGCGGTAGCAACGACGGCTTCCTCACGGCGCTCTACTTCGACCTCCTCGGCCAGCCCGTGGCCCCCGGCACCCGGGCCTTTCTCGACAAACTCCTCGCCCGCGGCACCTCGCGGGTCGTCATCGCCACGCACGTCCTGGACAGCGACGCTTACCACCAGGAGCTGGTGCAGGACTACTACCGGGAGTTCCTCGGCCGGCCCGCCGATTCCAGCGGCCTGGCCTTCTTCACGGGCTACCTGAACGGCGGCGGCCGCGACGAGGCCGTCATGGCCGCCCTTCTCGGCTCCGGCGAGTTGTACTACAACCTCGAGCCGGCCACCACCACCCAGGGTAGCGACCCGACCCTCACCGCCGCCCAGGTCGGGACGCTGCTGGACCGGGCCGCGGCCGCGACCGCCAGCGACGCCGCCATCGTGGCCATCGTGGACCGCAACGGCAACATCCTGGGTGTGCGCGTCGAGGGCAACGTCTCGCCGGCCATCCTTGGCAACGAGAATAACCTCGTCTTCGCCATCGACGGTGCGGTGTCCCTGGCCCGCACCGGGGCGTTCTTCGCCAACGACCAGGCCCCGCTCACCTCGCGCACCGTCGAGTTCATCAGCCAATCGACCAACACCCAGCGCGAGGTCAATTCCAATCCCGATATAACCGACCAAACTTCGCCCCTTTATGGCCCCGGCCTGGTCGCCCCGATCAGCGTCGGCGGCCACTTCCCGCCGAACGTGCCGTTCACGCCGCCGGTGGACCTGTACGACATCGAGCTGACCAACCGCGACGGCAGCACGGTCCCCGGCCTCCCCAACTACACGTTGCCCAACCGCTTCAACGTGCCCAACCAGTACATCCCGGCGGCCGTCACGGCCGACGGAGGACTCCAGCCGCCCAACTCCTACGGCTACGTCACCATGCTCGATAAGTCCGCCCAGTCGCGCGGCATCGCCACGCTGCCCGGGGGGGTGCCGATTTTCGAGCACGGCGCCCTCGTCGGCGGCATCGGCGTCTTCTTCCCCGGCCAGACCGGCTACGCCAGCGCCGAGAACTCCTCGCTCAGTTCCGACTACGACCCAAGCAAGCCGGACCTGTCGCTGCAAGCGGAGTACATCGCCTTCGCCGCGCTGGGCGGCTCGTCCGCGGCCGGCTATTCCATCGGCAGCCTCGGCGGGGTGGCGCCGCTGCCGGGCTTCGACCTGCCGTCGGGCCGCATCGACCTGGGGGGGATCACGCTGCCGATTTTCGGGCCGGGCGGCACGCAGGGGCCGCAGACCCTCGCCGGCTACGGCTTGACGCTCGGCCAGGGCAACCCGAACAGTGGCAGCAATCACGTCGTCGATCGCGAGAACGACACGCTCCTGAACGGCGAGCCGGTGCCGTCGGGGTGGCTGGTGCTGCCGCACGCGGGCGGCGGCCTGTCGGCGGGGGACGTGACGCAGATGATCGACCAGGGCATCGCCCAGGCCAACCTGACCCGCGCCGCCATCCGCCTGCCGCTGGGGAGCACCACGCGCATGGTCTTCGCCGTCAGCGACCCGCAGGGGGACCTGCTCGGGCTGTACCGCATGCCGGACGCCACGATCTTCTCCGAGGGGGTGGCGGTCGCCAAGGCGCGCAACGTCGCCTACTACGACGATCCCAGCCAGCTGCAACCAGCGGACCAGGTACCGGGCGTCGCCCCGGGCGTGGCCATCACCAGCCGTACCGTCCGCTTCCTGGCGCAGCCGCGCTACCCGGAGGGGACCGACGGGGCGCCGCCGGGCCCGTTCTCGATCCTCAACGACGGCGGCAGCAACCCGCTCACCGGGCTAAACACCGGGGCGGCGAAGCCGGCGTCGGCCTTCCAGAGCGTGGAAGGGTACGAGGCGTTCCACCCCGACGCCAACTTCCGCGACCCCAACAACCCGGCCAACCAGAACGGCGTCGTCTTCTTCCCCGGTTCGTCGGCGCTGTACGGGGGCGGGGCGGCGACGCTCATCGGCGGCCTCGGCGTCAGCGGCGACGGCGTGACGGAGGACGACACGGTGACGTATGCGGCCTCGGCGGGCTTCGCGGCGCCGGCGACGGTGACGCGGGCCGACCAGGTCAGGGTGGGCGGCGTGCGCCTGCCTTACCTGGAGTTCGTCCGCAATCCGGATCAACTGTGACGGCTTCGGCAGACCCCTCCTGGAGGTTCGCGATGACTCGTTCCCGACTCGGCTTATTTTGCGTCCCTCTTCTCGGTGTCTCCGCGTGGCCCGGCGTGGCGCCGGGGGAGGAGCCGTCGCCGCCGCCGGCCGCGTGTCCCTGTGCGTCGCGGCCGGTGCCCGGGGTGGCGTGCTGGGCGCGGCCGTCGGACACGGGGCATTACGTCGGGTATGACGTGGGGGGCGGCTGCGTGTGGCACGGCGACGGGCCGGCCCCGGACCAGGGGACGTGGGGCTGGGACTACGGCGGGCTCCTGCTGCACCCGCGCATCCGGCTGCTCTGGTGCCGCTGCGGCTGGCGGGGCTACGTGCCGGCTTATCGGACGCTGGGGACCGACAAAGGCCACAGCCCCAGTTCGCCGTGAGTCGATGTCGCCGCGGCAGCGGCCGGCGGGTAGATGAGCGTTTCGCAAGTCCCTCGGCAGTCGCTGGCGAGCGATGCCAGCGGTTCGTAGCGGCCTTCGCCAGAATGCGGCTACGAACCGCTGGCGGCGAACTCGTGAAACAGTCATCTCGCGTGCGACCACCTTCACCTGCCGGGCAAGCCGGCAGCCGGTCGTAGCCGCCTTCGCCAGAAGGCGGGTCAGCCGTCACCCGCCTTCCGGCGAAGGCGGCTACGACGTAATTGCTCAGAGTCTCTGGGTGAATCTCAACAGCGCGTGGCGCAAGTCATTCATTGAAAATGAGTTACGACCGCTAACATCAGGCATGATTGTATTTTCTACTAACCTTCTGAGCAATTACTGCCCGGACACGGGACCACCGAAAGTTTACGGCGCATCGAGCGCGCCGCTGTCGTGGGACTGGACATGGGCGGGCAGCCGGCCCTGGCGTTCGCGGCTCGCCACCCGGAACGGACGCTCGGACTGGCGGTCATGAACTCGCTGCTGTTCGGCGACGAAGGGACCTCGTGGGAGATCCGCCTCCTGCGGCAATTCGGCTGGAACCGCCTCGTCCTACGCCGCCTGCCGTGGCTGGTGTTCAAGCGGGCCGAGCGGACCTTCCTGCCGCGCGGCGTGGCCCTGCCGCGCGACCTCCGCGCCGACCTGTGGGACAGCTTCCGGCGCCCCGAGGTGCGGGCGTTCATCTCGCGGATGTGCGCTGGCTACCAGGGGACGCTGCCGCGCCTGCCGGAACTGTACGCCCAGGTCCGGTGTCCGACGCTGGTGCTCTGGGCGGGAGGGGACAGGCACTTCCCGCCGGTCCACGCGGAGCGGCGGCACGCGGCGGTTCCGGGGTCGCGGCTGGAGGTGATCGCCGGTGCGGAACACTGGATGCCGTGGTATCTCGCCAGCGAGGTGGCGCAGCGCTTGCGGACGTTTTTCGGCAACACGTTGCCCGCCGTCTCGGCCCCTTCTGGTTAGGCGAGAAGCCTGTGTTCTTTTCCCCTCGCCCCGGGACTCCGGGGCGAGGGGTCGGGGGTGAGGGGCTCTGAGGGAACAGGATTCGTTGCATTCATTGCATTCGTTGCGCGGTGCGGGATTCGTTGCGCGACGCCGGCCGTGCGCAATGAATGCAATGAATCGCCCCTCACCCCCGACCCCTCGCCCGGGAGTACCGGGCCGAGGGGAGTGTTATTCCGGCCACTCGCCTCAAGCGATTTCCTTCCGCCATTCCTCGCGCAAGACGGCCATCGTGATCGTGTCCCAGTAGCGGCCGTCGCGGAAGGTATCCTGCGGTAGCACCCCCTCGCGGCGAAATCCCGCCTTCTCGTAGGCGCGGACGCCGCGCGCGTTGTACTCGAAGACGTGCAGCCAGACGCGGTTCAGGTTCAGCGTCTGGAAGGCGTGGCCGAGGATCAGGCGCGTCGCCTCGGTGCCGAATCCTTTCCCCCATTGCGTCTTGTCGCCGACGAAGATGCCGAACGCCGCGCGCCGGCAGCGCTGGTCGATCTGGTGCAGCCCCGCGACGCCGATGAGGCGGTCCCCCTCGCGCAGGACGATGCCCAGCACCAGGTCGTCGCCCTCGTCGATGTGGTCAATGAATTCCTCCTCGGCGCGCACGGTCATCGGCTTGTGAGCGTTGAGGAAGTGCGTGACCTCCGGCTCGTTGAGCCACGTCACCAACGCGGGGGCGTCGGGGCGTTCCAGCGGCCGCAGGTAAATGTTGGTCCCAACCAGGAACCGATTGATCATCGCGAAACCCTCTGTTACTCCGACCTTCTGACACGATGGGACGAGGGCGAGTTCACCGCTGACCCGTAGCCGCAAGCTGCCAGCTTATGAGCCGGGAACGGGTTTCAGCTCGCAAGCTGGCAGCTTGCGGCTACGGACCGGCGGCCATCTCCCCTCCCGGTCTTCCCCGCCTTGCCGCGCCAACCGCGCCGACCGGCTCAGCCGGCCGTTTCCCTACAGGCCGAATCCTTACACCGCCGATGATAGCCGTATCTGTTTTCCGCCTTGATGCCGCGCGCCGGCTCGCCCCGTCCGAAGGAGAAGACCGTCATGTTCACCCGGCTCGGACGTTTCACGACCTCGCGCCCCTGGCTGGTGTGTGCCGCGTGGCTCGTCGCCGGCGCCGCCCTGACCCTGCTCGCCCCGCGCTGGGACGCCAAGGCGGTCGATGACGACATCAGCTTCCTCCCGGCCCGTTGCGACAGCGTCCGCGGCTACCAACTGCTGCGCCAGGCGTTCCCGCAGGACGTCTTCGCCAGCCGCGCCATCCTCACCGTCGAGCGCGACGACCGGCCGCTCGACGCCGCCGACTTCGCCGTGGTCGATCGCGCCGTCCGTGGGATCAACCGCCTGCGCCAGGATGAGCCCGACTTGCAGATCGGCCGCGTCTACTCGCACCGCGACGGCTTCATCGGCAAGCGCCTCGTCAGCGCCGACGGCCATTGTACCCTCATCCAGGTGTGCCTCGGCACGCCGTTCTTGGCGCTACAGACGCGCAGCACGGTGGACCGCGTCGAGGAGGAGGCGCGCGCCGCCTTCGACGAGGCCGGGGCGGCGGCGCCGCCCTTGCTCGTCACCGGCCCGGCCGGCGTCGGCCGCGACCTGACCCAGGCCAGCGCCGACAGCCTCGAAGGCACCACCCTCGCCACGATCGTCCTGGTCGTCGTCGTGCTGATGCTGGTCTACCGCGCCCCGCTGCTAGCCCTGGTGCCGTTGGCCACGATCGCCGTCTCGGTCTGGGTCGCCCTGCAGGGGCTGGCGCTGCTGACGCTGATCCCCGGCGTCTACCTGGTGAACGTCAGCAAGGTCTTCGCCGTCGTGCTGCTGTACGGGGCCGG
>DATFNV010000217.1:0-2385 GCA_035266225.1 Gemmataceae bacterium
CTCTGGCGAGCGGGGGGCGTAAGCCCCCCGGTTCCGGAACCGGGGGGCTTACGCCCCCCGCTCGCCGGGCGGGGCGGCGGGCAGCGTGATGCGGAACGTGGCCCCCTCGCCGGGGCGGCTCTCGCAGGTGATGCTGCCGCCGTGCGCCGCCACGATCTCGCGCACGATCGCCAGCCCCAGCCCGGTACCGCTCTCATGCGACTGCCCGGGCACCCGCGAAAAGCGCTCGAAAAGGTGCGGCAAATGCTCGGGCGGAATGCCCACGCCGGTGTCCGCCACCGACAGCACCACGGCCCCGTTCGCGGCCGCCGCCGCCAGCGTGATTCGCCCGCGGCGCTCGGTGTGAGCCAGAGCGTTGTCCAGCAGGTTGCCCAGGGCGTGCCCCATCCGTGCCACATCGACCGCGACCGGCGGCAGATCGTCTGCGGCCTCGACCGTGACCGTCACTTCCTTGTCGTCGGCGCGCGCCTGGATCGCCTCGGCGGCGGAGCGCAGCAGCGACACCGGCGGCTCCGGCACGCGCTGCAGCTGCAGCCGCCCTTCCTCGATGCAGGCCAGGTCGAGCAGGTTGTTGATCATCGTCAGCAGTCGCTCGGCGTTGTCGCGGGCGTCCAGCAGCAACTCGATCTGCTTGGGCGTCAGCGAGCCGACCGTCTCTTCCAGGAGCAGATGCACGACCAGGCGAATGCTGGTCAGCGGCGTCTTCAGCTCGTGGCTGACCGTGGCCACGAGGTCGCTCTTGACCTGGTCGAGCAGGCGGAAGCGCGTCACGTCCAGGAGCAGCACGGCGGCGCCGAGCGTGTTGCCGTAGGGGTCGGCGATGGGCAGGACGCGCGGCAGGAAGAAGTGCTCCTGGCCGCCCAGCGCCAGGACGACGACCTGGCCGAGCCCGTCGGGCAGGTACGGCTGCTGCTGGAGCAGCGCCTTCTCCAAAGGCGCTCGCAGCGGCTCGGGCGCCCCCCAGGTCAGGACGATGTCGCCCTCCGTGCGCGGCTTGACGCCGAGCAGGCGCTGGGCCGCGGGGTTGGCCATCTCGACCGCCCCCTGCGGGTCGATCACCAGGACCGGGTCGGGAAAGGAGTCGATGGTCGCCTGGCTGGTGCGCTGGGCGCGGAGCAGGCGGTCGTAGCTGGACCGGCGGTAGGCGCGTAGCTGCCGGGCCATGACGTTGAAGGCGTCGGCGAGCTGTCCCAGTTCGTCGCGGGCCAGCACCGGCACCACCTGGTCGAGGTTGCCGGCGCCGATGGCCTGGGCCGAGCGCGTCACGTCGCTGAGCGGCCGCAGGATGGCTCGGCTGGTGTACCAGGCCAGGGTGCCGGCCAGGACCACCGCCGCCCCGAGGCCGAGGCCGAAGTACAGCAGCGAGTCGTTGGCGGTGCGCCGGGCGTCCCGGGCGGCATCCTCCATGTTCTTCTGGTTGATGTCCAGGATGCGCCGGGACACCTTCTTGATCTCCGTGAACGTGTCAAAGAGCCCGGCCTCGAAATACATGTCGCGCCGGCGCGGATCCATCGGCTTCAAGGCGTAAAAGGCAGCCCCCCTCCTCCGGTAGCTCTCCGTCAACTCGACGAGCCGGTGGACCAGCTCCTTCTCCTCGGGCAGTATGGTAATGTTGTTCTCCTCGAGGTGGAGTGCGACGAGGTAGTCTTTCCACTTCTCCTCGTACTGCGCCCGCGCCTTCTCCTCCTGCTTTTCGCCGGCAATTGCGAACTGGAATGAGGAGTCGATGCGCTCCAGCGCCTCATTCAGGTCCTCCATCGCGACGACACTTCGGTAGTTCTCGCGCAGGATGACGTCGATGCGGCCGCCGAGGTGGTACAGCAGCCACGCGCCGGCGCTGCCCAGGATGGCGAGCAGCACCAGCAGCGGGGTCAGCGTCAGGAAGATGCGGCTGCGGAGCGAGAGGGTCATGGCGCACTTGTCGGTGGATTACAGTCCGTACCGCTTCCGTTTGCGGTACAGCGTACTGGGGTCGATGCCGAGCACTCCGGCGGCTTCCTCGACCGTGGGCGTGACGGCGAGGACGCGGCGAATGTGTTCGGCTTCGAGTTGATCGATCGTCACGCGGGCACCGACCTCGACGCCGCTGGTCGTCGGGGCGCCGACCTGCACCGGCAGGTCGGCCAAACCGACGAGCGGCCCCCCCGCCAGGATGACGCCGCGCTCGACGGCGTTGCGCAACTCGCGGAGGTTGCCCGGCCACGGGTAGCACCCGAAGGCTGCGCGGGCCTCGTCCGTGAACCCCGTCAGCCCCTTGCCGGTCGAGCGGGCGAAGAACGCTAACAGGTGGTCCGCCAGCGGCAGCACGTCGCGCGGCCGTTGCCGCAACGGCGGCAGGGTCACCTCGATCACGTTGATGCGGTAGAGCAGGTCCTCGCGGAAGCG
>DATFNV010000218.1:0-21069 GCA_035266225.1 Gemmataceae bacterium
GCCGCCGAGGCCCTGCGCGTGTGGGAAGCTCGCCACGCCGAAACGGAGCGCCGGCGGGAGGAAGAGCGCACGGCCCTGCGCGCGGAGGCCGAGCGCCTTCAAAAAGAATGGGAGGCCCGCCATCAGGCCGCGTCGCAGGAACACGAGCAGCGACTCGGCGAGGAGCAGACGCGGGCCGCGGATCACCTGCGGCAATGGCAGGAGAAGTACACGGCGGTAGAGCGCCGGCTCGAAGCAGAGCGCTCCCTCCTCCAGACCCGGATCGGGCAACTCCGCGCTGAGGCCGAGGCGCTCCGCGAAGAGCGCGACCGGCACGCGGCCCACCGCGATGAGGCCGTCGCCGCCCGGCGGGAGGCGGCAGAGCGGGCCGAGGAGCATGTCGCCCACTTGGTGGAAGAGATCGAACGACTCGGAGAGGCCGCCGACGCTGCCGCACGGCGCGAGCAGGACCTAGCTGCCCAGCTCCAGGCGATCGAAGCGGAACAGCAGCAAGCCCTGGGCGCGCTCGGGGCCGAGTTGGTGACGGAGCGGGAGCGCGCCGGGCGCGCGGCCGAGGCCCATACCCTCGCCCTCGCGGAAGGGCGCGAGCTGCGCTCGCGGCTGGAAGCCATCGAAACGCAGTTCGGGGTGGAGCGCGCCGCCCGCCAGCATGAGGCGGACGGCTTGCGGGGCGACCTCGAAACGCTCCGCCGTGTACGCGATCAGGCCGCGGCGGAGCGCGACGAGGCCGCCGCGTTGCGCCGCCGGGACGAGGGGCGCTTCCAGGCCGAGGCAGCGCGCCTGACGGAGGCGCTGGCCGACGCCGAGCGGCGGCACAGCCTGCTCGCCGGCCAACGCGACCAGACCGCGGAGGAGGCCGAGGCGCTGCGGCGGCAACTCGAAGCTGCCCAGGGCGAGCTGACGGCGGAAAAAGAGCGGCACGCGTCAGCCCACGCCGACGCCGACCGCCAGCGCGGCGAGTTGGCCGCCCTGCGGCGCGACCTGGAGGCGGCGCGGGCCGACGCCGCCGAGGCGAGCGAGCGGGTCGCCCACGCCGCGGAGCAACAGGCCCGGCTGGCGGCGGGGCACGAGGAGTGGCGCGAGCAGCTCGACGCGGTGCGCCGGCGGCACGACGAGGAACGCGCCGGTCTGCACGCCAAGGCCGAGCACCTGCGCCAGCAGCGCGACGACGCCCTCTGCCGAGCGGACGGGCTCGCCACCGAGCGCGAGCGACTGGCCGCCGAGCGGCAGGAGTCGGAACAACACCTGGCCTCGGCGCGCGCCGAGGCCCGGCGGTTCCGCGAACACGGCGAGGCGCTGCGCGAAGCGCTGGCCGCACAGGGGCGCAGCGCGGAACAAGCCACGGCGGAGGCCGCCGCCCTCCTCGCGCGAGAACAAGACCGCGCCGCCAACGAGCGCCGCGAGGCGGAACGGCAGCAGTCCGCCCTCCGCGAGCAGCTCCAGCAGGAGCGGGACGCCTTGTGCGCGGAGGTCGGCTCGGCCTACGAGCGGGTCGCCCTGGTCACCCACGAGCGCGACGAGGCCCTCGCCAGCTGGGACGCGGCCGCGAACTTCCTGCGCGAAACCGAAGAGCGCTCTCGTATCAATATCGCCCGTCTCCTCGCGGCGCTGGATCAGGCCCGGCAGGAGCACGCGGCGCAGCTGCGGCGGCAGGAGGAGACGGGCCGGCGTGCGAAGGAATTGGAGGCGGAGCTGGCCGCCCAGCGCGTGCAGGCCGGCGCCCTCACCGGCGAGTTGGAGGCCGCCCGGCGGCACTTCGACGAGGAGCGCGCGCTGCTCCGGCGCGAGGCCGAGCGCCTCCGCGGCGAGGGCGACGGCTTGCGGGCGGAGCGCGACGCCCTGGCGGCCGTCACGACTCGGGCCGACGGCGAGCACGTGGCCGCCGTCAAGCAACTGGAGTCGCTGCGGGCCGAAGCCGCTCGCCACGCCGAGGAGATGACCGCCCTGCGGCGCGAGTTGGAGTCGGCCCGCGCCGAGCCGTCCCGCGCGACCAAGGCGAAGGCCCAGCTCGCCGCCGCCCGCGCCGAGTGGGAGCAGCAGCTTGTCGCCGCTCAGCGGCAGCACGACCAGGACAGCGCCGCCCTCCGGGCCGAGGTCGAGCGCCTGCGCCACGAGAGCGAGCGCGGCGCCGCCTTTGCCGAGGTCAACCTCTCCTCGCGCGCGGAAGAGATCTTGCGCCTGCGCGCCGAGGCGGCCCAGGCGCAGGAGCGCCACCGCCAGCAGCAGGAGGCGCTCGCCCGTCGCGAACGGGAATTGTCCGGGCAGGCGGAGGCCGCGCGGGCCGCCCTCGACAAGGAACGCGGCCGGGCCGCGACCCTGGGGCGCGAGCTGGAGATGTTGCGAGCGGAACTCGTGGAGGAGAAGCAGCGGGCCGCGACGGAGGCGGCGTTGCAGGAGCAGCTCGCCGACCTGACCCGGCGCTTCGAGCAGGAGCGCGCCGCCCTCCTTGGTGATAGCGACCGGCTGCGCCAGGAAGTCGAATCGCTGCGCGCGGAGCAAGATCGTCGGCCCGCCCCGGCCGAGCCCCTCTCCTACGGCGACGTTTCGCACCGCTACGACGACCTGCTACTGCGGGTCGAGGGGCTGCGGGGCGAGCTGGAGCGACTGCAAGGGGAGACGACGGTCGGCGGGCGGCCGGGCAGTCGGGGCGGCGTCCTCGGCCGACTGTTTGGCCGTGCGCCGGAGCCGCACCAGGCTGCCGACCCCGCGGGCCTCGGTCGTCGCCTCGACTCGCTACGGGTCGAGGTGGCCGTCGAGCGCGAGCGCGCCCTGCGCAACCTCACCGAAATGGCCAAGGCCGACCTGGAGCGGCAACTCGCCGACGCCCTGGCCCGCTTGCGCGAGGTGACCGAGCCCGCCGACCCGTCACCCCCGGTGGACGACGTGATTCCCCTCCCCTTCGGGGGGACGACCACCCCGCCGCCCGACGACCGGGAGTTCCTGGACCCGCCCGTGCCGGAGCGCAAGGTCAACCGCCCATCCCGACCGCGCCGCGTCGAGGACCTGTTCTGACCCCGCAGGGCGCGGCAAGTTTTCCGTGGGGGCCAGTACGGAGTACGGAGTACGCAGTACCGAGTACGGCGCAGGGCCAGCCCGGCACCGAGCCGTCGATGCCGCGTACTCGGTACGCGGCAGGTTTTCCGGGGGCCAGTACGGGGTACGGAGTACACAGTACCGAGTGCGGCGCAGCGCCAGCCCGGCACCGAGCCGTCGATGCTGCGTACTCGGTACTCCGTACTCGGTACTCCGTACTCCGTACCCCGGGTGCCACAATTCCCGCCTGCACAACAACGGGTTTGCCCTCGTCCCCTCGCAAGTCTTGCCACGCCCGAACCCGCCCCCCACAACCTTTTGCCCTGGCGATGGTGCTGCCCCTCCCTTACGATGGTGAGACGGTTGAACCAACCGCACCACCCCCGGATTCCCCTGCTTGGATGGAATGCCTTCATGACCCCGGACACCCAGCCTGAATCGCAGAATCACGGGGCGGGGCGCCCCACGGAGGCGTCCCGCGACCTGAACGAAACGCTGCCCTTCGCACCCCGGCAGGGAACCCTCTCCCCCGCCCCTCCGCCGCAGGAACGAGCCGAGGACCGCACGGAGGCTATCCCGGCGACGGAGCGAGACGCGACCTCGATGATGCCGCCGCGGCCGGCGGCGCTGAGCGAGGGCTACCAGATGCTGGGCCGGCTCGGCGGGGGCGCTTTCGGCGATGTCTACAAGGCTCGCGCCCCGGGCGGCTTCCCGGTGGCCGTCAAGGTCATCCACTGCCACCTCGACGACGCCGAGGCCCAGCGCGAGCTGAAGTCCCTGGAGGCGATCAAGGAGCTGCGCCACCCTTACCTGCTGCCGATGCACGCCTGCTGGGCCGTGGCCGGGCGACTGCACATCGCGATGGAGCTGGGCGACGGCACCCTGCGCGGCCGCCTCAAGGAGTGCCTGGCGCAGGGCAAGACCGGCCTCCCGGTGGAGGAATTGTTCCGCTACTTCTGGGAGGCGGCAGAGGCCATCGACTTCCTGCACCGCCACAAGGTGCTGCACCGCGACATCAAGCCGGACAACTTGCTGCTGTTGGCCGGGCACGTCAAGGTCGCCGACTTCGGCCTGGCCCGAGTCCAAGGCGGCCAGACCGTGGGGGGCGGCACGGTCTGCGGCACGGCGCAGTACATGCCGCCGGAGCTGTGGGACGGCCAGTGCAGCGAGCGCAGCGACCAGTACAGCCTCGCCGCCAGCTACGTCGAGTTGCGCCTGGGGCGGCTGCCGTTCCGCGGCGCGACCGTGGTCGAGTTGATGAAGCAGCACCAGGAGGGCGCCCCCGACCTGGGTGGGCTGCCGGAGGCGGAGCGGATGGTGCTGGCCCGGGCGCTGGCGTCGGACCGCGTGCAGCGTTACGGCTCCTGCGTCGAGTTCCTCAAGGCGCTGCGGGCGGCCCTCGTCGGCCAGATCCAATCCCAGCCGCCGCCTCCCGGCTCCCGGGCGGCCGCGCCGGGCCTGTCCGTGTTCACGCTGATGGTCCTGGCCTTAGCGGCGGGCCTGGTGGCCCTCGCCGTCTACTTCGCCTACACCTATTGGGAGCATAAGCAGGAGGGGGCCGATCCCATTTCCACCCCTCCCCCCGGCCAGGTGGATTAGTTTAGAAACTGTCTTAGCCGCTTGCGGCTTCGCAATCGTTCCTGCGAAGCCGCAAGCGGCAAGAGGGTTTTTCATACAGTTTCTAAACCGCCTTCCCGCTCAGAGTCGTCTGGCATTTTTCCGCGCCGCCGCGCAATAATAGCCCCCGACCCGGCGGTGTCGCGCTCGACACCCCTTCCTGTCTTCCCCCGGCGGGCGACCGCATCGGAACGCGGTTTCCTGCGACCCCCGAGGGCCAACGAGTGGCACACACAGTGGCACGGACGCTCCTTTTCGCCCTGTTTTCCGGGCTCGCCTTCGCCCTCCTGGGCGGCCCCTTCCCGTCGCGCTCCGCCGGCGACACGTCCCCCGCGCCGCCGAAGAAAATCGTCTACCTCGGTGGCGTGCTGTCTGACGAGGAAACGCTGGTCTTTACCTCGGCCGTGGCCGCCGCCGACCCCCAGGCCGTCGTCCTCTTCGACTCGCCCGCGACCTCGCCGTACCTGAAAGCCTTTCTGACGGCGTTCGACCCCGAGCGCGTCGTCCCGGTCGGCTCGTTCTGCGACGGGCTGGACGACCTGCGCAGCCGGTTGGGCCGAGCCACCGCCGAGCCGCTCGCCTGGGAAGGCCGGCCGCGGGCCCTGTGGGCCGCCCTTTTCCCGCGCGTCGAGCGCGTCGTCGTCTGCCCCGCTGAGCCGCGCGGCCCACTTCTCCAGGCCGCCTGCCTTGCCGGGTTGCTCAAGGCCCCCCTGTTCATCACTCACGACCGCGAGGACGAGGCCGACCTCCGACGCCGGGTCGCCGACTGGAAGCCGAACGAGGTCCACGCGGTCGGCGCCGCGGTCCGGGCCTGCCGGCAACTGGGCGAGGTCCGCGTCGTGCCCCTCGGCACCGAGCGGGCGGTCGCCGACTCCTGCCGGCGAGAACTGGCGAAGCGGGGCCCGGCCGCCACGCTCGTGGTCGCCAACCCGAACGACCTGTACGACGGCCGCGGCGGCATGTCCTCGCTGGCCCCCTGGCTGGCCCTGCGGCACGACGCCCCGCTGCTGCTGACCGACCCCGCCGGCGACGACGTGGAGGCCGTGGTCGCCGCCGCCCTGAAGCACAAGGAACTGCGTGCGGTCGATTCGGTCCTCCTCGCCGCCAACCGCCAGGCGGTGCCGATGCGCGTCCGGCCCAACCCGATCCCCGCCGACCACGACCCCCTCATCGAACTGGAGCCGCTCACCCCGGAGGGCAACGCGCCGTTCTCCTTCGCCGTGGGCCGCGTCTTCCACGACGACCGCTCGGTGGTGGCCCTGATGCTGGCCCGCCAGCGTCTGCTGGCCGAGGCGCGCGGCCCGCGCCGCGCCCTGATCGCCAGCAACCCCGGCGGCGGCCTGCCGCTGCTGGAGACGTTCTCGCGCAACACCGCCAAGGAATTCCGCAACGCCGGCTACGAAATCACCGCCAAGTTCCGCGGCGACGTCAGCAAGGACGACCTGCGCCGCACCCTGCCCGACCACGACATCTTCCTGTGGGAGGGCCACCACGGTACGCTCATCCGCGAGTTCAAGCTCCCCGACTGGGACGAGCCGACGGCCCCGTCGTTCGTCTTCCTGCAGAGCTGCCTGGCGCTGACCGAGGAGAAGGCGCAGCCGCTGCTGCGGCGCGGGGCGGTCGGCGTGATCGGCTCGCCGGTGCGGACCTATTCGGCCTCCGGCGGGGCCTGCTCACTGGCCTTCTTCGACGCCCTGCTCTACGACGGCAAGTCGCTCGGCGGCGGCCTGCGGCAGGCGAAGAATTTCCTCCTCGCCTACGCCCAGTTGAAGGAAAAGCGCCTCGGCAAGGACGCGAAGCGCGGCGGCGCCAACGTGCGGGCGGCCTGGGCCTTCACCCTCTGGGGCGACCCGACCCTGACACTGCCGCGGCCGGAGCGCCCGGCCGACGCCCTGTCCGGCGTGCGCCACGAGGTGCAGGGCAATACCATCGTCGTGTCGCTGCCCGACAAGACCCACGACAAGGTCGCCTCGAACAAGTTCCAGGTGGAGATGCCGCCCAACGCCCGCCTTGCCGGGTTGATCCGCAAGGAAGAGGACGATTCGGAGAAGCCGCTGGTCCCCTTCGTGTTCGTCGAGGTGTCGCTGCCGAAGGCCCCGACCGGCCGTGTCCCCGAATTACACGCCAAGGTGCCGCCCAGCCATTACGTCTTCTGCTGGGACGAGCGCCGCCGCACCGGCTACCTGCTCATCACGCCCCGCGCCCGCGACGAGAAGGAGCTGCGTTTCCGCGTCTCGTGGAAGGCAGAGGAATTGCAGATTGCAGATTGAAGATTGCAGATTTGCATTTCAATCTGCAATCTGCAATCTGCAATCTTCAATCGGAACAGAGGCCCGCCTCATGTCACGGACGACCCTTTGCGCGGCCACCGCGGCCGTGTTGGCTCTGCTCTCTTTGGGCGTGATGGCCCTGCGGCACCACGTCATGGGCGACGAGGTCAAGGTGCCCCACGGCCCTGGGACGTGGAAGGTCGCGATGGTAGTTCAAGGACGGAGTGAAGGGGACGCCAAACTGCTGACGCTGACGCCGCTTGACTTCGGCCGGCAGCACGTCGTCCGCGAGTCGTGCCAGAGCGCCGAGTTCCTCGACGCCGCGCCGGAGACGCGCCACGACAAGGCGCCGGAGGGTCGCCACCCCGAGCGCCGCCGCGTCCTGTGGAAAAAGCGCGTCGGCGCCGGCGACGGCCCGTTCCGGCTGCGCTACGAGTTCTACTGCACCGTCGATTCGCACCGGGCCAGCGCCCCGATGTCGGATCTGGCCAAGGCGCTGTCGGCCCCGCCGAAGCCCGGCCAGGACCTCGACGTGGCCAGGCGCAGCGACCCGGACCCGGTGTCCGACCTGGCCCGCCAACTCACCGCCGGGTTGGATCAGCCGCTGGAACAGGCCGAGGCGCTGTTCCGCCACGTGGACCGAGAGATCGCCAACGAGCCGAGCCTCGGCGGCCCGGCCCTGCAGCCGGTCGACTGCCTCAAGGCCGGCGCCGGCGCCTCCGCCTCCAAGGCCCGCCTCCTCGTCGCCCTGCTGCGCCACCGCAGCATCCCCGCCCGCCTGGTGACCGGCGTCACCCTGACCCGGGGCCTCGACCAGCACGCTCACAACTGGGTCGAGGCGTGGCTCGATCAGCGCTGGCTGCCGATGTGTCCCGTCCATCACCGCTTCGGCGAGGTGCCGCCCACCTACCTCGTCTTCACCTGCGGCGACACGCCCGTGGTCGTCGGCCATCACGTCAGCGACCTCAACCACGCCTTCCTCGTAGAGAAGGTCGGCCCCGAGGGCGCCGCCGCGGACGCCGGCCCGCTCCGCCGCGCCTTCCTGGCCGTGTCGCTTTGGGTTCTGTCGCCCAACGACCAGGAGCTGGTGCGCTTCCTGCTGCTGCTGCCGGTGGCCGCCCTGATCGTCTGCCTGTTCCGCAACGTCATCGGCTTGGCCAGCTTCGGCACCTTCGCCCCGGCCCTGCTCGGCCTGGCCTTCCGCGAGTTCCACAGCATGCCGGGGCTGCTCGTCTTCGTCGCCATCGTCCTCGTCGGCTGGCTGATGCGGCGCCTGCTCAACCACTACCACCTGCTGCAAGTGCCGCGCACCGCCTTCATGCTCAGCCTCATCGTCGTCGTCCTGATCGGCCTGACGATGCTGGCCAACTACCGCAGCCTGTCGGCTACCCGCTACGTCGCGATCTTTCCGATGGTGATCCTCACCGGCATGATCGAGCGCTTCTGGACGCTGGAGACGGAGGACGGCACGTCGTCCTCGTTCCGCACCCTGGTCACCACGATGATCATTGCGGCGACCATCGCACTGGTGCTGTCGTTCCACGCCGTCGTCAATCACCTGTTCTGCTTCCCCGAGACGGTCGGGCTCATCATGGCCGCGCAGCTGCTCCTGGGGCGATATACTGGCTATCGATTGTCGGAACTGTTCCGGTTCCGCGATTTTCTCGGGCGCCGGCCGGGACTGCGCATCGTGGGTACCGAGGACTGACCGGCCGCTTGCGGCTTAGCGCGAACGCTAAGCCGCAAGCGGCCTCGGAGGAGAGTGGCATGCTCTGGCTGTTCCGTGCGGCGAAGCGGCTCAAGGCACTCGGCATCCTGGGGATGAACCGGCGCAACGCCGCCTGCATCCTCGACCACAACCCGCGCGCCCTGTACCCCCTGGTCGATGACAAGCTGCGCATGCACCACCTCTGCCGCCGCATCGGCGTGCCGACGCCCGACGTCTACGCCGTGGTCGGCTCGCACTCGGAGTTGCGCCGCCTGCCGCAAACGGTCGGCGAGCGCGGCGACTTCGTCGTCAAACCGAACCGCGGCTCGGCCGGTCGCGGCGTCCTGGTCCTGACCGGCCGCGACGGCCGCGACTTCGTGCGCCACAACGGCGAACGGCTGCGCTTCGAGCAGATGCGCCAGCACCTGTCCGACATTCTCTCCGGTATGTACTCGTTGGCCGGCCGGCCCGACCAGGCCCTGCTGCAGCAGCGCGTCCGCCTGCACCCGATCTTCGAGGCGGTCTCCTACAAGGGGATTCCGGACATCCGTGTCATCCTCTACCGCAACGAGCCGGCGATGGCGATGCTGCGCCTGCCGACGAAGGAATCCAACGGCCGGGCCAACCTCCACCAGGGCGGCATCGGCACCGGCGTCGATCTGGCCAGCGGCTTCACGCATCACGCCGTGCAGCGCAACCGTATGGTGGTGGAGCACCCCGACACCGGCGTGCCCGTCATCGGCCTGCGCGTGCCGTACTGGCGCGAGGTGCTCGACATGTCGCGGCGCGTGGCCGAGGCGGTGAGACTGGGCTACGTCGGCGTGGACATCGTCGTGGACGTGGCGCAAGGGCCGATGCTGCTGGAAGCCAACGCCCGTCCGGGGTTGGCCATCCAGATCGCCAACGGCCGCGGCCTAACCCCCCGCCTGGCCGCGATCGACGCCATGCTCGACGCACGCCCCGCCGTGATCGACATCGACGAGAGGCGCGAGGTCGAGCCGCTGCGCCGCAGCGCCTGAGTCATCGACGGCTTGGCGACTGCGGAGAAGTAGCCGCTTGCGGCTTCGCACGCCCTGCGAAGCCGCAAGCGGCTACTGTTCCGCGATCAGTTCCTCCGCCAGCCGCGCCACCTCATCGGGCAGCGGCATCTGCCGGAAGCGATGCACCCCCGCCGGCAGCCCTTCCAGCTCCGCCTCATCGATCCGCAACCCGTCGGACACGGCGAGCAGAAATGGCTCGGGCGCGTGCCGCCGCAGGCACTGAAGGTGGACTTCGGCGCTCGACTTCCGCCAGAAACCAAGCACTTCGAGGTAGACCGAGCGGCCGCTGGCCCGGTGTGTCAAGCGGAAGTCGGGCACCCAGAAGCCGTCGCCGAGCGGGAACACCTCCGTCTCCTCGGCGATGTCCCACCCTTCGACCTTCTTGCGGAACAGCTCCACGAACATGCCCAGCTCCGGCGGGACGTAGGTGCCGCTGTCGGTCAGGTACGACACCAGCCCATCGGCCGGCGTCAGCGTGAATGTCTTCGGCTTGCGCTCTGCTCCCCAGCGCAGCTCCGCGTTGACCTCGAAATCACGGCACAGCAGCACCGCCGGCAGGAACAGCGCCAGTTGCAGGCCGTACTTCTGCGTCGCCGAGAACAGCGACAGCGGCCCGTCGAGGTGGAGCTGGTAACAGCCGTCGCCGGTGCGCTCGATCTCGCAGATGAGGCGGTGGAACTTCACCAGCCGCAGCAGTTGCCGGTAGCGCGCCGGCGGCTCGTTCCGCACCGCGACGTGAACCCGCGTCGAGCGCAGCAGCACCGCCTGAGCCAGGGCCACGTTGTAACGCTGGAGGAGGCGCTCGGCACTGATGTCCTTGAAGCGAATCAGCCGCTGTTCGCTCTTGAGGTCGGCGAACAGTCCCTGATCGACTGCCTCGGCCGTCATCCCCATCTCATCGGCGATCCGGCGCAGCACGGCAGTACGGTCAAACGACATCGGCCGCGCGACTTCCTTCCCATCGGAAGGCGTGGTTCCCCCTTTTCGGACTTCCGCCGCCGCACGGAAGACCGCCTCGCGCAGCCGGTCCGGCGGCTGACCGGAGACGGTCTCGAACTCGCAGCGGTCTTCCAGCAGTTTCGCCAGGCCGCGGTAGACGAGCTGTCCGCCCTCGTCGCCGAAGGCGTCGGCGAGGTCTTCTTCCAACTCGCCGCGCGTCCGGCCATCCTGTCCGCGGAACAGGTCGAGGAGGCGCTCCGCGGACGCCATCCAGTCGGGATCGGCGGCGTCGATGTAGTAGGGGACGATGCGCTGCTTGGCGTAACGGACGCGGACGAGATTCCCGGTGAGCATGGTGCTGTATCCGCCTACGTTTTCTCCACCACGAGCTGGCCATAGGGGAACAAAGCCGCCGGATCCTTTTCCATCGCGAAGCGCAGTTTCTCAAGGAGGGCCAGCGGCTGGAGGAGGTTGCGAGCGAGTGCCCCTGGTGGAGCGTTCGGACTCGGGCGGACATTCGGATCGCCGAGGAAAAGACAGGCCACAGCGTATTCCGTCTGATCCATGCCGTCGATGCGAAAGCGGAGCATTCCCGAGCGGACCTCCAACACACTCTGCGTGTGCTGGACCTGAGCGGGTCGAACTGGCACGACCAGGCCGAGTTGCTTGGCCTCGTAGGCGGGGAAGGTGGTGATCTCGGTCCCGGAGTCCACGTTGAAATCGTAATCGACATAGTTGCCAGTGCCACTCCTGAGCGAGAGCGTTATCTCGATCCAGAGCATCACGTCGCCTGTGCCCCAGAGCGTCCGGTAGCTGATCGGGATGACGAGTCGGCTCATGTGGATAAGTACCCCATGAAGGTCTTGAGTTCCTTCCGCTCGTCGCGGGGCACCCGCTGCTTGAAGGCGAACACTTCGTCGCGCCCGACCGCCAGTACCTCAGGGCCTTGCGGCGTCTCGCGGTACATAACCTGCATGTTGAGCCCGTCGAAGTACCAGCTGACGGTGTCGAGGTTCAGCATCCCAAGTTCGGCCTTGGCGAATACTTCCGGGGACCATTGGGTTCGTCTTTCCTCGATGAACTCTCTCACTTCCGGCGGCACGGCGAGGAGGCCGTGGGGCAGTTCCGCGGGCGGCTTCCCGCGGAGAGCTAGGGCGGCGTGCTGGATGGGAAATTGCATGACGGTGTCCTCCTGGCACAGATTGTAGCAGAAGGTGGGGCATCGAGCCGACTTCACTTCTTGCTCCTCCTGACCAGTACGCCCACCCCGGCGAAGAAGGCAAGAATAGTCGCGGCGAACCAGCAGTAGAAAAGACACTGCACGGTCGCTAGCTCCCCGGAAGGTAGCGGGGTAGCTGTCAACCACGCGTAGAAAGCTGTGTGGTAGCAAGAAAACGCTGAAAGAAGGAACAACACCACAGCCAAGATGAGTAGCTTCCCGCGGGTCACCGCATCCTCCTCTCCAGACCATTCTCCCCCTGTCCGCCCGCGGCCGCCACAGGGTGCAAGCCGGGAAAGGGACTGTGTGCGGGATGGGCATCCCTTCACCGGCGATCCCTTCTCACCGTCACCGCATGGCAGATGGTCTACCGATACGCATGGTGCTGCCTCCGCCGCTCGCTGGTGAACTCCTCGGCCGTGCCGCGCGACACGACCTCGTACAGCAGCGCCTGCTTGTCGCCGTGCTTCCGCAGCAACCGCCCCAGCCGCTGGACGTGCTCGCGCACGCTGCCCGTCCCTGACAGGATGATGCCCACGCTCGCCGCCGGTATGTCCACCCCCTCATTCAGAACCTGACTCGTTACCACGATGGGGTACTCGCCGCTGTGGAAGCGCTCCAGGATGATGCGCCGCTCTTTCGTCTTCGTCTGGTGCGTGATCGCCGGGACGAGGAACCGCCGCGCGATCAGGTACACCGTCGCGTTGTCATAGGTGAAGATGAGGATGCGATCCTCGCGGTGCTGCTCGATCAGTTGCTCCAGGCATTGCAGCTTGGCCGGCGCCGCCATCGCAATCTGCTTCTGCTCGCGGTACGCCTGGAAGGCGGCCCGGCCCTCCGGCGAGCGGCACGTCTCCTGGATGAAGCGCTGCCAGCCGCGCGGGCCGCCGAAGGTGATGCCGCGCTCATCCACGAAGCGCCGGTAGTGCTCGCGCGCCTTGGTGTAGCGCTCCTGCTCCTCCGGCGACAGCTCGACGTACAGCCGCTCGGTGCGGTAGTCCGCCAGGAATTCGCCGGCGAGCTGACGGATCTCACGCCGGTAGATGATCGGCCCGATCAGCTCCGGCAGGATCGCCTCGCCGCCGTCGGCTCGCTCGGGGGTGGCCGTCAGGCCGAGGCGGAACGGGGCGAGGCTGCCGACGGCGGCCTGGGCGTAGGTCGGGCCGGGCAGGTGGTGACACTCGTCGAACACCAGTAGCCCGAAGCGATCGCCCCAGCGCTCCAGGTGGATGTACGCCGAGTCGTAGGTCGTGACGGTCAGCGGCTGGATGTCGTAGGAGCCGCCGCCGATCAGGCCCACCGGGTCGCCGAAGGCGGTGACGAGGACGTGATACCACTGGTTGAGCAGGTCGATAGTCGGCGTGACGACGAGCGTCGGCCGAGATGCCTTGTGAATGGCGAGGACGGCGACGTGGGTCTTGCCGGTGCCGGTCGGCAGCACGACGACGCCGCGGGCGCCGGCTTTCCACCACGCTTCGAGCGCCTCGGTCTGGTGCGGGAACGGGTCGCGGCTGGTGCGCAGCGGCCACGGCGTCGCCTGGTAGGTGCGGGCCTTGTCCTCGTAGGGAATGCGGTGGCGGCGCAGGTGCTCGACGATGGGCCGGTAATGGCGCGCCTCGGCCCGGTGGACGCCGGCACGCGGGTCGGCTTGCAGGCCGGGCAGTTCGGCCAGGAGGTCCGGCGTGCCGCCGGTGACGACGATCGTGCCGCGGTCGAAGGTCAGGCGCAGGGTGGCTGGGTCCATGCCGGTGATTATGACGCCGGCCCGCCCGCTTGCCCACGGGAAATGCCCGAGGCGACTCGCCGGCCCGGCCATTCCGATCTACTCGGGGGACAACTGTCCTTGAATCACCGCCGCGCCCCGGTTACGTTGATGCTCAAGGGGATTCTCTCAACCTTGGGTGGTCGATCGTCATGAGCCAACAATCTCTGTGGGACCTGCTCGATAAGGGAGGCAGCAAGCAAGAGTATCTGGAGTCGAGCGCCCGGGACGACTCGCGGCGGCGGACGATCAAGCGCCTGCGCGCCGGCGGGCACTGGCTGACGCTGCTCCGCGTCGCCCGCGCCATCCCGCAACCGTTCACGCTCAACGACATCTCGGTGGCCGTCTGGCGGGCCTGCCCGGAGTTCTTCGGCATGAAGGGCTACCCGTACCCGGACAACCACAAGGTCCACTACATCCTCTACGGCAGTCGTGGACTGATCGCCCGGGGGGTCATCCAGCGCGTCCGCGAGGGACTCTTCTGTATCGCCGACGGTATCGACCTGGACGCAATCCTTGCCGCCGGAACAGCTCCCACTGGCGCGGAAGAGGGAGGAGTGGGTGAGTGAGTGCGATGGACACGACGGCCTCGGCCATGCGCGGCAAGGTCTGCCTCGTGACCGGGGCCACCTCGGGCATCGGGCTGGTGACGGCGCGCGAGTTGGCCCGACAAGGGGCCCGCGTGGTGCTGGTGGGACGGAGCCGCGAGAAGTGCGACGCGGCCGTCCAGCAGGTCCGCGTCCAGGCGGGCCACGCGGAGGTGGAAGCGCTGCTCGCCGACCTCTCGTCGCAGCAGCAAATCCGCGAACTGGCCCGGCAGTTCATCGCGCGATACCCGCGCCTCGATGTGCTGGTGAACAACGCCGGCGGCCTGTGGCTGGAGCGGCGGCTGAACGCCGATGGCATCGAAATGACCTTCGGGGTCAACCACCTGGCCTACTTCCTGCTGACTCAGCTGCTGCTGGACACGCTGAAGGCCAGTTCCCCCGCGCGAATCGTGAACGTCTCTTCGCGTGCCCACCGCAAGGCGACCATCGACTTCGACAACCTTACGGGGGAGCGCGACTTCTCGGGCTGGCGCCAGTATTGCCGGTCGAAGCTGATGAACCTGCTGTTCACCTACGAGCTGGACCGACGGCTGCGCGGGACTGGCGTGACCGTCAACGCCCTGCACCCCGGGTGGGTGTATACCGGCTTTGCCGGGAGTAACGGCTTGCGGGGCGCGGCCCTCCAGTTCCTGGCCCGTTTCTTTGCCATCGGCCCGGAGGAGGGGGCGCGGACGATGGTCTTCCTGGCGACGTCGCCGGACGTGGCGGGCGTCAGCGGGCGGTATTTCGTCAGGGCGAAGGCGGTCGCTTCCTCCCCTGCATCTTACGATCTCGAGGCGGCACGCAGGCTCTGGGAAGTCAGTGAGCAAATGACCCACCTGACCCCCGCAATCCCCTGATCTCCAAGGTTTAACGGCGGCTCGCATTGCCGCGCGTTGCTCAACGCGCGGCAATGCGAGCCGCCGCTAAACGCATGTTGAACTGACCCCATCATTCCACCTGCTGCATCCAACCGCGGTGGACCTGACCGGCGCGGATGATGTAGAAGCGCAGCGGGTTGAAGCTGGCCAGGTCATTGTGGTTGAGCACGAACAGCACGTTGTCCAGTGACAGCATCTCCCAGCTGTGCAGTCCGACCAGGATGTCGCCTTTCTGGATGCCCGCCCGGGCGGCGACGCTCTCGTCGCGCACGTCGGTGACCGCCAACCCGCCGTGCAGCTGCTGGTTGACGTGCGACACGACTTCCGGCGACACCGCCTGCATCTTCACGCCGAGCTTGCGCCAGATCAGGTCGCCGCCGACCGCCCCCGCCCTGTCCACCGGCGCGAGCACCAGTTCCAACTTCTGCTCGCCGTCCTTGCGGCGCACGACGACCGGCACCTTATCGCCGGCCTGTCGATCCAGCAGCGCCCGCTCCAGGTCGAGGGCGCAAATCACCGCCTGACCGCTCACCTTGACGACGACGTCGCCGCGCTGCAGACCCGCCGCGGCCGCCGGGCTGCCCGCCTCGGCCCGTTCCACGACCAGCCGCCGCTGCGCCTTCGCTTCCACCTCGTCCTTGACGCGCTTCACGGGGACGTCGCCTTCCTCGGACGGCAGGACGACGTCGTCGCGGCCGACGAGGCCGTGCCAGGTGCCGTTGCGCTTGCGCACGCTCATCATGTCGGCCGCCACCTGCAACATGCTGTCTACCGGAATCGCGAAGCCGATCCCCTGGGCGCCGGCGCGGATGGCGACGTTGACTCCGATCAACTCGCCGTTGACGTTCAGCAGCGGGCCGCCCGAGTTGCCCGGGTTGATGCTGGCGTCGGTCTGGATTAGCGCCTTGTAGGACATCTCCTTGTTCAGGGCCACGTCGCGCTTGGTGGCGCTGACGACGCCGACGGTGACGGTGTGCTCGTAGCCGTAGGCGTTGCCGATGGCGATGACCGTTTCGCCGACCATCACGTCCTGCGAGGTTCCGAGGGTGATCGTGGGCAGGGGGCGGTTGACGTCGATCTTGAGCAGCGCCAGGTCGCTCTCCGGGTCGCGGGCCACGACGCGGGCGGTGGTCGAGGTGCCGTCGGCCAGGCGGACGCGGAGGAGGTTGACGTCCTCGATGACGTGGTGGTTGGTGACGACGTAGCCGCGCGGGTCGATGATGATGCCGGTGCCCATGCCGTTGACGCGGTTGGGTGTCGTGCCCAGGCCGTCGGCGTGGCTGTCCGCGGTGCCGCTGCTGCGCTCGCTGTGGATGTTGACGACGGCGCCTTTAGTACGCTTTACGACGTCTACGACGGGAGTGCGGCGCAGGTTGAACGAAGCGGTCGGATCCCCGGCGCGGGTCGCGGGGAGAAATCCGGTGAGACACGCCAGCGCGGCGGCCGTCAGGAGCAGGTGCAATCTCATGTCGTCTCTCGGCTGTCGGGCTTGTGGGGAATGATGGGAAAGGCCGCGCAGCGGCACGGGCGTTTGCCGCCGCGAGACTCCGGTTCTCCAGTCAATTCGACCGTCGCCGCGCCGCGCCTGAAGTGGTCGCGGCCGCGCCAGGCGCATTCTTTCGCCCACGTGGTGCGGTCCTGCCGCGGGAGCGCACCCTGCCGTGGGGGCCGGCAATGCCGAAGGAAGTCAGAAGTCGGAAGCCGGCGGACGGAAGGGCCTCCGCCGCTTATCCTGTCTTCTGACTTCTGACTTCTTTGCGGAGGGGTTCCCAATGGCCGCCAAGACGCGCCGGCAGCAGCTTGAGGAGATGATCGCCGACGACCCCAACGACGCGCTGTCGCGCTACTTCCTGGCGATGGACTACGCCGGCGCCGGGGAGACCGACGAGGCCTGGCGCCGCTTCCAGGACATGTTCGCCCTGACGCCGGAGTACGTCCCCGCCTACCTCCAGGCGGGGCAACTGCTGGTGAGGATGGGCCGGCCGGCCCAGGCGGCCGAGGTGTTCGGCCAGGGCATCGAGGTGGCGCGACGGCTGCACGACGAGCACGCCGCCGGGGAGATGGAAGCGTTCCTGCAACAACTCGCGTGAAGCCGTTCCGCTTTGTAAGCGAGACGCTTCTTGTTACACTGAACGGCGTGGGGCCCGAAGCCAGAGGCGCGGGCTGGACGGAACGGAGTTTCCTCACCCTTTGTGATTCGTCGCGGGCGATGCAGACGCCAAAGATTGCGATCGTCTTGCCTGAAGTCGGCGCGGCGCCGGTGGTGCTGAGCGCCTGGTTTGCCGACCCCGGCGACGCGGTATTCGAGGGGGACCGCCTCGTGGAAGTGCTGGTCGGCGGGGCGACGTTCGACGTCTCGTCGCCCGCCACCGGCCGATTAGCCCAGAAGCAAGCGCGGCGGAACGAGCGCCTGGTGCCGGGGCAGGTGCTGGGGTTCGTGGAGGCGGAGGCCGAACGGGAGTAGCCGCGGACAGGAGAGCGCGGAGGGGTGTCATGACGGAGCGTGACCAGGAGGCGGATCACGATCAGCGACTGAAAATCCTGATCCGCGAGTTCTTGCGCGAGTTCTTCGCCCTGTTCTTCCCGCTGTGGGTGGAGCGCTTCGACTTCACGACGGTGGAGTGGTTGGATAAGGAAGTGTTCCTCGACCCGCCGCAAGGAGAACATCGCGTCGCGGACCTGGTTGCCAAGATCGATACGCGAGAGGAGCTGCCAGGGCAATGGGGCGGGGAGAGCGACGGTCTCCTGGCGCTGATCCACGTCGAGGTGGAAAGCGACGATCGGGCGACGCGCCTCCGTCGCCGCATGCCGGCGTTCTACAATCAGCTGCGCCAGAGGCATCGACTGCCGGTCCTGCCGATCGCGCTTCACCTGCGGGTCGGACACCACGGGATCGGCTGGGACGTTTACGAGGAGTCCTTCTGGGAGCACCGCATCCTCCACTTTGAGTATGCCTACATCGGCCTGCCGGCGCTGGACGCCGAGACTTACGTTCGTGGAGACAACTTGCTGGGGGTGGCGCTCTCAGCGCTGATGCGGGTGCCCGAGGAGCGGCGGGCGTGGCTGCGGGCCGAGGCGGAGCGGCGGATTCTGAAGTCGTCGGAAACGCCGGCGCACCGGTTCTTGCTTCACGAGTGCGTCGGGGCCTATCTCCAGCTGAAGCCGGAGCAACTGCGCGAGTACGAGCAATTGTTGGGCAGCGAGTCATTCCAGGAGGTCAATCCGATGGTGCAAACGATGCTTGAGCAGTTGTTAGAGCGGCGCGTGGAAGAGCAGCTGAAAGAGCGGCTGGAAGAGCAGCTGAAAGAGCGGCTGAAAGAGGACAAGCGAAATACCCTGCGGATGCTTCTGGGGGCCCGCTTCGGTCCCCTCGCGCCGGCCACGCAGCAACGACTTGACGACCTGCCTTCCGAGCGCATCGAGGAACTGATGATCGCCTTCGCCAAGGGCCAATCGCTCTTAGAAATGGGGCTCGCGCCATGATCAATCCTGCCCGAAGCGGCGGGCGGTTCTTCTCCCTGGACGGCATCGACGGCTGTGGCAAATCGACCCAATGCCGCTTGCTCGCCGATTGGCTGCGCGGGCGCGGCTACAAGGTAGTGCAGTGCGCCGATCCCGGCGGCACTCCTATCGGCGATGCTCTGCGCGACCTTCTGTTGAACGACCGCTACAAGAACATTTCGCTCCGCTGCGAGCTGTTCCTGTTCATGGCCAGCCGGGCGCAACTCGTTGCTCAGGTCATCCGACGTGCCCTGGAGTGGGGCGAAGTCGTCGTTTGTGACCGTTTCCTTCTCGCCAACGTCGTCTACCAAGGGCACGGCGGCAACCTCCTCTACTCGCCGTACGGCGACGACATTGACGAGGATCTACTGTGGGACATCGGGCGCTTTGCGACGAGAGGAATCGAGCCCGACCTTACCCTCGTGCTGGACCTGCCGGAGGACGTCGCGCTGAGCCGCCGAAACCGCCCCCCCGACCGCATGGAGAGCAGGCCGGCCTCGTATCATGGGTGGATTCGCGAAGGGTTCCTCGTCGAGGCGCGGCGGCAGCCGGATCGCATCCACATCATCGATGCCAGCCCGCCGATCGAGGTCGTTCAACAGCGCATTCGGGAGGAGGTCGAACGTGTCCTGGAAGCGGGTCCGCGGACATGACGTCCTGGTCGGGGCCTTCGAGCGTGCCGTGCGGCGCGGCCGGCTGGCCCACGCTTATCTCTTCGCCGGGCCGCCCGGCGTCGGCAAGCGCCTCTTCGCCTCCGAGTTGGCAAAAACTCTCCTGTGCGAGGATCCGCCGGCGGGGCGCTTCGACTCCTGCGACCGCTGCCCCGCCTGCGTGCAGGTCGATGCCGGCACCCACCCCGACTACTTCCAGGCCGGGCTGCCCCCCGACAAGCACGAATGGCCCATCGAACTGATGCGCGAACTGCTCCGCGGCTTCGCCCTCAAGTCGGCGCGCGGCAAGGGGAAGGTCGCCGTCCTCGACGACGCCGACGACTTCAACGAGGAGTCCGCCAACGCCTTCCTCAAGACGCTCGAGGAGCCGCCGCTGCGCTCCGTCATCATCCTCATCGGCACCAGCCCCGAGCGCCAGCTGGCCACGATCCTGTCGCGCTGCCAGGTGGTGCGCTTCGCCCCGCTCCCCGAGCCGATCGTCATCGATCTGCTGCGGGCGCAGGGGGTCGAAGATGCCGCCCTGGTCCGGCGGGTGGCCCGCCTCAGCGGCGGCAGCCCCGGGCAGGCGCGGGCCCTGGCCGACCCCGCCCTGTGGGAGTTCCGGCGCAACTTCCTCCGGCAGTTGAGCGCTCCGCAGATCGACAGCGTCGGCCTGGCCCGGGCGTGGAACGAGTTCGTGGAGGAGGCGGGGAAGGAATCGGCGGCGCAGCGGCAACGGGCCACGCTGGTGTTGCGGCTGGTCATCGACTTCCTCAACGACACGCTGCGCGTACAGCTGGGGGAGGCCCCACGACTGGCGGAGCCGGACGAGGTGCGGACCCTGGAAACGCTGGCGAATCGGCTCGACGCGGACAGGACGCTCGCGACCCTGGAGCGCTGCTTGCAGGGCGACACGCAGATCGACCGCCGGGTACAACTGGCGCTGATCCTCGAGGCGCTGACGGACGATCTCGGGGAGCGGTTGCGGGCGCCGTAAGCGGCGGTGTCAATACGGGGTGCGCTGCGGACGGGCGGCGCCACCACGGAAGCCCTTGGTTCGGGAGTGCCTGGGCATGCCCGCCGCCTCCCTGCCGATGAACCATGACGCCCGGATGGAGCGTGCCCGACTTGCACTCGACGGCCTGTCGGTCGGCGACGGCTTCGGCGCTGGCATTTTCATCCCCGGACGGCCCGAGTCCCTCCAGCGACCGCGCCCCCTGCCGCCGGCGCCCTGGCGCACCACCGATGATACCGAGATGGCGCTGGGGATCGTCGAGGTGCTCGAGCGGCACGGCCACATCGACCAGGACGAACTGGCCCGCGTTTTCGAGCGACGCTACTGGGCCGACGTGAACCGCGGCTAGGGGCCCAACGTCCACGAAATCTTCCGGGCGATCCGCCGCGGCGTCCCCTGGCGGATGGCGGCGACCTCACGGGTTGGGGACAAGCGCTCGCGCGGCTTGCTCGCGCGTCTGGGCTCCTGGCTGGGCGCGGGCCCAGCCGCCTCCCCGGAGCGAGGGGAGGGCTCGCTGGGCAACGGCGGGGCGATGCGGGTGGCGCCGGTCGGCGGCTACTTTGCCGATGACCTGGCCGCGGTGATCGCCAAGGCGTGCGCCTCAGCGGAAGTGACCCACGCCCAGCGCGACCCCTTTTTGGCTCGCGACGGGGAGGTCATACAAGGGAGGGAGTAGGCGCCTCGGCGACGAGCCCGCCGGGCGGCAAGCCAGGGGGGCTTGCCTGTGGCCTTCGGCGGGATGATGCTTATTGTGAAGAGTGGCCGCTGCCCCTGCCCTCAGCGGGGCGGACAGCCCCGCCAAGAGCTGAAAAAGGTGTTAGGAACGGGGTATTCTGCTTTTCGCGAA
>DATFNV010000219.1:0-12895 GCA_035266225.1 Gemmataceae bacterium
GAGGCGGTTATCCTGGAGAAGATTTCTCGGGCGCTTCGGGCTCGCCTTCCGGATCATTTGACGGCGGTTCAGGACGCCCTGCGGGACCAGGACGCGCTGCGGCTGCGCGAGGCCGCCCACAAGCTTTGCGGGATGGTGGCGGCGTTTTCCACCGTGGCCGGTGGAGTGGCGTCTGACCTCGAAGATCACGCGGCTCGGGGCCAACTCGAAGAGGCCCGGCCCCTGGTAGGACAGCTCGAAATGATGGCCCAAGAACTCATGCGGCTGACAGGCGGCCTGTCGCTCGACACCTTGCGACACCAAGCTGAGGCTACCGACGACCCCACCCGGACAGCCAGCCCCTAAGACAGCGGGCAGGTCAAACGAGTCGCGCTCCTTTGGGCCCGTAGCGGCCACGCGACGGCGGCAGCAGGCGGGAGGGAGAGATGGAAGGCGGGTCGAGACCCGGCGACGCCTCGGCGAGTTTACCGATGCAGCCGGCCCGGTTGAACGTGCGCTGGGGCGAGGGGCCGCCGGTGCCGGAGGTGCAGCGCTTCCTCCAGGGCCCGCAGCCGCGCGGGTTCGAGTTGGTGCGGGCGGTGCGCATCTTCTGCGAACTGATGCGCGGCTTCCGGGCGTTGCACTTCGTCGGCCCGTGCGTGACCGTGTTCGGGTCCGCCCGGTTCACGGAGAATCAACCTCACTACCAGGTGGCGCGGGAGGTCGGCGCCCGCCTGGCCCGCGCCGGGTTCACGGTCATGACCGGCGGCGGGCCCGGCCTCATGGAGGCGGCCAACCGCGGGGCGAAGGACGCCGGCGGCTACTCGGTCGGCTGCAACATCGAACTGGCCCACGAGCAGCGGCCGAACCCTTACCTCGATCGGTGGATCACCTTCCGGCACTTCGCCATCCGCAAGATGATGCTGGTGAAGTATTCCTACGCCTTCATCGCCCTGCCAGGGGGCTTCGGCACGCTCGACGAGGTGTTCGAGACGGCGACCCTCATCCAGACGGAGAAGATCAAGGACTTCCCGCTGGTGCTGATGGGGCGGGAATACTGGGGCCCCCTGCTCGACTTCTTCCGCGACCGGCTCCTCGCGGAGAGGACGATCGACGCAATCGATGTCGAGCGCATCCGAGTGACCGACTCGGCCGAGGAGGCCGTCGCTGCTATCACAGAGGTCGCCCTGCGCCAGTTCGGGCTGACCTACGGCCCGCGGCTGAGGCGGCGCTGGGTGTTCTGGGAATAGCCGACTCAGCGCAGACGGTTAATCCTGGCCGCGTTCAGGACCTCCGGCACGGAGCGGTAGAGGCGGAGGCGGCCAACGAGCTGGTGCTCCTGGTTGTCGCTGACGCCGGCAGCGCCATCGGAACACCTCATCGACGCTTGCGGCTACCCCAGCAATCCCTTGATGACCTTCCCCTCGCTCAAGTTCACCGTGCGCCCGATGGGCGAGGTCATGACCTTCTTCGGATCGATCCCCACCGCGGTCATCACCGTCGCATGCACGTCGGCCACCGTCACCGGGTCGGTGGGGTCGGCCTTCGCTTCCGGGTCAGTCGCGCCGAGTACCTGACCGCAGCGCAGGCCGCCGCCCGCCAGGGCGATGCTGAAACCAGTCGGCCAGTGATCGCGGCCACCCAGCCCGTTGATCTTCGGCGTCCGTCCGAACTCGCCGGCGCAGATCACCACGGTGCGCTCCAGGAGCTTGCGCTCCTTCAGGTCGCGCAGCAGGGCCGCGAAGGCGGGGTCGAGGATCGCGACCTGTTCCTTGCAGTACTTGTGGTTGTCGGCGTGCGTATCCCAGCCAGCGAGCGTGACCTCGACGCAGCGCACGCCCACCTCGATCAACCGCCGCGCCGCCAGGCAGCCGCGGCCGAACGGCGTGTTGCCGTAGCCGTCGCGCAGTTTCTCCCGCTCCTGCGACACGTCGAACGCCTTGAGCTGCTCCGACGACATCATCATGCGGGCGCTGTTGAGCACCGCCTTGTTGCCCGCCGCCTCCGCGATATTGCGCCGCCCCTTCGCGAACTCCTCTTCGAGGAAGTCCAGGTCTTGCAAGCGCTGCCGGTCGCGCCCCTCCGGCACCCGGGCCGTCACGTTGGGCACCTTGTCTTTGGGGTCGCCGGTCTTGAAGGCGTCGTACTCGTCGCCGAGGAAGCCGCCGCGGCCGGGCCACTGGCTCGGCAGGATAGAGATGTGCCGCGGGATCTCCGTCTTGCCGCCCGGCAATTCGTGGCAGCAGACGGCGCCGATCGCCGGGTGAATCACCGTGGGGTCGGGGCGGTAGCCGGTCTTCATGAGGTAGGTGCCGCGCTCGTGGTCGCCTTCCTTGCTCACCATCGAGCGCAGCAGCGCCACCGACGCCATCTCCTCGGCGAGGTGGCCGAAGCCGTCGGCGAGCTGGACCCCCGAGAGGGCAGTGTCGATGGCCCGGGTGCCGCCGGCGATGGCGCTGCCGGGGTGCGGATCGAACGTCTCCAGCTGACTCGGGCCGCCCTGCATCCACAGCAGGATGATCGATTGCGCCGGCTGGCGCTTGTCGGCGGCCTTCTCGGCGGCCTGGGCCAGCAGGTGGCCCAGCGGCGTCAGCCAGCTCAGACCGGCCAGCCCCGCGGCCCGGAGGAAATCGCGGCGGGCCACGGCGAGCGGGGGGCGTAAGCCCCCCGGTGAGTGACCCGAACCGGGGGGCTTACGCCCCCCGCTCGCCAGATCCATTAATGGTTCCATTTGAACTCCGTGCTGTTCACCAAGGCCCAGAAGACGTCTTCCAGCCGCTCGCTGCGCTCGTTCCCCGTGCTGCCCTGCAGCCGCCCCTCGAAGTGGGCCGCCTCCCTGGCGCTCGGTCGCCGCGTGAAGACCGCGAGGAATGCCGTCTCGACCGCCGAGCGGTCGTCGGGCGCCTGCCAGCTGATGCGCGTGCTCGCGGTGAACGGGCCGTCCTTCGTCCGGTCCTTGACGAGGTCGCCGTTCATCACCAGCAGCACCTGCGAAATGGTACAAGTGCGCTCTCGGAACTCGTCCTCACCGGTGTCGCCGTACGCCTTGACGAAGTTGCTGACGTCGCCGAACTTGAGCAGCCGCGTCAGGGCACTGGACTCGTGGTTGATCGTTTGCACCGAGGCCGCCTGCACGACGGCGCCGGCCATCTGCTCGGGCCGCAGCGGCGTGCCCGGGAAGGCGGCCCAAAGCGTGTCGTGCGCCGCCGTCAGCTCGTGGTCGGCCCGGCTGTCGTGGTGGAACGCCTCAGTGGCGGCGATCAGGCGGACGAGCCGGCGCAGGTCATAATTGTGGTCCGTGAAGTCGTCGGCCAGGAGCGTCAGGTAGCGCGGCGGGTCGCCGGCCGTGGACAGGTCGTCGAGCGGCTCGACGAGGGGCCGGCCGCACATCACCGCCCACAGGCGGTTGACCGTGGCCCGCGCGAGGTAGGGGTTCTGCGGGTGCGTCACCCACGCCGCCAGGCGCTGTCGCGACCCGCCCTCCGCGGGCAGCAATTCCGCGTAGAACGGCACGGCCGGCTCGACCTTCTTGCGCTCACCGGTCTTGCGGTCTTCCATCTCGTAATGGGCCGCCGGGTTGTCGTGAATGCCGGAGAATCCGGACTCCGCCTGCCCGAAGAACGCGGCCAGCCCCTGGAAGTCCTGCCGCTTCCACTTCTCGAAGGGGTGGTTATGGCACTGGGCGCAATCGAGGCGCACGCCGAGGAAGGCGCGGGCGACGCGGCCGGCCAGGCGTTCCGGGTCGAGCTTGCTCTGCATGTTCGGGTTGGCCGTCACGCTGAGGAAGTTCACCGCCGGGTCGCTGGTCCAGATGCCGTCGCGAGCGATCAGGTCACGCACCACGTCGCCGTAAGGGCGGTTGGCGGCGATCTGTTCGCTGAGCCAGGAGACGAAGCGACGGCGGCGATAGATGAGGAACGGCCCGTCCTCGGTGCCGACGTAGGCGCGGGCCAGGCGCTCGGCAAGGTAGTCGTGGCAGCGCGGGTCGCGCAGGACGCCGTCGAGCCACCACTGGAGGCGGTCGCCGTCGCGCGCCTCGAACTGGCGGATTTCCTGGAGCGAGGGAATGGTGCCGGTAAGGCCGAGCGAGAGCCGGCGAGCCAGGGTCAACTCGGGCGCGGCCGGGGCCGGCTCCAACTCCTGCTCGCGCCAGGCGTCGCGGAAGGCCGCGTTGACGCTCTCGACGGTCGGCGCGAAGTCGTCGGCCAGCACTTCCGGCGGGGCAGGGGCGCGCGACTGCGGCAGGCTGAGGGACGGAAACAGGGCGGCCGTCAGGGCGCCGACGCCGGTGACGATCAGTCCGAGGAAGAGCAGGTTGCGCGCCCACATGAGTCCGTCCTCTGTCAGATGGTCCGTACACATAGTACCCGCCGGCACGGACACCCGTTTCAGAGTCAAGGTGAAACTCCCGACCGCGCCTGTTAGTATACCAGACATGGCCACCTCCACGCGCCGCCACCGACCCGACCGCGATCGCTCCCCCGACGACGTCCTTGACACCCTTCCCGTCGATCCCGACGAGCCGCTCCGGGCGCACCCGATAGACGTTGCCGATGCCCTCCCCGCCGGACCGGTCCCCAGGACGGCGTGGCAGGCCCTCTGCGCTCCCTTTGAGGCGGTCGTGTGGCTGGTGGAGTGGCCGTTCGGCGTGGCGACCCTGATCGGCGGCCTGGCGCTGCTGGCCGCGGTGCCGCTGCTGGGCTTCCTCAGCCTGGGATACCTATTGGAGGCTGGCGGCCGGCTTGTCCGCACCGACGCGGAACGCCAGCGCTATCTCTACGCCCGCAAGCGCAACTGGCTCGTGCGTCTCTTCCTCGGCGGCTGGCTGACGCTGCGCGACAGTTTCATCGGCGTCCGCAAGGCGGCCCGCGTCGGCGGCATCGTCCTGGGCATCGCGATCATGATGCTGCCCTTGCGGTTCCTGTCGTCGATGTACCTGTCGGCGGAGATCATCGAGCCGGGCGGCGCGGCCGCCCGCGGTTGGAAGTTCGCCCTCATTGGGCTGACCGTCCTGATGGCCCTGCGGATCGGCCTGGCCCTGGCGCGCGGCGGCCGGCTTCGCTACTTCTTCTGGTGTACCGGCAACCTGGTCTGGCTACTGCGGCGCCTCTGGCGCGGCGGTTACTACGCCGAGGCCCGCGACGCCGTCTGGGACTTTGTCGTCGCCTTGCGGCTCCCCTATTACTGGTGGCTCGGCTTCCGCGGCTTCGTCGGCGGCCTGATCTGGTTGGCCATCCCGGTATCGCTGGTGGCGCTGGTGCATAAGGCGCCGCTGGTCGGCCTGGTCGGCGGGGTGTGGTTGGCCCTGGTGCTGCTGTGCCTGCCGTTCTTGCAGATGCGTTTGGCCACCGAGAATCGCTTTCGCGCCTGTTTTGAGCTGGGGGCGGTCCTGTCACGCTTCGGCCGGGCGCCGTGGGCCTTCGCCTTCGCCCTGTTCGTGACGCTTCTCTTTTCCCTGCCGCTGTACCTGCTCAAGATCGAGGCGCCGAGGCGCGAGGACGTCTGGCTGTGGGCCTTGTTGAGCCTGTTCTTCGTCGTCTTTATCTACCCGACGCGCCTCGTGGCCGGCTGGGCCTACGCCCGTGGCGGCCGGCGCGAGAAGCCGCGCAACTGGTTCTTCGCCGCCACGGGTCTGCTCGCCATGCTGCCGAGCGCGGCCCTGTACGTCTTTCTGGTGGCGCTGACGCAATACACTTCCTGGGAAGGGGTGGCGAGTCTGTACGAGCAGCACCCCTTCCTGCTGCCGGTGCCGTTCATGGGATGGTAGCCGTCGCAAGCGCACGGGTTGCAACCCGTGCGCTTCCCGCTACAATCCCCCATCTCTGCACCAAGAGCGTCAGCACCCAAAGGACGTGCCGTGTCCCTGTCCCCCCGCGCCGAGTACGTGCGCCGCCTCGAAGCCCGCCGGGCCCTGGCCGCCGACCGCGAGCGGGTCCACGCCGTCACCGGCAACTCGCGCTTCGTCGTGGCCGGCCTCGGGTTGGTGCTGGTGCTGCTGGTCTTCGCCCTGCGCTGGCTCCACCCCGCCTGGCTGGCGCTCCCCGTCGTCGCCTTCCTGGCGATCAGCTACTGGCACCAGCGCGTGACGCGCACCCTGCGCCGCGCGCGCCGGGCTGTCGCCTATTACGAGCGAGGCATCGCCCGCCTCGACGGCCGCTGGCACGGCACCGGCGACCCCGGCAGCCGTTTCCTCGACGACAAGCATCCCAACGCTCGCGACCTCGACCTGTTCGGCAAGGACTCCGTCTATCAGTTGCTGTGTACCGCCCGCACCCGCAGCGGCGAGGATCTGCTCGCCTCGTGGCTCCTGACCCCGGCGGCCCCCGACGAGGTGCGCGCCCGCCAGGCGGCCGTCGCCGAATTGCGGGGCTACCTCGACCTGCGCGAGGACCTGGCGCTGCTGGGGGCCGACGTGCCGGCGGGCGTCGATCTGGCCCGCCTCGCCGCCTGGGGGGAGGCGCCGCCCATCCTGATTTCGCCGCTGCTGCGCGCAGTCGCTTTCGTCCTGGCGGGGCTGGGCGTGGCGGCCCTGGTGCTGTACGTCCTGGGCGAAATCGGCATGGGCGAAGCCGTCGCCTGGGCCGGCGGCTCCGGAGTGCTGCCGCTGGCCGTCGCCGTGGCCCTGGAGGTCGGCTTCGCCCTCTGGCTGCGCGACCGGGTGCGGCGCGTGGTCGGCCCGCTCGAACGCCGCGTCCATGACCTCGCCGTCTTCCACGGCGTCCTCGCCCGCCTGGAGCAGGAAGAGTTCGCGGCGCCGCGCCTCGCCACGCTCCGGGCGGCGCTGCGGACGACCGACACGCCCCCCTCGCGGCGCATCGAGCAACTGCTGGCGCTGATCGAACTGCTCGACTCGAAGCGCAACCTCTATTTCGCCCCGTTCGCATCGCTCCTCTTGTGGACGACGCAGCTCGCCTTTGCCCTGGAGGCGTGGCGGGTCGCGACCGGGCCGGCCATCCGCGGCTGGCTCGACGCGGTCGCCCATTTCGAGGCCCTGGGCGCCCTGGCCACCTACGCGGCCGAGAACCCGGCGGATCCGTTCCCCGAGGTGGTCGAGCAAGGGCCGCTCTTCGACGGCGAGGGGTTGGGCCACCCGCTGCTCCCGATAGCGACCTGCGTCCGCAACGACGTCCGGCTCGGCGGCGAGCTGCGCGTCCTGGTGGTTAGTGGATCGAACATGTCGGGCAAGAGCACCTTGCTGCGCACGGTCGGCGTCAACGCGGTGCTGGCGCTGGCCGGGGCGCCGGTACGGGCGCAGCGCCTGCGCGTGTCGCCGCTGACGGTGGGGGCGACGCTGCGCGTCCAGGATTCGCTGCAGGAGGGGGTGTCGCGCTTCATGGCGGAGGTGCGGCGCGTGCGCCAACTGGTGGAGCTGGGGCGCGGCCCGCGGCCGCTGCTGTTCCTGCTCGACGAGTTGTTCGCCGGCACCAACTCGCACGACCGCCGCCTCGGCGCCGAGGCCGTCATCCGTACCCTGGTCGAGTCGGGTGCGATCGGCCTGATCACCACCCACGACCTGGCGCTGACGCACATTGCCGACTTGCTGGGGGGGAAGGGCGCCAACGTCCACTTCGAGGACAACTTCGAGGAGGGGGGCGGCGTGACGTTCGACTACCGCATGCGCCCCGGCGTGGTACGGCGCAGCAACGCCCTGGCCCTGATGCGCTCCGTCGGCCTCGAAGTGTAATCCCACGGGCTTGTCCCGTGGATCGTTAGGTTCGCTGCTACAGTGAGGCACCACGGGGCAAGCCCGTGGCATCCCAATCCCACGGGCTTGCCCCGTGGATCGTTAGGTTCGCTGCTACAGGCGGGGAAGGAGAAAAACCTTCTTTTGCTCCCCCGCCTGTAGCAGCGAACGTGAGGCACCACGGGGCAAGCCCGTGGCATCCCAATCCCACGGGCTTGCTCGTGGCATAGGCAATCATCAGAATGGTATGTCGCCGCCGCCGGGCCCTCCGGAGGGCGGCTCCGGCTCGGCCGCGACCGCTTCGGGTTCCGGCGCCAGGTCGGCGGGCGCCGGGCCGTCGTCGCCCGGTTCGCGCGGCGGCTCCTCCTCCGCGACCGGGTCGAGAGGCGCCGCCTCGTCCGGCTCCGGCGCGGTGGCAGTTTTTCCGCGGGTCGGTGCCGTTTCGGCCGTCGCCCCTTGTCCTGTCTTCTTCTTCGTCCCGCGCCGGCGGCGCGACTTCTTCTTCTTCGTCTCGGAGGACTCCGCTTCCGGCGGCGGCGCCGAGGTCATCTCCGACCCGAAGCGCGTCACCACGTAGGTCCGGCTGCGCTTGTCGGTTTCCAGCTCCAGCAGCCCCTCCTTCGCCGCGTCCTCGAGCAGTTCGCTGAAGGTACGGTAGCCGTGGTACGTCTCGTTGAACGACGGCTTCTTGCGCTTCATCGTGTCCTTGACCATCGACGACCACAGCACTTCCTTGTTCTCGCGCCGCAGCGCCAGCAGCGACTCCAGCAGCAGCCCGAACGCCTTGCGCTTGGCCTCGGGCAGCTGCGGGCTAATGCCGCTGGGCAATTGGTTCTGCTGGCCGAGGTCCTCGTAGTAGATGAACTCGTCGCAGTTGTCGCGCAGCAGGTCCGAGGTCGATTCCTGCATGCCCAGGCCGATGACGTGCTTGCCCAGTTCCTTCAGCTTGGACACCAGCGGCGAAAAGTCGCTGTCGCCGGAGACGACGACGAAGGTGTCGATGTGCCCCTTGGCGTAGGCCAGGTCCATGGCATCGACGCACAGGCGGATGTCGGCGGAGTTCTTGCCGCTCTGGCCGCGCCGCGGGATCTCGATCAGCTCGATGGCCGCCTCGTGCAGCGGCGCGGTGTACGGTTGGAAGCGGCTCCAGTCGGCGTAAGCCTTCTTGGCGACGACCTTCCCTTTCTCGACGAGCCGCTCCAGCACCCGGTGGATGTCGAAGCGCTCGCGGCGGTTCTGGAAGCCCAGTGCCAGGTTCTCGAAGTCGATGAAGATCGCCAGGGAACGTTCGCCGTCAGTCACCGGAGTACCTTTGCCGCTTGCGGCTTAGCGCTCGTGCCGCGCGCTCGTAGTGACCGCATTTATGCGGTCTTGGGGCGGATCGGACCCGATAAATCGGGTCACTACGAGCGTGCGGCGGCGCAACCCAAGAAATCGTCGTTTCAAGGTTTCAGCCCGCGCGTCGCCTCCTCGAACCCTTCGAGGACGACCGGCACGGCCTTGGGCGCCAAGCCGAGCACGCGCACCACGCGCCCTTCGGCGTCGGCCCAGGCCGCATACTCGCCGCCGCGCAACTTCAGCCGATAGCGGTCGAGTTTCACTTCCTTGTCCTTCACCGTGACCGTGTCGGCCGCCTGCCGCTCGACGGTGAAGGTCTGGTTCTGCAACCCCTGGACCGGGTCGAGGGAGATGCCGCCCAGTTCTTGCTTGCCGCCCTTGGCGCCGTCGTAGCGGCGCACCAGCTGCAAGACGTCGCTCCAGTCGGGGCCGGCCGACACCACCGGGTTCGTGGGCAGGTCCTTCAAGAAGTCGGTGATGCCGCCGCGCTTCATCGTGCCCGTCCCCTTCTCGCCGAGCGTCAGCGTGGCACTCTTGCGGGTGCCCCCCTCCACCACCTCGGCGCTCGTGAGGGTGCCGCCCTGGCCGTAGCGCAGGGTCAGGGTCGTCTTGCCGTCGGCGACCTCCGCGCGGGTGGTGATGACGGTTTCGTCCTCGCCGCGCTTCGTGGTGACCTCGCCGGCGGAGACGTACTTGCCCATCTCGGGGCGGACGTAGCGCTGCGGCGCCGGCTTTTCGGGGTCGGCGCCGGGAAACAGGGCGCAGCCGACGAGGAGCGGCAACAGCAAGGACATGGCATCACCTTCCCTTGCGGGGTGCGAGCCGCAATCGCTGTGAGTGTAACGGTTACGGCCGGTGGAGGGAAGGGACGAACGCAAAGACAAACAGCCCGCGGCGCCGGCAAGGTCCGTCCTTGCTCGCGCTGCGGGCTGGTGGGGCGGTGCAGGCGGGGTCGGTTAGAAGTCGCTCCGCGGCTTGCCGCCGCCCGGCTTGCCGAACTCCATCTTCAGCTCAAACGGCTTACCGGTCAGCTCCTCGAATTGCTTCTTCTGGTCGTCGTTGAGGATCTTCTTGGCGCTCGTCATGGCGTCCTTTTCGAGCCCCTGGACCTTCTTCATGTTCTCCTGGAACTTCGAGAAGTCCGGTTTTTCGCCGGGGGGGAAGATGGCGTCCCGTTCCTTCTTGAGGTCCTTCTCGATGTCCTTGATTTCGTCCTTCTGCTTGTCGCTCAGTTTGAGGGTCTTCCGGACCCCCTCGTCCTCGAACATCGCGACGCCCTGCACCTGGTGCCTGATCTGATGCAGGCGCTTCAGCTGATCCGCCTTGAGGACGTCCTTGAGGGCCTTCTCGTTGAGCGGCTCCACCTTCTTCATGATCTCGGCGCGCTCTTCGGGCTTGGTGTCGCGGTTGCGCAGCTTGTCGAAGTCGTCCTTGTTGTCCTCGCGAACTTTGTCGAGGGCAGTCGTGACTTTCTTCGCCTGATCCTCGTCGATCTTCAGCTCTTCCTGCACGCTCTTGTTCCGCACCAGGAAGCCGATGTTGGCCATCATCCCTCGGCCGCCGCCGCCGCGCCCCGGTTGCGCCAGCACCGGGCTGGCCAGCAGCGCCACGACCCCGACGGCCAGGGCCAGTTTGCACAGTCGCATTGTCGAGTCTCCTCAGCAGATGAACGTTTTGGACCCACTCCCACATATCGGTATTAACCCCGCCGCTGCGCCCCTGTTTCGCGGCGCCGTGAAAAAATGAGAGCCGGCGGCCGCTCCGCAAATCGCGAAGTGGCCGCCGGCTCCGACGGCGAGCCGGATGCTTCTCCCCAGCCGGTTTGACCTCACGGCCCGGGAGCGGGGCGAATGACGCGCGGCCGGTTCTCGGTTTCGGCGGCCTTGACCTCCTTGATCGTCCAGTCCTTCGGCTTCTCCGGGGCGACGAAGTCCGTCGCCTTGACGGCGGGGTCGTTGGCCGTCACCTTCGACAGTTCCCAGGTGTGATGATTGCCGTTGGGCTCCTCGAACCACAGCTGGGCCGGCAGGTAGTTCCTCTTGAACAGCACCAGGCGCGCCCGCTGGAACTCGACCTTGTCCGCTTCCAGGCGCGGCTTGATGTCAAAGTAGATATAGTTCGGGTCGTCCGGCCTGACCAGGGTCAAGTCGTAGCGCTTCTTCATCGCCTCGGCCTTCATCTGGAAGAGGAAGGCGATGAAGTTATCGTCGGACACCTGGCCGGGCAGCTTGTGGACGTAGAGGATCCTCTCGCGCGGCGAGAAGCGGTAGAGCAGTTCGCCGGTGCAGATGTATTTCTCGACGGGGTCGGGTTTGTCCTTCTCGCCGAGCTGCAGGAAGGCCAGCTTATCGACCCTGCCGCCGCCGGCGTCCACCTTCATGCACTTGACGAGTCCGGACAGCTCGACCCGGTTGTTGATCACGCGGTTGACGTCGATGCGCTTGCACTCGGCGCTGAGGCTCTTGACCGCGTTCATCTCGCGTTCCCACTGCGTGAGGTGGGCGTTGAGCTGTTCCGGGGTGCCGACGGGGTCCTGCGGCGGCGCCGCCTGCTGGGCGAACGCCCCCGCGGCGAACGCCAGCATTCCAAGGAGGGCGACCGAATAGTGACGCATTGACCTTCTCCCGAATGGGTCTGTGCCGGGTCGTAGGTCAGGCTTTCCAGCCTGACCAAGCGGCGCCGGTTATACCATCCCGGCGCGGTCGCGGGAAGTGCGTCTTGCCGCCGCGACCGCTTCACCCCGCGCCGCCGAACCAGCGCCGCAGCGCGTCCGGCACATCCTCGAAACTCGAAAAGGCCACGTCGGCCATGTGGGCGAACGGCAGGGCGCGGCCGTGCGTCACCAGGGCGGTGCGCGTGCCGGCGCTGCGCCCCGCCTGGACGTCGTATAGGTAATCGCCGATCATCAGCACCTCCGCCGGCGCCATCCCCCAGGCCGCGCAGATTTGCCAAAGTCCCTCGGGGCTCGGCTTGTACGGGGCGTCCTCGCGCGCCAGCACCAGCTCGAAGGACAACCCGCAGCGGCGGAGAACCTTCACGACCGCCTCGCGCATGTTGCGGCTCAGGACCGCCCGGCGCACGTCGCACTCGGCCAACCAATCGAGGAAGGCCGCCACGCCCGGGTTGAGCCGGGCCGTCTCCGCCGCGACCAGCTCGTGCCGTCGCAGCACGGCCACCGCCGCCTCGCGCCCCGCCGCGTCCATGCGCTCGAGCGCTTCCAGGAGCGGCGTCCCCGTCGGCAGGCCGATCTCGCGGCGCATGGCGTCGAAGTCGAGTTCCTGGACGACAAGTGTGCCGTCGAGGTCGAAGACCACGCCTCGCACCCACCCTGCTCCTTCCGCTTGCCTCATGTGCGCCTCTTGACTCCCTTCGCGGGGTTGCCGGCAGTAATACATAGTTCCGGATCAAGGGACTTGTTGTTCGACCCCTGCCGGCTTGCCCGGCAGGTGAAGGAGGTCGGCGGCTAGGGCCGGGACCGTGCCCCCACCCCGCCCCCTGCCGGCTTGCCCGGCAGGTGAAGGAGGTCGGCGGCTAGGGCCGGGACCGTGCCCCCACCCCGCCCCCTGCCGGCTTGCCCGGCAGGTGAAGGAGGTCGGCGGCTACTGGGCCCAGCCTGGTCAAGCTTCGAGGAGTGCCGGGGGCACCGGCGACCGCTGGGGATTCATTGCATTCGTTGCGCACGGCCGGTATCGCGCAACGAATCCCGCGCCGCGCAACGAATGCAACGAATCGCGGCGGCGCGACCCCAGAGGCCAGCCCCTGCGGACGCACCGCTGGGACAGGGGAACATTGGCCACGCTGGACCCAGGAGGAGGGGAAAGGGGCCACCGTCCGCGCTCGCCCCCCTCTAGCCTGGCGACCTGCTTCACCTGCCGGGCAAGCCGGCAGGGGTCG
>DATFNV010000220.1:0-28707 GCA_035266225.1 Gemmataceae bacterium
CGCGGCGAGGGTGTGGTGGCCGCGCCGGCGTAAGGGAGGGCCGGCGCGGCGTAAGCCCAAGCCCAGTCCCCGCCGCCCCCGCAATGGCCCTGCGCGCCAGGCCAGCAGATCGAACTTACCAAGAACTATTGAGCCGTTACGTTCAAGCCATCTAACCCTTTATCCAGCAATGAGATAGAATTCGCCCAGTGGCCAACAGACGACGGCGCCGGCGACCGTGATGGCGGCCAGCACAACGCGGGCTACTTCAGGGTCCCTGTCGCTTTCCCCTTGCTCCCTCGATTGCTAACCCCGGCCCAACCCAATCCCGTGACGCCCGGCACCCCGTTATTTACTCATCGAAGAAGGGAAAGAGCCGTGCCAACTCCTTCTTGTCGGGGCGGCGGCCGTATTCGCAAATCTCGAACGCCTCGGCGTGATGCACCTTCTCCGCCTTGTCCTTGCCGTACCATTCGGCCAGCTTCTCGCGGTAGCGCTGGGCGACGGCCTGATTGCGGCCGGCGTGCCTGGCACGAACCTCCCGACGACGCTCCGCCTGCTTCTGCGGGTCCGTGGGGATCAGGCCGGCCGAACCCAGCGCCCCGCCCTCGTAGAACTGCGATTCCAACGTGTCGAGGGCGTCCAGCTTCTTCTCCATCACCGGGTCGATGGAAACCGCAACGTCCGGCCGGAACGGGTTGGGCTTCTGGAACGAGTCGGGGTAGAAGAGGAAGACGGGGTTGCTCTTCAGCGGCAACACGTCGGGGCAGAAATGGGGCACGGCCACCATGTAGGCCGAGTCCTGCACGAGAACCCCGGTGTAGCGGTGGTCGGGGTGGTAGTCGTTGGGGCGGTGGCTCATCACGATGTCGGCCTTCCACTCCCGGATCAGCCGGGTGATGGTCCGGCGGTTCTCCAACGTCGGCAGCAACTCCCCGTCGTGGATGTCCAGGACTTCGGTGGCCACCCCGAGAATCCGGGCGGCTCGCTCCACTTCGGCCTTGCGCCGGCGGGCCAGCGGCCCGCCCGCGTCCCGCCAGTGGCCGATGTCCCCGTTCGTGACGGAGACGAACTTGACGTGGTGCCCTTGGCCCGCCCACAGGAGTGCCACGCCTCCGGCTTGCAATTCGCAGTCGTCGGGGTGTGCCCCGAAGCAGAGGATGCGCAGCTTGCCGTCCTCCGGCGGTGCCGCCGGGCGGTCAATCGGCTTCTGTTCCGATCTGGTCTGCGAGCCGGTCGATCCGGGCCACAGCAGTCCCAGCACCAGCACGCACCCCAGCCCACCCATCAGCCAGCGAGTCCTTGGTCCCATGAGACGTTCTCCTGTCGGGGTTCACCTTGGAACGGATTTGTCAGGCCGTCAGGCCCTCGTGCTTCTTCCAGGCCCTCCCAGGGCATCGGCGGCAGGAATGGCGTCCGCCACCATTTCGGGCCGGACCTCGAACGGCTCGTTGTGGATCGTCTCGCCCTCGGCCGTCGCCGGAGCGGCAACCTGCCGGAGCAGTTCTGGCGGCAGTTCCGTCAACCCGAACTCCGCCAGCGTCACCGGCAGGCCGACCTCGGTGGCGAACCGCAACACCTGCTCCAGCACGGAGCGGGACTGACCCTCCTGGACCAAGTGCATCAGCAGGCCGTAGGCGACTTGGCAACGTCGAGGCTGAAGAACTCGTCCGCGTCTGAGTGGACTTGCGTTCACATCCGGCCGCCGCCGTCCACCACCAGCACCTGTCCCGTCAGGTAGGCCGACGCCTCCGACGCCAGGAACACCGCCGCCCCGACCAGGTCGTCCGGCTGGCCATGCCGGCCGAGCGGGACGGCGCCGACGATCTTCTCGTAGGCGGCACGGTCGCGGAAGAGCGCCGCGGCGAAGCGCGTCTCGATCAGGCCCGGCGCCAGGGCGTTGACGCGGATGCCGTGGGGGCCGAGTTCCTTGGCGAGAGTTTTCGTCAACCCGAGGAGGGCCGCCTTGCTGACGCTGTAGGCGCCGAGGCTCGGAATGGGGTCCAGGCCAGCGACGGAGGAGACGAACAGGAGCGAGCCCTTCTTGTGCGGGAGCATACGGCGGATGGCGTGCTGAGCCGTAACCAGGGCGCCGGTCAGGTTGACGTCGAGGATCTTTTGCCAGGCGACGAGGTCGGTGTCGAGCAGCGGGGCCATCACCGGGTTGGTCGCAGCGTTGACGACGACGACGTCCGGGGTGAAGCCCTGGCTATCGAGGGCCAGGAAGAGGCCGGCGATGGCCAGCGGGTCGCCCTGGTGGCAGACCAGGGGCAGCACGCTGGCGCCGCCGGCCCGAAGGGAGGCGGCGGCGGCTTCCAGGGCGTCGGCCTTGCGGCCGGTGATGGCGACGGCGGCGCCGCGCCGCGCCAGGCCGCCGGCGATGGCCAGGCCGATGCCGCGGCTGGCGCCGGTGACGAGGGCGCGGCAGCCGGTCAGGTCGAAGGGGTCCACCGGGCTCCTCCTGCGAAGCGACAAGCCATCATCGCCGGGCCGGCGGCGTTCGGCAAGGGGGGATTCGAGGCGGACGGACACTGGACCCCAGGCGCCGGCCGCAAAAGTTTCGCGGATTTACGGGGCCGCGCCGGGGTTTTGGCTGGACACGCGGGAAGCGCCGCTGCTAGTATCCCAACACCGTTTCCTCACCAGAGTCACTACCGTAGCGGAGCCGTCGCGTGAAAGGCGAATCATCAGCGGGCGCGGGCGCGCCAGGGCGAAGTGAAAAGATCCTCTTCTGGGCCAGTTTCTTCACGCTGATCGCCGCCGGCATGGGCATGGCGATCCGCGGCGACATCCTGGCCGACTGGGGGCACGAATTCGGCTTCACGCAGACGGAACTGGGCGAAATCACCGGCATGGGGCTGATGGGGTTTGGGCTGACCATCATCTTCTTCAGCTTCTTCGCCGACCTGGTGGGGTACGGCAAGCTGATGATCATCGCCTGGCTGCTGCATGTCGTGGCCGTGCTCACCACTCTGGCGGCCCCCTTCGTGTTCGCGACGGCTTACGGCAAGATGGGGGCCTACTGGTGCCTGTACATTGGGCAGTTCGCTTTTTCGCTGGGCAACGGCACCTGCGAGGCGGTCATCAACCCGTTGACGGCGACCCTCTTTCCGCGGAACCGGACGCATTGGCTGAACATCCTGCACGCCGGCTGGCCCGGCGGACTGGTGCTCGGGGCGCTGGTCGGCTGGGTATGCAACCATCTCCCCGGCGTCAACGTCGGCTGGACGGTGCGCTGGGGAATTGTCCTGACTCCGATGCTGCTCTACGGCCTGATGATGCTCGGGCGGCGTTTCCCCACTTCCGAGGCCAAGGAACACGGCGTCCGCCCCCGGGACATGATGGGCGAGTTGGGAGCGCTGGGGGCGCTCGTCGCGACGGTCTTTGTCGGCATCTGGCTGAGCAAGGACCTTATCCCGGCCCTTCCCGCCATCGACCTGGGCGGCTGGGTTGTCAAGCTGCCCGGCTGGCTGGGCTGGCTCGCCGCCCTGGTGCTGTGGAGCGGGTTCGGCCTGGCCACGGCCGTCCGGCCCGGGGAGGGACGACCGCTGCTGCTGTCCCTCGGCCACGTCATGCTCGCCTTCCTGCTGGTGATCCACGCGATGGTCGGCTACGTCGAGCTGGGTACCGACAACTGGATCCAGGACATCACCAAAACCGTCGTAATCGACAAGAACACGTCACTAATCGCCTTCGCCTGGACGAACATTCTCATGTTCGGCCTGCGCTTCTTTGCCGGTCCGATCGTCCACAAAATCTCGCCGGTGGGCCTGCTGTTCTGCAGCGCGGTGCTGGGGACGGCGGGCCTGATTCTGCTCGGCCTGCCGGCGACGGATACGGCCTGGCTGTGGCTCGGCGCGGTCACGGTCTACGGCATCGGCAAGACCTTCTACTGGCCGACCATGCTCGGCGTCATCTCGGAGCGCTTCCCCCGGGGCGGCGCCCTGGCCCTGGGCTTTAGCGGCGGCGTCGGCATGTTGTCCGCGGGCATCCTGGGCGGGCCGTTGATCGGCTACGAGCAGGACTATGCCGTCACGAGGGAACTCGAGCGGACGGCCGAACAGACCTACGACCGCTACAAGGCCGACAAGCCCAGCGCGCCGCTGCCGATGGTGCCCGACATCGCCGGCCTGGACAACGGCAAGGTCGGCGTGCTGATGAACTACGAGGACATCCAGAAAGCCGAGAAAACGGCCAAGGAAGAGGGGCGCACGCTCCCGGAAGACGCCACGAAGCTCCGGCTGCAGCAGGACATCGACCTGCTGGCGACGCAGGGCAAGACCTCGGAAGAACTGCAGAAGCGCTTGAAGTGGTGGGAGTCCGAGGGAAAGCCGTACGCAGCTCTGGATTATCCGAAGATAACGGACGTGCGCGTCCAGGGCGGCAAGACGGCCCTGACCTGGACGGCCGGCGTGCCCGCGACCATGGCCGTGTGCTATCTCCTGCTGATCATCTACTTCAGTCTCCGGGGCGGCTACAAGGTCGAAGTGCTGGTCGGCCACCAGGCCGAGGACGAGAAGTTTACCGGCGGCACCGAAGGCCCCGGCGAGGGCTAAGTTTAGCGGCGGCTCGCAGAGCCGCGCTCGTAGTGACCGCATTTATGCGGTCCGGGGAGCCCGGACCGCATAAATGCGGTCACTACGAGCGCGAGCCGCCGCTAAACGATTGTTGTCCCCCACCCTGAGACGCCATGTCCGGAACGCGCACCTTCACCTTCCTCGGCACCGGCACCTCCGTCGGCGTGCCGATGCTCGGCTGCGAATGTGACGTCTGCCGCTCGCCCGACCCGCACAACCAGCGCTACCGCTGCTCCGTCCTCGTCCATACCCCGCGGGGCCACATCCTCATCGACACGCCGCCGGAGTTGCGCCTGCAACTGCTGCGCGAGCGCGTCGGCTTCGTCCACGCCATCCTGTTCACGCATTACCACGCCGACCACCTGTTCGGCCTCGACGACGTGCGGCCGTTCGCGCGCCACCTCGGCGGGCCGGTGCCGCTGTACTGCACGCGCGACACCGAGCAGACGATCCGCGAAGCCTTCGCCTACGCCTTCACCGAGGAGGCGCAGTCCAACAGCAGCCTGTTCGTGCCCAAGCTCACCTTCCACACCATCACCGCCGACCCGTTCGCCGTCCTCGGCGAGCGCGTCGTGCCGATCCCGCTCTATCACGGCGGTTTCGACGTGCTCGGCTTCCGCTTCGACGACGTCGCCTACTGCACCGACGTCAGCGGCATTCCGGAGGCGAGTTGGCCGCGACTGGAAGGACTGCGCGTGCTGGTCCTCGACGCCCTGCGCCCCAGGCCGCATCCCGGACACTTCAGCGTCGATCAGGCGCTGGAGGTGATCGCGAAGCTGAAGCCGGGGCGAGCCTACCTGACGCACATGACGCACGAACTCGATCACGCGACGACGAACCAGCGCCTCCCGCCCGGCGTCGAGTTGGCATATGATGGACTCTCGTTCGAGTTTTAGCCGCTTGCGGCTTAGCGTTCGCTTCACCCTTGTGAAGCGAACGCTAAGCCGCAAGCGGCTGTACGGAGGTCCGTGTCCATGCTTAGCGTGCCCGACGACCTGCGGCAGCGCCTCCAGACCTACGGCCAGGAGCACGTCCTCGCCGGCTGGGATTGCCTGTCCGACGAGGAGCGCCGGGGGCTTCTCGACCAGGTCCGCGGCCTGGACCTCGAGCAGTTGCGAACGCTGTACGCCAACCGCGACCACTCGTTCGCCGTGCCGCCGCCGGAGCGCATCCAGCCGGTGCCGGTCATCCGCCCCGGTGGCGACAGCGCCGAGGCCCGCCGCCGCGGTGAGGAGGCACTGCGGCGCGGCGAGGTGGCGGTGCTGCTGGTCGCCGGCGGCCAGGGGAGCCGACTCGGCTTCGAGCACCCCAAGGGGATGTTCCCTGTCGGCCCGGTGTCGAACAAGACGCTCTTCCAGATCCACGCCGAGAAGGTGCTGGCGCTGCGCGGCCGTTACGGCAAGCCGCTGCCGTTCCTGGTAATGACCAGCCCGGCGACCGACGTCGAGACGCGAGCCTTCTTCGCCGACCACGGCAATTTCGGCCTGGCCGCGGACGAGGTCGCCTTCTTCTGCCAGGGGACGATGCCGGCGCTCGACCGGACGACGGGACAGCTCATCCTCGAAGCGCCCGGCCGGCTTTTCCTGAGTCCCAACGGCCACGGGGGCACCCTGACGGCCCTGGCCGACAGCGGGCTGCTGGGGCGATTGCAGCGTGAAGGCATCCGCCACATCTTCTATTTCCAGGTGGACAACCCGCTGGTGAAGGTCGCGGACCCGCTGTTCCTCGGCCATCACGTCCTGACCGCGGCCGAGGTGTCGGCGAAGATCGTGGCCAAGGAGAGTCCGACGGACAAGCTCGGCAACCTGGTGCTGGTGGACGGGCGCTGCACGATGATCGAGTACAGCGACCTGCCGGAGTCCCTGGCTCGTCAGACCGACGAGCAGGGTCGGCTGCGCATCTGGGCGGGCAGCCCGGCGATCCACATTTTCGACGTCGAGTTCCTGCGCCGCATGGTCGGCGAGGGGGTGAAAATCCCCTTCCACGTCGCCAAAAAGAAGGTGCCGTACCTCGACGCCGGCGGCCGGGTGGTGCAGCCGGCGCAAGAGAACGCCCTGAAGTTCGAGCTGTTCATCTTCGACGTGCTGCCGCTGGCGGAAACGTGTACCGTGGTGGAGACGAGCCGTTGCGAGGAGTTCGTGCCGCTGAAGAACGCCACCGGGGCCGACTCGCCGGAGAGGGTGCGGCAGGCGCAGAGCGACCTGTTCGCCGGCTGGCTGGGGCGAGCCGGCGTGACGGTGCCGCGCAAGGCCGACGGCTCGGCGGCTGTGGCGCTGGAGGTGAGCCCGCTGTTCGCGCTCGACGCGGAGGAATTGGCGACGAAGGTGGATCGGTCGCGGAAGATTGATGGACCGACCTATTTCAAGTAACCCGCTTGTGGCTGAGGAACTGTTGTTATAGATGAGGCTGTTGCCCCGCCGCGCCCGAGGCCCGCCATGACTGCACATCGATCCCGAATCGCCATATTCCTGATCGGCGCTGGCTTTCTTCTTGCCGCGGCACGCCTCCCTGCGGGAGGTGAGCCGGCGGACGACGGTGCCCCGAAGGAACACTGGGCGTTCCATCCGGTCACCCGTGCGGCGGTGCCCAAGGTCGCCTCGTCCGGGGCGCGTAACCCCATCGACAACTTCATCCTCGCCCGACTGGAAAAAGAGGGGGTGAAGCCATCGCCCGAGGCCGACCGGGCCACGCTCATCCGCCGGCTGAAATTCGACCTGCTCGGCCTGCCGCCGGCGCCGGAGGAGATCGACGCCTTCGTGACCGACCCGGCGGCCGACGCCTACGAGCGGCTGGTCCAGCGCTACCTGTCGTCGCCGCACTTCGGCGAGCGCTGGGCGCGGCACTGGCTCGACGTGGTGCATTTCGCGGAGAGCAACGGCTTCGAGATGAACCAACCGCGGCCCAACGCCTGGCCGTACCGCGATTACGTCATCCGCGCCTTCAACGAGGACAAGCCCTACGACCGCTTCGTCCGGGAACAGATCGCCGGCGACTCGAGCGGGGCGGACGAGGCGACCGGCTTCCTCGTCGCCGGGGCGTGGGACCAGGTCAAGAGTCCCGACCCGGCCCTGACGGCCCAGCAGCGCGCCGACGAGTTGCACGACATGGTCAGCACGACCGGCTCGGCCTTCCTCGGCCTGACCGTGGGCTGCGCCCGCTGTCACAACCACAAATTCGACCCGGTATCGATGAAGGACTACTACGGCATGGTCGCCGTCTTCGCCGGGGTGCGGCACGGCGAGCGGCCGGTGAGGGCGTCCGATTCCGAGCAGCGCCGCAAGAACTTCGAGGAGCTGCGCCGCCAGTTCGCCGGACTGTCCGCGGAGTTGGACGCGCTGGAGCCGCTGGCGAAGCCTGAGGGGGGCGAAGGTCGGCGCTTGCCCGTCAACGCCCGGAAGAACGTCGAGCGCTTCGCCCCGGTGAAGGCGAACGGCGTGCGCTTCACCGTCCTGGCGACGAACAGCGCCGAGGCGTGCCTGGACGAGCTGGAAATCTTCTCGGCCGGCGCCGACTCGCGCAACGTCGCCCTCGCCTCGGCCGGCGGGAAGGCCACGTCGTCCGGCAACTTCTCGGCGGCGCCGGCGATCCATCGGCTGGAACACATCAACGACGGGAACTACGGCAACAGCCGAAGCTGGATTTCCAGCGAGGTCGGCCGCGGCTGGGTGCAGGTCGAGCTGAAGGAGCCGGCCGTCATCGACCGCATCGTCTGGGGCCGCGACCGCGAAGGGGTGTACGCCGACCGCCTGCCGACGCGCTACCGGATCGAGGTGGAGGCGGAGCCCGGCTCGTGGACCGTCGTCGCCTCGTCGGACGACCGCCTGCCGTTCGGCAACGCGGCGACCGTCCCGCCCGCGCTGAGTCAAGGGCAGCGCGTGAAGTGGCAGCGCCTGACGGAGCAGCGCGCCGCGCTAGAGCGCCGGCTGTCCGAGGTGGAACGTGTGCCGATGGTGTACGCCGGCAAGTTTACGGCGGCGGAGCCGACGCACCGCCTGGCGCGCGGCGACGCGACGCAGCCGCGCGAGGTGGTGACGCCCGCGGCGCCGGCGTCCTTCGGCGAGCCGCTCAAGCTGGCGGCGGACGCGCCCGACCCGCAGCGCCGCACGGCCCTGGCCAGGTGGATCACCGACCCGCGCAACCCGCTGACGGCCCGCGTCATCGTCAACCGGCTGTGGCAGTACCACTTCGGCCGGGGGATCGTCCCCACGCCGAGCGACTTCGGCCTCAACGGCGGCAAGCCGTCGCACCCCGAGCTGCTCGACTGGCTGGCGGACGAGTTGATCGCGCACGATTGGAGTCTGAAACATATTCATCGGCTGATCGTGCTGTCGGCCACCTACCGTCAGGCGGGCGCCGCCCGCGCGACGGAACTTGCCGCCGACGCGCAGTGCCGGCTGCTGTGGCGTTTCCCGCCGCGCCGCCTCGAAGCCGAGCCGCTGCGCGATGCCATCCTCGCCGTCACTGGCAAGCTCGAGCTGCGCATGGGCGGGCCGGGCTTCGACCTGTTCGAGCCGAACGGCAACTACGTCAAGGTGTACGTGCCGAAGAAAGAGTTCGGCCCGGCGGAATGGCGGCGGATGGTCTACCAGAACAAGCCGCGCATGCAGCTCGACGACACCTTCGGCTCGTTCGACTGCCCCGACGCCGGCCAGATCACCCCGAAGCGCAACAGCTCGACGACGGCACTGCAAGCGCTGAACCTGATGAACAGCCGCTTCGTCGTGCAGCAGGCCGGGTTGTTCGCCGAACGGCTGAAGCGCGAGGCCGGCGACGACCCGGCGCCCCAGGTGCGACTTGGCTTCCGCCTGGCGTTCGGCCGCACGCCGACCGCCGAGGAAGCGGCCGCGGCGCTGCCGCTGATCCGCGAACACGGCCTGGCGGCGTTCTGCCGGGCGCTGCTGAACGCGAATGAGTTCCTTTACGTGTTCTGATCCATGATTCGATGTGGCTGGGGTCGCCACGAGATATTACCCCGGCAAGAAAGAACCGCACACAAGCCCGACGCGCCAGCGAGGGGAAGCCGACATCCCTCGCTGGCGCGTCGGGCTTGTGTGACCAACGTCCTTGCCGGGGTAATAGAATCAAGGGGGACAGGTGCGTTTTCTCGGAGGTTCGCCCAGGCCCGAAGGAGCCGCAGTTATGTCCGCAGTTCCCTCCAAGCAAACGCCGGACATGCCGTCGGCGGAGACGGTGGAAGAGCGTTTCCACCGCCTTGAAGCGACCTGGCTTGCCGAGGTGGGGTATGCGTCGTCAAGCACCGCGCTCCGCAGCCACCCGGCCTTTCAGGAAATTGTCGGCCTGGGCGAAGCGGTTGTGCCCCTGATGCTGCGCGACCTGGAGGAGCGGCCGCGGTTGTGGGTCTGGGCATTGCCCCGGATCACCGGCGCCGACCCCGTGCCGGAGTCTGACCGCGGGAACATCGCCAAGATGAGCGCGGCCTGGCTGCGCTGGGGGAGGGAGCACGGCTACCGATGGTAGGACGCATCGAGCAGGCCTTCCCCGGACTGCGCGGCACGGCGTATCAGGTGACTAGCCCGCAGGACGACACCTACAACTGCATCGCCTGGGCGGCCGGCGACACGACGGACTGGTGGTGGCCCGATGAACCCAACAACCCCGAGAGCGCCTACTGGCCGCCAGACGTTCCACGCGTGGAGACGCTGGAGGCGTTCCGGGAGGCGTTCGCCAATCTTGGCTACGTGGTTTGTAACGACGACCAATTTGAAGGGGGCTACGAGAAGGTCGCCCTGTTTGCCCTCGCCGGGGAACCGAAGCACGTGGCCCGGCAGTTGCCCAACGGCCGCTGGACAAGCAAGCTGGGGCCGATGGAAGACGTCGAGCACGCGCTGCATGACCTAACGAGGATGGTGTACGGCTCGGTCGTGCTGGTGATGAAGCGACCGCTGTCGGCGGCGGAAAAAGGAGAAGTAGACCGTGCCCCGTGATGCGGCGTGCAATATCGACTAATTCGATTGATTGACTCCTGTAGCGGGCTTACCGATGTTCGATCATCCTCTCTCGCACGCTGGCCGTCGTCTGCTGAATCGGCGCGACTTCCTCGCCCACGCCGGCACTGGTTTGGGCGGCATCGCCCTGGCAACCCTCCTCGCTGAGGCGGCGCGGGCCGGCGAGCGCGAAACGACAAGCAACCCCCTGGCTCCTCGCCCGGCGCAGTTCGCACCCAAGGCGAAGCGGGTGTTGATGATCTTCTGCTCGGGCGCGGTCAGCCACGTCGATACCTTCGACTACAAGCCCGAGCTGGTGAAGCGCGACGGCCAGCCGATGCCCGGCGCCGACAAGCTCGTCACCTTCCAGGGCGAGCAGGGCAACCTCGTGCGGCCGCTATGGACGTTCCGGCCGCGCGGGCAGAGCGGCAAGATGGTCAGCGACCTGCTGCCGCACCTGGCCCAATTAGCCGACGAGATGTGCTTCATCCACTCGATGACGGCGAAGAGCAACACGCACGGGCCGGCCGAGAACCAGATGTCCACCGGCTTCACGCTCGACGGCTTCCCCAGCGTCGGCGCGTGGGTCAGCTACGCCCTGGGCACCGAGTGCGCCGACCTGCCCGCGTTCGTGGCCGTCCCGGACCCGCGCGGCGTGCCGCAGGTCGGGCCGAACAATTGGGGTAGCGCCTTCCTGCCGGCCGTCTTCCAGGGCACCGCCTTCAACGCCGACAAGCCCATCCCGAACCTCGCCCGCCCGCCGGAGGTGTCGGCTCCCGCCGAGGCGTCCACGCGCGACTTCCTCAAGCTGCTCAACGAGCGCCACCTGGAGCGCCACCCCGGCGACGGCGAACTGGCAGCCCGGATCGCCAGTTATGAGCTGGCCGCCAAGATGCAACTCCGCGCCGCCGAGGTCGCCGACCTGTCGAAGGAGTCGAAGGCGACGCGCGACTTGTACGGCGTCGAGGACGCCGACAAGGTGCGGGCCGGCTTTGCGCGCAACTGCCTGCTGGCGCGGCGGCTGCTGGAGCGAGGCGTGCGCTTCGTGCAGCTGTTCAACGGCGCCTACGCAATGGGCGAAGGCGTCGGCAACTGGGACGGGCACCGCACCATCAAGGCGCAGTACGACGTCCACGGGCCGATCCTCGATCGGCCGTGCGCCGCCCTGCTCCGCGACCTGATGGCGCGCGGGCTTCTCGGCGACACGCTGGTGGTGTGGGTGACGGAGTTCGGCCGGATGCCGACGTTCCAGAAGGGTGCCAACGGCCGCGACCACAACCCGAAGGGCTTCACCGTCTGGCTGGCCGGCGCGGGGGTCAAGCGCGCCTTCAGTTACGGGGCGACCGACGAGTTCGGCTACAAGGCGGCGGAGCACGTTTGCACCATTTACGACCTGCACGCGACGATCCTGCACCTGCTCGGGCTGGAACACGAGCGGCTGACCTTCTACCACAACGGCATCAACCGGCGGTTGACCGACGTGCATGGGCATGTCATCGAGGACGTCCTGGCATGAGGTCCGGCGCGGGGACGGCTTGTCGCCACTTGCCACGGTCCGGTAGGATGCAGCAGAGACTCGTCTGCCCTCTGTGGGAGAACGCGATGAATCAGTCGCTCATCTGCCCGAACTGCCATGTCAGCTTCGATGAGGGGGAACTCGTCGCGAAGACCGCAGTCCTGGAGTCCTGCCCGAACTGCCGTGCTGTCGTTCGGCAGCAGGAGAGCGTTCGCTGGCGCGACCACGACGCAATCCTCCGCGAAGACCTGCGGGCCATCGAGGAGTGGCTCAAAGCGATTGCCGGGGCAGAGAACTTGATCGTCGCAGGAAACCCCCGGCGAGGCCAAACCGTGCGTTCGTGGACGCTGCGACAGGTTCGCTCCAAGACGACCCGGCTTCCCTGGAGCTGTGTTGTCGAATATGACGCCGAATCTCCCCGGGCGGTTGAGGTGCGACTCGAATCCGGCGTGAGCGGAGAGGTCGTGTGTTCCGAAGCCGCCCGCTTACTGCAGATCTGTGCGCGACAGGGCGCCCAACCGTACGGTGCGCGAACAACCCGCTCGGAGTGGGGAGTCGAGCACGTCGAACATTCCTGGGGCGCGCGGCGACTTCTCGCAACTTCGTCCCTCTCCGTCGCTCTCTTTCGGGCCGTGATTGACCGGCTCGATTCGGTGATGGGCGACGTATTGACCGATATTATCGACCAATACCACGCTGCGAAGTCTCCCAATGGGTCGAATGGTCGTTGGACTACGGTGTCGGATTGAACACGTTCCACGGTCTCGTGCAGTGGAGCGTAGGTGCGGGAGGTGGCCGTGCTACAGCGCGTCTCAATGGAGAACTTCCGCTGCTTCCGATCGTTGCACGCACCGCTTCGCCCCCTGACGGTGTTGGTTGGACCGAACGACACCGGCAAGTCGGCCTTCCTCGCCGCGATCCAGTATCTGCTTAGCCGACGTGAATTCCGGCCGACCGACTATTTGCGAGGAGAGAGGAATCTCCCGATCACTATCTCGGGGGAGACCTCGAGCGGAACGGGATACCTATTCAGCGCCCGGGGGCCGGAGGGGTTTGAGGCGTTTGTCGATACCTTGCCAGTGGGATTTTTCCACCTGACCTCGCGCGGGGTGCCGATGGAGTCTGCCGGAACTCCTTCAGAAGGGGCCGCGCCTGACATGGACTACGACGGGAGCAACGTACCGGCCCTCCTCGACTATTTGTTGCGCCGGGACCGGAAACGGTTCTTCGACGTGGTGGCGGCCGTTAAACGACTCACCCCGGGCTTGGAGGATGTCAACATCGGCACTCCAAATCAGGCCCTGAGGCGTGTGGATCTTGCTATCGAAGGAGGATTTCAGCTGCCTGCCGACCTGGCATCATCCGGGGTGCGCATGTTGCTGTTCTTTGTATGTTTGGCCTACCACCCCAGGTCTCCAAAGGTCGTACTTCTGGAGGAGCCCGAAACGGCCATCCATCCCAAGCGGCTTGGCCACGTGATGGGCCTTCTGCGCGAGTTGGTTTCCGGGGCGCACGGCGGGCATCCCGTGCAACTCATCGTGACGACTCACTCTCCCTACCTGCTCGATCACGTCCGCATGGGTGAGGATCAAGTGCTGGTCTTCCACCGCGACAACGATGGCAGTCGCACGGCCGAGCCGGCTGACGCCGAGCGACTCAAGCTGTTTCTCGATGAGTTCCTGCTCGGTGAGGTCTGGTACAATCAGGGCGAAGAAGGGCTGGTGAAGAAGCACAAATGATCGAGTTGCTCATCGTCGGAGACGGCCCAGGGGACACGGCGACGGTTCCTCATCTCGTCGGTCGTATCCTTGGTGTCAATGTCCGTGCGACATTCAAGCATTGGGCGCGCATCCACAGGGAAGGGAGCGGGAAGGGCTACCGGAAGAAGCTGCTGTTCGCGATGAGGCAAGCCGTTGACGCCGACGCGACGGGGCTCGTGATGACCGTCGATGTTGATAACGATCCGCAGGGGCGGAAGTTGAAAGAGCTGTGCAACGCCCGCGACGAGGCGCGCCAATCCGCTCCCGCATTCCCCACGGCGTTCGGGGAGGCGAATGTCCACGCGGAGGCCTGGCTGCTCGACGATCGAGTCGCGGTTCGGCAGGGACTTCGCCTCGTCGGCGGCCATCCGATCCCCAACGTGCGAGACGTCGATAGCCCGAAGGAGGAACTCGAACAGCTCAGGCGACAGAGCGAGCGGTGCGCGGATTCGATCAGCGCCGTCTTGACCGACATTGCCAGGCTGGTCGAACCGTCATCCTCCCGGTGTCCCCACTGGAAGGAGACTGGGTTTCACCGTTTCGCCGAAGAGGTTCGTCAAGAACTCGGTCCGCTCGTGAAGCAGTGCGGTTCCGACTGCCCCGGCGGCGACGCCTGCGTTTGTAAGGAACAGCCGCGGGCGGGCGAGGTGTGATCCCTGCCCGCTCGTTCCCCTGGGTCGTCTGCTACCCCAGCGCTCCCAGTTCCCCGTTGATCTCTTCCACGTCGAACGCCTCCGGGTCGAACTCCCCGCCGACCCACTCGAGCCGTTCCTCGTGCTCCGGATGATTTGGGTCCGTGATCGCGTCCACGAAGTCGCCGTAGCCCCACGGGCCGCCGCAGTCCTCCGGCGGGCCGGCGCGCTTGCCCGTGACACACCGTGGGTACTGCACGCCCGGCTCCGGCGGGAGCGTCTTCTCGATCTGGACGACGTGCTCCCAGTTGTCGCCGAAATCGTAGGTGTAGGTGAACTTCTTCAGCCCCGAGGCCGCGATGCGGCTCAGGCTCATTTTGCGCTCGGGGGCGGCGTCGAGATCCTGCATCTGCTCGGGGTCGCCGTACTGCTCCCCGCCGATCTCAAAAGCGTGCAGGTGAGAATCGCTCCAGCCGAAGCAGACCTGGATGATATTGTGGAGCCTGTCCAGCGTGCAGTCCTGCACCTGCACGCGCCGCCAGACCGGCGGCCGGATGCCGGCCAGGGTGATCTTCAGTTGGTAGACCGTGCCCGACGTCTTTGCCTTGGCCATGACCGTGCTCCGTGCTCCAACGCTCTGGGAGGGGTGATCGTGGCTGGTAGCCTACTCCCCGCCGCCGGGACCCGCAAGCCCCGACGGACCCTTCTGGACTACCGGGACCAGATTTGCTACCACAGCGGTAACGAGTCCCGAACGACAGATCACCCCTGAGGAGCACCCCATGCGCGACAACGCGATCACCCGTCGTCACCTGGTTCAAGCCGCCGCCGCGGCCGTCGTCACCGGACTTCCGCAGCTGGCGGCCGCCGAGGAGAAAGCCGTGAGCAAAGGGCACATCAAGCAGTCGATCGTCTTCTGGTGCTTCAACACCGCCGGCGAGAAGTGGGACGTCGAGAAGACCTGCCAGGTCGCCAAGGCGCTTGGCTGCGTCTCGGTCGAGGTCGTCGCACCGGAAGACTGGGGCATCCTCAAGAAGCACGGCCTCGTCTGCGCCCTCGCCCCCAACGGCATGCCGGGTTGGCCGTTTGTTAAGGGCTTCAACAACCCGAAGTATCATGAGGAGGTCATCGGCCACACGAAAAAGGCCATCGACGCCTGCGCCGACGTCGGCTTCCCCAGCGTGATCGGCTTCAGCGGCTACAAGTGGCGCGACGCCGAGGACCCCAAGAGCGGCGAGATCCCCCGCGACGAGGGGGCCGACAACTGCGTCAAGGGGCTGAAGGAGGTCGCCGCCCACGCGGAAAAGAAGGGCGTGACGCTGTGCGTCGAGCATCTGAACACGCGTGACGACACGCACCCCATGAAGGGCCACCCCGGCTACCAGGGCGACGACCTCGACTGGCTGGCCAAGGTGATCCGTCGCGTCGGCTCGAAACGCGTGAAGCTGCTTTTCGACATCTACCACGTGCAGATCATGCACGGGGACGTCATTCGGCGCCTCGAGCAGAACAAGGACATCATCGGCCACGTCCACACGGCCGGCAACCCGGGCCGCGGCGAACTGGACGACAAGCAGGAGATCAATTACCCCCCGATCATGCGCAAGCTGCTGGAGATCAAGTACACCGGCTACGTCGGGCAGGAGTTCATCCCGACGCGCGACCCGCAGGAGGGGCTGCGCGAGGCGGTGAAGTTATGCGACGTGTGATATCGGCCGCTTGCGGCTTCGCGGTCGTGCGAAGCCGCAAGCGGCTACGGCGCGAATTCGTCCAGCGCCTGTGTCAGCCGGTCGATCTCGTCCGCCGTGTTGTAGTGGACCAGGCCGAGCCGCAGCAGCCCGCCCGCGTCTTCCAGCCCCAGGCGCTCCGTCAACTCCACCGCGTAGAAATTGCCGCTCCAGGCGTAGACCTGCCGTGCCGCGAGGTGCTTCGCTAGGTCCTCCGACGAATGGCCGGGCAGCGTGATCGATACCGTCGGCACACGCTCCCCCAGCCGACCCGGGTCGGTAATGCCCCAGACCCTGAAGCGCTTCCTCCCCGCCAGTGCCGCCAGCAATTTCCGCGTCAGTCCCACCTCGTACTCCTGAATCGCCGCCATTCCCGCGTGGACGTTCAAGCGCCGGTCGCTCATCTCCGGGAAGCGCCCGTGGTACTCCCCGTGCCGCTCGCCGATCTCCCCCAGGTACTCGACGGCGGCCGCGACCCCGGCGATCCCCTCGTGGTTCTGCGTGCCGGTCATCCACCGGTCGGGCGGCCGGTCCGGCGCCGGCCGGACCTTGTACGCCGGCAGACTCGCCAGCAGACTCGGTTTGCCCCAGAGGATGCCCACGTGGGGGCCGAAGAACTTGTACGCCGAGCAGGCGAGGAAGTCGCAGCCCCATGTTTGCACGTCGATCGGGCCGTGTGGGGCGTAGTGGACGGCGTCCACGAAGACGAGCGCGCCGACGGCATGCGCCCATTCCGCGACGGTGCGGACGTCATTGACCGTGCCGACGGCGTTGGAGGCGGCGCCGATCGCGACGACCTTCGTGCGCCGGCTCAGCTTGCGGCTGAGGTCTTCGAGGTCGAGGGTGCAGTCTTCCGGATGAATGTCCACGAACTGCACGGTGGCCCCGGCGTCTCGGGCGGCGAGGACCCACGGCCGGACGTTGGCGTCGTGGTCGAGGCGGGTGACGATCACCTCGTTGCTGGGCCCGAGGAATTCCCTGCCGATCGCCCGGCTGAGATGGAAGGTCAGCGAGGTCATGTTTTGGCCGAACACGATCCCATCGGGGTCGGCGTTGAGCAGGTCGGCGACGGCCTCGTGGGCGTCGGCCAGGATGGCGTCGGACTCGACGCTGGTGGCGAAAACGCCGCCGTGGTTGGCGTTGCAGGTGCTGAGGTAATGGACGAGGGCGTCGATGACGCGCTGCGGCACCTGCGTCCCGCCGGGGCCGTCGAGGAAGGCCGGGGTGAGGCCGCTGCGCGACTGCCGCAGCGCGGGGAACTGCCGGCGAAGAGCCTGGACGTCGAATTTCGTCATGACTTGCCCCCCACCAACGCCGCCAATGCCTTCCCCGTTTCAGGATGCTCAGCGAGCAGCCTCTGCACCGCCGCCTCATCCTCGCTGACCGCCGCCCGTGCGGCGGTGCCTCCCGTCGCCGCCTCCGGCCACACCGGCTCCACTCCCAGCAATCGCGCCAGCGCCTCGGTCGTCGCCGGTTGCTCTCGCAGCAGTGCCTGCACCGCCGTCTCTTCCGCGCTCAGTTCCACCGCGGGCCGCGCGGGCTGCGAAGCCGCAGGCGGCGCCGCTGCCTCCCAGGGCGGGCGCCAGCCGCACAGCGCCGACAGGCTCGCGGGGAAACACGTCGCCGCCTCCTTCAGCAGCGCCGGCAGCACCGCTTCCCCGTGCGGCCGCAGCGTCATGAGCAGGCTCGGCAGCCACGGCATCAGCACCGCGTCGGGCAACTTCTCGAACGCCCGGCTCAGCAATTCCACCACCAGCCGGGCCACCAGCGGCGTGAACTTCAGCGCCAGCAGGAACCCATTCACGTACCCGGGGAACGACGACAGCGCCAGCCGATTCTCCAGGAGGCCCGCGAAGAACTCGCGGATCGCCTCGACGGTGCGCAGGCCCAGCAGCCATTCCGCCGACCAGAGCAGACCGAGCTTGTTCGGGTCGTCGGTCACCGGGGCCGACTGCTGGATGGCGATGAGCAGTTGCGAGCGGTTGCAGCCGAGCGATAATGCCAGACTTTCCAGGTTGAAGATGAACGCCAGCATGCCGGCGACCTGGTCGGGCGTGGTGCCGCGGTCGCCGAACGCCGCCGGCAACAGCGTGGCGTAGTGCGAGTAGCCGGCCGTCACGAAGCGCTTCACCCACTCCGGCAACCCCGTCGGCGTCGAGCGGAAATAGTGGACCAACCGCCTCACCCGCTCGAAAATCTCCGGCGCCGACTGCGCCCCCGTCTCCTGCAGCAGCAGGCCGACCGCGTGCTCGCCGATCTCTTCCGTCAGCCGGGCGCTTTTCAGGTACAGCACGCAGTCCTCGGCCGCGGCCAGGGCGCTCACCGCGGTCGCCCCGCCGGCGAACGCCTTGGCCTTCAAGCGCTTTTCCAGGACGTGCTCGACCGTCACGCCCTCGTAGCCGAGCTGGATCAGCGGCGTCTGGTTTTTGCCGACGGCCAGGTCCCACGACTCCTGCACCGGCGCCTGCCCCAGGACGCGCTCGCCCATGATCGGCCGCAGCACGCTGCCGCCGAGCAGGTAGCGCAGTTTCCACAGCAGGTCGGAGCAGGGCAACAGGTCGGGTCGCTCGCGGTAGTCGAGCAGCGCCCGCTGGATGCTCGTCGCCTGCAGGTTGATCTTCAGCGGAGCCAGGCGCTCGTAGACGTCCTGGGCCAGGGGCGGCAGCGAGCTGAAGCCGACCTGGCCGCGGCGGTCGCCGCCGAGGAGCACGTCGCAGAGCCGCTCGATGTTGCGCTTCTTCGGCGTGCGGTCCTTCTCCAGGCAGGTGATGGCCGCGTCGCGGAAGTCGTAGGGCGTCGGGTGATGACGGTTGCGCATCTGGGCGAGGAGGATCGCCGTGTGATAGACGCTGATGGAGTCGGCCGTCGTGGCGAGGTACCCGTTTCGCCGCGCCAGGTCCGTGACGCCGACGCACCAGGCGAGGAGCTGTTCCTCGTCGGCGCCGGCCAGCGCCGGGGGCCGCATCAGGTAGCCCAGCAGCGAGTCGGCACCGGGGGAGGGAACCTGGCTTGCCGTTTCGCGCTCGGGGGGCGCCTCCGCCGGTGCCGTCTTTTTCCCCTTCGTCTTCTCCTTTTCCTTCCGCGCCAGGGCGAATTCCTTCACGTTGAGCGCCCGCCGGTGCTTGTCCCAGCTGGCGTCGGACAGCGTCACGGTCCCGGACGGGAAGTGAAACTGATGGTCGATGGCGGCGTAGCTCGACGGGATCAAGCCGTACAGCCAGGTGGTACTCGTCTTCGGCGGGACATCCCAGCGGTTGTTGTTCGTGGTGCCGAATTCCTCCACGTCGCTGACGGCGTGGACGGCGCCGCAAATATACATCGCCTCGGCCGGCTTGACCTTCTTCGCGGCGAGATGCTCCTTCATGCGCGTCCACATGAAGCGCTCGCGCTGGCGGTCTTCTTCGTGGTCCCGGTCCTTGCGGCCGAGGCGGCGCAGCAGGCTGCCGACGAGGAACATCACGTGGCGATACGTCTCGTAGTCGGCGCCGACGACGGCCTGTTCGACGTACTGGTCCCACCACTCGGCGAAGTAGCGGACGCGGGCGTTTCTCAGCAGGAACTCGTGGAAGCGCTCGAAGGTCGGCTCGACGCCGCCCATCTGCACGCCGACCGCCGCTCCGTGGATGGTCGGCTTCTCATCGCCGCCGCCCGCGGGGTCCTCGTCGCTTTCTTCGTCCTGGGCGAGGTGCTTTTCCAGCTCGCCCTCCTCCTGCGGCATCCATTGGAAGATGTGATCGACGCTTCGATCGACAAAAACGAGTTCCGTTTGCGGGTTTTCCAGGGCGAAGGCGATGGCCTGGTACTCGGCGGAGAATTCCGTGAGCGGGGCGACGACGCTCAGGGGCGTCCAGCTCGCGGGGAAGGCGTCGCTGTGGCCGGCGAAGGCTTGCAGGGCGACCGGCAGCTTGCAGTCGCGCAACTTGTCGAGCAGCGGCCGCAGGTCCTCGCACATCTCCATGAAGAGGACGCGCGGCGGCCGCTGCCGCAGGCGCGCGATCATGTGGACCGCTGCGGCCGGGGAGTGGTGGCAGACGGGGAAGATTTCCAGCGGCTCGTCGGCGGCGCGGCGGACGTCATCGACGAGGCTGCCGAGGAGTTTGCCGAGCGGCTGCGCGTCGGTGGCGAAGGCCTCGGCCGCGGCGAGGAGCTGCTGCCGCAGCGGGTCGAAGCCGGACGCGGAAGGTAAGGCAGCGGTCTTCATGGGGCGCCTCGGTCGGACGACTCAGGGGTAGAACCGGATATGCCTGACGAACGGCAGGGACGGCGACACGTCATTGCAGAAGGCGGTGTCCGCGGTCCAGAACTCGCAGCCCCGCAGGTCGGCGAGCGCGGCGTAGAGCGCGTCATAGATGCGCCGCTGATGAAAGCGCCTGGCGAAATCGCGCGCACGACTTACCATGTCCGAGTGCGTAAGGAGTTGAACATTTGCGGCCGCGACTTGGGCCAGGGCCGTATCGGCTTCGCTCACGCTAAGCACCCCGTTCATGAGCAGTCCTTGCACTACGGTTTCCGTCTCGTACTCGAACATGGGCGGGGCGATCAGGGTGAACCCGGCGGTCTGCGAGTCCTGGAGTAGCTTCCGGGCCTTGGTCCGCCACGGCTCACCCTTTACAACCCACTTGACGGCTACGCTGGCGTCTACACACTTCTCTGGCATATCGCGGCTATCCTTTCCTCACGCTGCTGCCGCAGGATCGCTGCCGCGTCCGTCGTCCCTTGCGAATCGTCCTCGATGTCGTCGCACTCCGCGAGCAGCTGCTCGGCGAGGCGCAGCGCAGCCTGCCGTTTCCGCTCCGCCTCTTCACTCGCCTGTCGCCTCGCTTCAGGCAGATTGGTACTCACCTGCTCGCAAAGGCGCGCCGCTAGCTTCAACTGCTCCGGCGCCGGCAGCTGCATCGCCAGTGCTTCCACCTGTTCCAGCGTTACCGAGTTCATGGTGTTTTCTCCCCACGCCAGCGGCTCAAGGTGCGCCGCGACCCCTGCTTCTCACCGCGAGCGCTCCTGTCCGCAGACCTCGCGTGCCGTCACTCCACTTCAGCGGTGATGCCCGCAGGGTCGCGCGGGACCAGGCGCTGATTCAGGGGGTCCACGAGAAAGTCGAGCGTCTCCAGGACCACCGCTCCGATCAGTGCCGTCGTGCGATCCGGCTCGCTGACCGCCTGGAACGTCCCCTGGCGGCCGAGCAGATCCACGCGCGCGTCATCCACCAGCGGTCGCCGCGCGCTCCGCCGGTCGCCGTAGTGGATCGTCACCTCGCCGACCGGGGATAACCCCAGTCGGTCGGCGACGTCGGTAGGAAGGACGAGGCCGGTGGCGCCCGTGTCCACCACGCCTTCGAGCTGGAAGTGACGTACCTTCTCAAGTGCGAGGGTTCCTTCCTGGGACTTCACCACGTCGCGGTAGTTCGACACCGTGAACTCCAAGGTCACTCGTCCCATCTCCGACTCTCCCTGGTCGCTTGCTGTCTTGGTCATGGGAACGACTCCGGGGGCACGTGACGATGATGTCTCCCGGTATTCTACCCTGATCCGGCGGCTCACGTCATCGTCGCCATCGCGTCCTTGCCGCCCTGCAGGAACGGCTGCCACTCCCCCTTCTGCTCCTTGCCGCGCTTCTCGACCACCGCGTGCCAGAACTTGTTCAGCACCGACACGTCCTCGGGAATCCGCCGCACCAGCGTGCCGACCAGCGACCGCGCCAGCGTGTACGCCTCCAGCTGGCGCTCGCCGAAGAAGTGGCCGTGCAGCACCGCGTCCTCCAAGACGCCGATCTGCTCCGCCGTGGACAGGCTCGACTCCAGCTTCTGGTCCTCCGAGCTAGCCCCCGCCGAGGCCTCGCGCATGTCGGCGAACGTCTGCAACAGGATGTCCAGCAACGCCGGCGGCACGTCCACCTCGAAGCGGTTGCGCGCCAGCAGCTCGCGCGTGCGGAACAGGACAATTTCCTTCTCCGTCTTCTTGTTCGTGACGATAGGGATCTGCACGAAGTTGAAGCGCCGCTTGAGCGCCGTGGACAGGTCGTTGACGCCGCGGTCGCGGCTGTTGGCGGTGGCGATGACGTTGAAGCCAGGCCGCGCGAAGACGATGCCGGCGCCGCCCGACAACTCGGGGATGGAGATGTACTTCTCGCTGAGGATCGAAATGAGGGCGTCCTGCACGTCCGAGGTGCAGCGCGTCAGCTCCTCGAAGCGGCCCATCTCGCCCTTGCGCATGGCGGTCATGATCGGCGACGGGATCATCGACTCGCGCGACTGGCCCGCGGCGATGACCATCGCCACGTTCCACGAATACTTGATCTGGTCCTCGGTAGTGCCGGCGGTGCCCTGGACGACGTGGGTGGAGTTGTCGCTGACGGCGGCGGCGAGCAACTCGGCGAGCCAGCTCTTGCCGGTGCCGGGGTCGCCGATCAGCAGCAGGCCGCGGTCGGAGGCCAGCGTGACGATGGCGCGCTCCACCACGCTGGGGTCGCCGTAGAACTTCTGCCGGATTTCACGCTCCAGCTTGTCGCCGGGCCGCGAGCCGAGGATGAACAGCCGCACCAGGCGCGGCGACAGGCGCCAGGTGAACGGCCGCGGCGCCGTGTCGGCCGCGGCCAGGTAGGCCAACTCGTCGGCGTACTTGACCTCCGCCGGCTGGCGCAGGATCTCGCCGTCGGCCGCGGGCTTCGCGACCTCGGACTTCGCGGGGGCGGCTGGGATGGTTTTCTTGGCCATGAGAGTGCGATCCGTGAGTGAGGGGTTGACCGCCTGGCTCGGCTGACAAGGCACCGGCAGTTTACCGGCCCCCGGCAGCGGCAACAAGTGCCGGCTACCGCTTGCGGTCGGCCGCGCCATCGCTCATACTCGGGGCCAGTCCGTTTAGCCGCCGCCCTCGATTTATCGATTCGCGAAACGATGAATCCGCGCCGCCCCGAGGGCGGCGGCTAAACGAGCAAAGGAGGGGACCAACGATGCGGCGCGCGATCCTGGCGGCGGTACTGCTGGTGGTGGCGGCGTGGCCGGTGCGGGCCGAGGAGCGGCCGCGGCCCAACGTGCTGTTCATCGCCCTGGACGACCTGAACACCGCCCTGGGCTGCTACGGCCACCCGCTGGTGAAGTCGCCGAACATCGACCGGCTGGCGGCGCGCGGCGTCCGCTTCGAGCGCGCCTACTGCCAGTATCCGCTGTGCAACCCTAGCCGGGCGTCGCTAATGTTCGGCCTGCGCCCCGACGCCACCGGCGTCCAGGACAACACGACGAACTACCGCACGACGCTGCCCAGCGCGGTGGCCTTGCCACAGTACTTCCGGCAGCACGGCTACTTCGCGGCGCGCGTCGGCAAGATGTACCACTACGGCGTGCCCAACGACATCGGCAACGCCGGCCTTGACGACGCCAAATCGTGGGAGATGACCGTCAACCCTTGGGGCCGCGACAAGACCGACGAGAAGAAAGTCCTCAACTACACGCCGAAACTCGGCCTCGGCGGGGCGCTGAGCTGGATGATCGCCGACGGCGGCGACGACGAGCAGACCGACGCCCACGTCGCCGACGAGGCCATCCGCATCCTGGAACGGAAGGGCGACCGGCCGTTCTTCCTCGGCGTCGGCTTCTACCGCCCGCACGTCCCCTGCGTCGCCCCGCGCAAGTGGTTCGATCTGTACCCGCTCGACAAAGTGGCTCTTCCGAAGGAGCCGGCCGACGACCGCAAGCACCACCCCGAGGCCGCCTACACGGTGACGCCGCCGAACTACGGCCTGGACCAGGCGAAGCTGACGGATTTCCTGCGCTCCTACTACGCTGCCGTCAGTTACGCCGACGCCCAGGTGGGCAAGGTGCTGGACGCGCTGGAGCGGCTGAAGCTGGCGGACAACACCATTATCGTGCTGTGGGGCGACCACGGCTGGCACCTGGGCGAGCACGGCCTGTGGCAGAAGATGAGCCTGTTCGAGGAGTCGGCGCGGGTGCCGCTGCTCATCGTCGCTCCCGGGATAAAGGCGACCGGCCAGGCGTGCGGCCGGCCGGCGGAATTGCTCGACATGTATCCGACCCTGGCCGACCTGTGCGGCCTGCCGCCGCCGGGGATGGTGCATGGGACCAGCCTGCGGCCGCAACTGGACGATCCCGCGGCGCCGGGGAAGAAGGCGGCCTACACGCAGGTGCGCCGCGGCGGCGGCAAGGACCAGTTCCTCGGCCGCAGCCTTCGTACCGAGCAGTTCCGTTACACGGAATGGGACGGCGGCAAGCGCGGCGTCGAGCTGTACGACCATCAGGAAGACCCGCACGAGCACCGGAACCTCGCCGACGACCCCAACCAGGCCGAACGGGTGAAGGAGTTGAAGGAGTTGCTCAAGGGCGGTGTTACCGAGGGGCCGGGCTTCTACCGCTGGGAGAAAGAGATCCTGGCCATCGAGCGTCGCAACCGGGAGAAGGCTCCGCCGAAGGAGGGGATCGTCTTCGCGGGCAGTTCCAGCATCCGCCTGTGGGACGTGGCGAAATCGTTCCCCGACCTGCCGGTGATCAACAGCGGCTTCGGCGGCTCGCAGATCGCCGACTCGACCCACTTCGCGGAGCGCCTGATCTTGAAACACAGGCCGCGCCTGATCGTCTTCTACGCCGGCGACAACGACACCGCCGCCGGACGGACGCCGGAGCAGGTGCGCGACGACTTCAAGGCGTTCGCGCAGGCGGTCCACAAGGAATTGCCGAAAACGCGGATCGTCTTCCTCGCCGTGAAGCCGAGCCCGGCGCGCTGGGGCCTGTTCGACGTGCAGAAGAAGGCGAACGCCCTGGTGGAGACGTATTGCAAGGGGGACGAGCGGCTGCGCTTCCTCGACGTGGTCAAGCCGCTGCTCGGCGACGACGGCAAGCCGCGCCCGGAACTGTACGCGAAGGACGGACTGCACCTGAACGGAGAGGGCTACAAGGTGTGGGCGGAGTTGCTGAGGCCGCACCTGAAGTGAGAGTCTGTAGCGTCAGCCGCTTGCGGCTTGGCGGAAGCCTGGAATCCGCTAAGCCGCAAGCGGCTTCCGCAACCTCAACCCGAATTCCAACAGACGAGTCAACCACGATGGCACAATACCGGATTGCACTGGTCGGAGTCTTCTGCTTGTTCGCGGGCCGGGCGGCCGCCGATTGGGAGGCGACGACGACCGACCTCGTCAAGGCTGAGAAGCCCGGCGACTTCGGCCTCTGCGGCGTCGTCGTGGACCACGCCGGCGGCGACGTCTTCATCGACCTGAGCGAGAAAGGGCTGTACCGCTCCCGCGACCAGGGCCGGACCTGGAAGAAGCACGGCCCCGTCGTCAGGGGCCGCACCGAATGGCCCGGCTGCCTGATGCTCGACCCGTCGGGCAAGACCCCCCGGCTGCTGATGGCGCTGGTCTACGGGGCGCCCGTCGGCGTCAGTGCGGACGGCGGCGGGGAATGGAAGTTCATGGATAGCAAATCGACCCACGTCGATTGGTGCGCCGTCGATTGGAGCGACCCGGCGATGAAGTTCGTGCTGGCGCTCAAGCACGAGTCGGGCGGCCTGCTCATCGCCTCGCACGACGGCGGCAGGACGTTTGCGGAGGTCGGCAAGGGTTACGGCCCCGCGTGGGTCTTCGATGAGAAGTCCGCCGTCGTCGCCGAGATGAAGACGAAGGATCGGCCGAAGCCGCGGCTGCTACGGACCACCGACGCCGGCAAGACGTTCGAGCCCTGCGGCGACTGGACCGCGACGGCGCTGCCGAAGCCGCGGGAGGGCACCCTTTACTGGCTGGTCGATGGGGCGCTGCTCGCCACGACCGATCAGGGCAAGAACTGGAAGAAGTTGTCGGATGTGAAGGAGGGGCGTTACGGCCCGGTCTTCGGCAAGGAGGCCAGGCAGCTGTTCGTGCTCACCAAGGACGGCATCGTGGAGAGCACGGACGGCGGCGCCACCTGGGGCCAGCCGGTCGCGTTGCCGGCGGCGCTGAAGGGCGTTTCGGCGCTGACCTGGATCGAGTACGACCCGAAGAACGACGTGCTCTACGTCATGAAGATGGGCTCGGACCTGTACCGGCTGACCCGCGGCAAGTGACGAAGGCGGCGGCGAGGGGCGGGACGCGTACAATGAATGGTAGAAGTGGGTTGATCCTGCGCCACGGAAAAAACAAGGACCCCTTGCCATGACCGACATCATCGATGAGATTCGCGACCTCAAGGCCCGCGAGGACGCCGTCATCCTCGCCCACTACTACCAGGAGGGCGAGATCCAGGAGTTGGCCGACGTCACCGGCGACAGCCTCAAACTGGCCCGCGAGGCGACCAAGGTCAGCAACTCCACCATCGTCTTCTGCGGCGTCCACTTCATGGCCGAGACCGCGAAGATCCTCAACCCCGACAAGCGCGTCCTCCTGCCCGACCTGAAGGCCGGCTGCTCGCTCGCCGACAGCTGCCCCGCCCCCAAGCTCGCCCGCTACCAGGAGATGCTCCGCGAGAACGGCCGCCGCTTCCAGACCGTCACGTACATCAACAGCACCGCGGCGGTCAAGGCGCTGTCCGACTGGGTCGTCACCTCCGGCAACGCCGAGGAGATCGTCCGCCGGGTCCCCGCGGATTGCGAAATCCTCTTCGTCCCCGACCGGCACCTGGGGCAGTACCTCTCGGAAGTGACCGGGCGGCCGATGATCCTCTGGAATGGCTCCTGCATGGTCCACGAGATCTTCAGCGTCGCCGACCTGCTGGCGATGAAGAAGAAGCTGCCGCAGGCCCTGACGGTGGCTCACCCCGAATGCCCGGCGAACATCCGCGAACACAGCGACTTCATCGGCGGCACCGAGGCGATGCTGCGCTACATCGGCAACCTCAAGGAGCCCAGCGACCTGCTGGTGGCGACCGAGGCGAACATGATGTGGCAGATGCAGAGCAAATTCCCGCAACACCGTTACCACCCGGTGCCGGGCATCACCTGCGCCTGCAACAAGTGCCCGCACATGGCCCGCAACACCCTGGAAAAGCTGCGCGACTGCCTGAAGAACGGCTACCCCGAGATCACCTGGCAACCCGAGTTCGACCGTGCCCGCGAGGTGCTGCAGCGCAGCCTGCTGCCGGTCGCGCCCGCGAAGAAGCCCGCCCCCGCGCTTGTCGATGGAGATTGACGGAATGAGCCACAGATGAACACGGATGAACACAGATTCAAAACACAGATTAATCTGTGTTCATCCGTGTTCATCTGTGGCTGATTACTTCTTAGCCGGAAGGAATTCGCCGCATGACCCTGCTGCCGCACCGCTTTCTCTTCCGCGTCGCCTCCCCCTGCCGCTACGTCAAGGCGATGCCCGCGGAGGAGGGCGATTTTCTCCTCGACCTGCCCGAGTCGTGCCGGCTGGACAACTTCGCGGCGATGGACGAGGCCCGCAACTTCGCCGACCTGCGCCTGGGATGGAACGAGTTGGGCCTCGGCGTGCAGGTCGAGGTGCGTGGCAAGTCGGAGGTGCCGCAGGGGGATGCCGCCCGGCCGCGCACGTCGGACGGCGTAACGCTGTGGATCGACACGCGCGACGCCCGCACCAGCCACCGGGGCAGTCGCTACTGCCATCAGTTCCATTTCCTACCGGCCGGCGGCGGCTCGGAGCGCGACGAGCCGGTGGTGTCGCAGTCGAAGATCAACCGCGCCCTCCAGGACGCTCCACTCAGCCCGCCGAGCGCCATCCCATTCCGCTGCGAGCGCATCAAGGGCGGCTATCGCATCGAGGCGTTCCTGCCGGCGGCGGTGCTCAACGGCTACGACCCAGAGCAGAACCCGCGCCTCGGCGTCTACTATGCCGTGCGCGATGCGGAACTCGGGGAGCAAGTGCTGAGCGTCGGCGCCGACTTCCCCTTCAGCGAGGACCCGAGCCTGTGGGGCGTGCTGGAGTTGGTGCGCTGACCGCACACCGTTGGGGCCGCTTGCGGCTTCGCACGCCCTGGGAAGCCGCAAGCCACTACTCCCCCGCTGCGATCTCATCGTCCCAGGCGTCAGGGACGGGGTTCTCCTGCGGAGGCGGATCGAACTCCTTCGTCCGGCCCTTGAACAGGACGATCAGCAGCAGCGCGAAACTAATCCCCGCGATTCCCCCTACCACCATCGACGAACTGAGCAGATTCATGGTTGGTCTCCTGGACGCTTCGTTGCGGGATGACCGCTCGACCGCGGCGCTTCGGCGCAGCGACCACCATACCGCCCATCTCCCTTGTGGCAAGTGAATTCTGTCGGCCTGCGAGGATTTTTCGGCTAGCCGACCTGGTCAGAATTTCACGCCAGGGCCTCCCGAACCGCCTTGGTGCCGGGCGCGACGATGCGGATCGGCCGGCCGACGTTCGAGAGGTTCTGCTTCTGGTGGTCGATGCCCAGCGCCTGGCAGACGGTGGCGAGGAACTCCGGCACCGTCACCGGCCGTTCCTTGACGCCCTCGCCGTCGGGGCCGGTGTCGCCGATTACCTGCCCGCCCTTGATGCCGCCGCCGGCCAGCACCGCGCTGAACGAGTTGGGCCAGTGGTCGCGGCCGTCGGCGCGCGGGAACTTCGGCGTCCGCCCGAACTCGCCCATCCACACGATCAGCGTCGTGTCGAGCAGGCCGCGCTCCTTCA
>DATFNV010000221.1:0-26022 GCA_035266225.1 Gemmataceae bacterium
CGGGCCGCCGCCGCCATCCAGGAGGCGCGCAAGCTCGCCGACCGGCCACGCGGCCGCTTTCAAATCGCCTATTCCCGAGACTACATCTCGACGCTGATGCCGAACATTCAGGACGCCCGTCAAACGGCGCAGGTGCTCAGCTACGACGCCCTGTTCCGCGCGCAGTCGGGCGACCTGGACGGCGCCGTCGTCTCCTGCCGCGCCCTGGTCAACAACGGCCGCTCCCTCGGCGACGAGCCCACCCTCATCGCGCAGCTGGTGCGCATGGCCATCCGCGCCATCGCCGCCGGGCAGGCGGAGCGGACGGTCGGGCAGGGGGAGCCGGACGCCGACGGCCTGGCCGGCTTGCAGCGGGCCCTGGAAGAGGAGGCCGAGGAGCCGCTCTTCCAGTACTGCATGCGCGGGGAGCGCGCGGGCATGGACCGCCTCATGCAGTCGCTGCAGGACGGCGGCACGTCGGTCAAGCAGATGCAGGGGCTGCTCAACAGCGGCTCCCGGCGGAACGGCGGCTGGGCCGGCGAGGAGCTGACGCTGTACCTGCCGGGGACGGTCACCAACAATCGGGCCGCGCTGCTCGAGCGGATGAACCGGATGGTCGAGATTTCCAAACTGCCGCCCGGGGAGCAGGCCGCGCGCCTGGACGAGCAGAAGGCGACGTTCGCGAAGGAGCCGCTGCTGGTGCGCGAGCTGCTGCTGACGGCGACGGAGAAGATCGCCGAGGCGGAGCGGCGCACGCGCGGACTGCTCCGCTGCACCGCCGCGGGACTGGCCGCCGAGCGCTACCGGCGGAAGTACGGCCGCTGGCCGGAGAAGTTGGACGACCTCAAGGGCGAGTTCCTGCGCCAGGTGCCGCTCGACCCGTACGACGGCCGGCCGCTGCGCTACCGCAAGGACGGTGAGGGGATCGTCATTTACGCGATCTGGAAGGACGGCACGGACGACGGCGGCGACCGGACGACGCTCAACACCTACAAGGACGGGACCGACGTCGGCTTTCGCCTGTGGGACGTGGACAAGCGGCGACGGCCGCGGAAATGATACAGCCGCTTGCGGCTTCGCAAGGTCATGCGAAGCCGCAAGCGGCTACTGCCGATCCACCACCTCGAAGATGATGCACGACACGTTGTCCTTCGACCCCGAGTCGAGGGCGAGCTGCCCGAGGCCGTCGGCGCAGGCCTGTAAGTCGGTCTGTTCGCGGACATAGTCCAGGATCTGCTCGTCGGTCACCACGCCGGTGAGGCCGTCGGTGCAGAGCAGGAAGCGATCCCCCGTCTGCAGCGACAGCACCTTCACTTCCGGGCCGTCGCCGACCTCCTTGGAGCCGAGGTACTTCCAGAGGAAGTTGCGGTAGCGGTGCGTGCGCGCCTCGGCGGCGGAGATGGTCTTGGCCTCGACCAGGGCCTGGGCGATGGAGTGATCGACGGTGAGCTGTTCGATCTTCTTGCCGCGGGTCAAGTAGCCGCGGCTGTCGCCGAGGCCGCTGACGTACAGCACCGACGAGCCCTTGCGCCAGACGGTGAGCACGATGGTCGTGCCCATGTTTTTCAGGTCGCGCTCCAGGGCGGCCATGGCGAGGATTTCCTCGTTGGCCTGGACGATGGAGCGGCGGATGATGTTCTTGGTTTCCTCGCTGCCCAGGGGGCCGACGAGGTGCTTTTTCAGCTCGCGGGGCAGGATCTCAATGGCCCGCTTGCTGGCGATCTCCCCGGCCTGCTGGCCGCCCATGCCGTCGGCCACCAGGCACAGCGTCATGTCGGAGAACTCCTTGACCTCAATGGAGTCCTCGTTGTTCTCCCGATAGTTGCCCAGGAGAGTACACTTGCCGATATTCAGAGCCAGGGCCATGGGAAGCCACCTCGTCCTTTCGCACGGCCGGCAGACCGAAGACCTGGGGGACGCCGCGACCCGTTTCCGCCCGAGCGCCGATGGGACTTCGGAAATGTCGGCGGGGTCAGCGGGGCAAGGCGCCCTTCCTTTCCCTCATCCTAACGCCTTCCCCGTGAATTGCTAGCCCGTTGTCCCTAATTCCGGGGCACGCGCTCAAGCCTACTCCACGTGGGCGGCCGCGGCAACCGAAGATGAGTTTGTCCGTTGCTCTGAGGTGATCGTTTCACGCCAGCGCCTCGGCAATGACCGACGCGTTTTGCACCAGCGGCACCGGCCGATTGGTGCGGTCGGTGAGCAGCGTCTCCGGGTCGATGCCGAGCAGGTGATAGGTGGTCGCCAGCACGTCCTTCGGCGAGATGGGGCGCTCGGCGACGGTGCCGGCGATCTTGTCCGACTTGCCGACGACCTTGCCGCGAGCGATGCCGCCGCCGGCCATCAGGGCGCTGTAGCACTGCGACCAGTGGTCGCGGCCGCCGCCCTTGACGTTAGCAATCTTCGGGGTGCGGCCGTGCTCGCTCAGCACCAGCACCAGCGTCTCGTCGAGCAGGCCGCGGCCGTCGAGGTCGTTGAGCAATCCGTAAAGGGCCATGTCGAAACCGGGCAGCAGCTCCTGGCGCATGCGCGGGTAGTGGTCCCAGTGCGTGTCCCAGCCGGAGCCGGCCAGGCCGTACTCGTCCCAGAAGACGGTGACGAAACGCGAGCCGGCCTCGACCAGCCGCCGCGCTGCCAGCGCCGCCTGTCCGAATACCGTCATGCCGTACGACTCGCGCAGCTTGAGCGGCTCGCGGTTCAGGTCGAGGGCGGCGCGCACCTTCTCCGAGCCGATCAGGGAGTAGGCCATCTCGCGATAGTGGTCGAGCTGCCGGCCCGCGGCGCTGTCGTCGCGGCGGCGGCGGGCGCCATCGAGCTGCTCCACCAGGCTGCGGCGCTGGTCGAGGCGGTCGAGCGTGATCTCGGCGGGGAGGTCGGTGGCGGTCGCCAGCTCGAAGCGGCTCTCCGGAGTGATGCCCATGTAAGGCTCGCCGCCCTCGAACTTCTGGTCCTGCAGCGTCTTGGTCCAGGTGCGCGTCGCCTTGCCCTTGAAGGTGGTCCAGATGGGGTTGTAGGCCCCGCCGAGGAAGGCGGCGTAAGGGCCGGCGCGAGCCACCTCACCGACGCGCTGCGAGCTGAACGCCCACGGCAGGCCGATGTTCGTCGGCACCGCCTGCGGCTTCACGCCCCTTTTGCCAGCCGTCAGGTACTCGACGACGCTGCCGATGAACGGCCAGTGGCGGCCGTCGTGCGGGTTCAGCTCCATCGCCACGCCGATCGTCGGCACGCCGGTGGTGGCGTAGGCGACTCCGTGGATGGGGTACGGGTGCGTTAGCGAGCGCAGGACCGTCACCTTGTCCATGACCTTCGCGGCATTGGGCAGCAGCTCGCAGACGTCGAGGCCGGGAAGGCGCGATTTGATGGACTGGAATTCGCCGCGGATCTCCAGCGGGGCGGCCGGCTTCATGTCGAAGGTTTCGAGTTGGCTCGGCGAGCCGTAGAGGAACAGGAGGATGCACGACTTGGCCTTGCCGAAGCTCTTGCCGGCGCGCGAGTCCGGCGCCGCCGCACGCTGGGCTTGCTCGGCGCGCAAGAGGTCTGGGAGGCCGAGGCCGAATAGCCCCAGGCCGCCGGCGAGCAGCATGTCACGGCGCGTCAGGCCGTCGCAGAAGCGTTTCGGCGATCCGAGAATGCGCAACATGGGAGAATCCTCAGCCCGGGCGGATGAACGAGATCAATCGTAGCCCGACCGGGCCAGGCAGGACAAGGAGAATCCGTTTAGCGGCGGCCCGCAGAGCCGCGCGGGTCTGCGACCTGCCGCTAAACGAATCCTGCCTGCGTTACTTGGGAATTGGTGGTTTCCACTGCTCGTTGAAGAACCCCGCCCCCACGATGCCGCCCGGCGACCGCGACGACACCGGCACGTCCACGTCGATCACGGCGTAGTCCGGCAGCTTGGGCACCTGTCGCGCATTATTCAGGTAGTCATACTCGCGGAAGGTGAAGCCGCTGTTGAGCACGACGTAGCGCTTCGGGTTGAGCGGGTTGGGATAGATCAGTATCGGCACGAAAAGGGCGGCGTTGTACTTCGTGGACCCGACGACGATCGCCCGCGCGTCCCAGCGCACCGGCAGCTTGTCAGCGATCTTCGCCAGCACCTTGTTGCTCTGCGGATCGCCCCATAGCACAAGGTTATGTTCCTTGACGTCGGCCTCGGTGACGGCCTCGTCGCTTTTGATCCGGACCTCGCCGCGGAACTGCTTGCGCCAGTGATCGACGGCGTGGGCCATCTCCTTGTCGGCCCAGGTGCCGACCTTGTCGTTGAGCGGCTTCCCCGTCGGCCGCACCATCAGGAAGCTGTCGAGGAAGGCGTCATCGATCGGCCCTTGAAGCCCGTGCCGCTTGCGCAGCGTTCCATCGTCGGCCGAATTGACCACCTGCCACTTGTAATCGACTCGGCGGAAGTGCGCCACCCACGACCGATCCGTGCCCACCGCAGGCGCCTTCAACTTTTGGCCATCGAGCGTCACCGTCGGCCTCTCCGTCGCGCTGAGCGGACAGAAACCGGCCGGCATCGCAAACGTTAGGGCGGCCACGTTGTCGCCGGTCATCGCCGTCACGCCGTCGGCGGTGAGGTCCGCACGCACACTGGCTTCCTTCCAGTGTTCCACCAGGGCGTCGATCGTCACCCAGAAGGAAGTGTTGTAGCGCAGCGTCCACGTCTGGAACATCACGCGTCGCGGCAGCGGCTTCCGGCCGTTCTCCACGATGTTGTCGATGCGGCGGATGAGTTCCTTTTTGACTTCGGGGTGATACCCGTGTCCTGTCTTCGGCCCGATGAGGTGGGGAAACTCGATGCCGCACCGCTCGCAGGCCACGACCATCACGTCGGCCGCTTGCTTCTGCGAATCGATCTCGCCGCTGTAGGCCACCGTCGGCAGGTTGTAGAGGTTCAAGGCGTAATCGGTGCAGTCGTACAGGTGCCACAACTTCCGCTCGTAGTCGGTCGGTTGGAGCTTCTCGTTCTGAAACACTTTCAGGAAGTCAGGCGTCTCCGCGAAGCCGGCACCGGGTGCCGCCGCCGCCCAGAGGCTGGGGTAATGCACGGCGAAATGCCAGCAGGCGGCGCCGCCCATCGAGAAGCCGCGGATCACCAGCCGATTCTCGTCGATGGGGTAGCGGCTCTTGACGCTGTCCAGCGCCTCGAACAAATCGACCTCGCCAGCGAGCTTGTTGGCGCAGCAGTACCGGCCGTAGAGGTGGACGACGAAGGCATCCTTTGGCGTGAATTCGCCCGGCGACTTCTGACGCTGGTCGATGAAGTTCAACTCGGTCAGCGTCTCGCCGCGGCCGTGGCACCAGAAGTCGAGGCGGTGTTTGTGCGGCGAATCCGGCTTGTACGACTCCGGCACGACCAGGCCGTAGGGCTGCACCGAGCCGTCGAGCTTCGAGACGTAGCCGCGGACGACGAGGCCGGTCTGCGTCGGCCACGCCGGCTTGCCCTCCTTCATCTGTGCCGCGCGTTCCGTGCCTTGCTTCAGCAGGGCGCGGGCGATGGCAACCTGGTTCGTCGCGGTCTGTTCTCTCTCGGCCGGGGTCTTGTCGGCGCCGAGGAATTCGTCGTGGGCAAGGGCGTAGCGGACGGCGTTGTGATAGACCTGCACGTCGGGCAACAGGTCGAGCAGGGCGGATTTGCCCTTGAGGGCGGTGCGCAGCTCGTCGATCTCCTTGCCGAGGCCATCGACGCCAGCCTGCAGCTCGGCGCGGTCGGCGTCGGAAATCTGGACGCCCGGCGGCGGCACGGGACGGACCTTTTCGGGGACGTTGTCGCCCGGGCCGTCGGCGCGGACGAAGGAGGCGGCCAAAAAAAGGAGGGCGACGGTCGAGCACGTCTTCACGGTGTCTCCTCGTGGTGTGGGGTGGGGAACACGCCCCGGGCGGGCAGTCGATAATCTAACCGGCGCCGCGGCCGGAGCAAGGCGCCGGCGCCAGGGGGCGATGCAGGGAGAGCGCCGCCTGGGCGCTCGTAGTGACCGCATTTATGCGGTCCAGCCGCACCCCGGCTGCCCCCGACCGCATAAATGCGGTCACTACGAGCGCCGGGGCGGCCGCTCAACTTACTGGATGACTTCCGTCTTCGGCAGCGCCTTTTTCAGTTCCTGGAGGCCCGCCTTGCTGACGCCGGTCTGACTGAGGTACAGGTGCTTGAGGTTGCGCAGGCCCGTCAGCTGCGTCAGGCCGCGGTCGGTGACCTGGGGCCCGCTGAGGGTCAGGTCGCGGAGGTTGGCCAGGCCCTTCAGGTGGGACAGGCCGTCGTCGGTCACGCGCGTGTGATAGAGGCTGAACTCCCGCAGTTCCTTCAGGCCGCCCAGGTACGACAGACCGGCATCAGTGATCGCGGTGTTGTTGAGTTGCAAAGTCTGTAATTGGGTCATGCCGCCGACGTGCTTCAGGCCGGCGTCGGTGATGCCCGTTCCGGCGAGGTTCAGCACGCGGAGGGTGGTGAAGCCGCGCAGCGCTTCCAGGTTGGCGTCGGTCACGCGCGTGTGGTGGAGGTCGATGTTGACGACCGGTTGCGTCGGCGATGGCGTAGACGTGTTCACGGTCCCGCCCAGTGCCTTGACCGCGGCGACGAGTTGCTCCGGCGTCGCCCTGGCGTTTGGCGCCAACGGGGCGAGAGGCGACGGTGGTGGCGGCTGTTCCGCGGCCGGCACCCCTTCGGCCCGCCACCGAATCGTGGCCACCGCCCCCAGGCCGGCTTCCGGGTGATTATTCACCATCTTGAAGCCGGCCGCGTCCTGCTGCACGATCTGGAAATCGCTCTTGGAATACGGCTTGTCCTTGAACCAGGACTGCTTGAACTCCACGATCACCAGGCGCGGCGGCGCCTGATAGACAGTCTTGTAGCGGACCACGGCCTCGTCGCCGTCCCGCAACGTGACCTCGCCTTCCTGCACCCGGGCGTCGAAGGGGAAGATGCGGGCGCTGGCGACGGGGCCGGGGAAATCCTGGCAAGAAAAGCCGACGGCCAGGCCGCCTAGCACGAGAGCCACGCCGGACCATTTCATGATCGGGATACTCCACCGGGGCGGGCGCGCGCGGGTGATACCCGGACCCCGAGTGCGAGGCAAGGGCAGAACGGCTCGGCGCCGGGCTACCGCGGCAATGGCTGCCGTGACGTGCCGACGGCGACCTTCTCCGTGGCTGCGCGCGGCGCGCCGTCGGCACTCCGGAGCAGATAGCACTCACTCCGCCGCAGACCGCCCCAGCAAGCGACTGCGAACCGCCGCTCGACCTGCCAGTCGCCGGCGCCGGGGGACTGCGGGAGCCCGGAAATGGCGAAGGCCGGCGGCTCTTCCGCGGCGGCCATCTCGGAGCGCTGCTGTGGCCGGCCGAGTTCGTCGAAGAGGCTGACGCGCACGTCGCCGCGCCCGCGGGCCGCCAGGTGCCACTGAAAGTGAATGCCCTCCTCGACATTCAACCCGTCCTTGAGGCTGTCGCCAGACACCCAGGCCACGAGGGCGCTCGGCGGCGCCTGGCGCTCGACGTATTCCAGGGCCTCCCACAACAGGCGCGCCCGCGCCGCGAACTTCTGCTGCTTGCCCACGCTGGCCACCATCACACCGGCCAGCCCAAGGGCCAGCGCCCCCCAGGCGATTCGCGACCAGTTCGAGCGCAGGCCGGTCAAGCCGCTGAGCAGGAGCGCCACGATCAGATCGAGGCCCCAGACCGCCGGCATCGAGTAGCGGCCTGACATGGTGCCGACCGGGAGATACAGCACGACGCCTCCCACTAGGAGCAGCGCCCCCGCTCCGAGGGCCGCCCGATGCCGGTCGAGAATGTCTGTCAACCAGGCCGCTCCGCGCCGGCGGGCGACGAGCTGGGCGACGACGGCCAGGAGCAGGCCGAGGCCAACAAAGTCGGCGCTGACCGCCCCGAACAGGCTCGAAACGATCCGGCGCAACTGCCCCAGGGTCGCCCCGTCGGTCGTGTACTGGCCCGGGTGCCAGTGCCGCTTGAAGTAGACGAAGTGAGCGAGGGGCGCGAGCAGCGTCGCGCTCAGGAGCAGGGCCCGGGGGCCGTGACGGCGCCAGCCCTCGCGCAGCGGCCACTGGTCCGGCGCCAGCCGCAGGAACATCTGCGCCGGCACCAGGGCGGCGAAGGTGTTCTTGCAGCCCAGCGCCGCGAGGACGCAGCAGGCCCCCAGGACGTCCCAGGCCCACGGGAAGCGGCTGCGCGGCGCCCGACAGGCACAGACCAGCGCCAGCAGCGCGTAGGGCATGGCGACGCCTTCCGAGAGCGTCAGGCTGGTCCAGATTTCGTTGCGGTACGGGTTCCACATGGCGACGGCCGCCGCGAAGAGGGCGGCCCACGGGGCCAGGCGCAGCTCCGCAAACAGCCCGAGGAGCATCAGCGTCGCCAGGCCGCACCACACAAGGCGGGTGATTCGCCAACCCAACTCGCTCCCGCCAAGGAGGTCGGCGGCCAGTTCCCAGTGACACCACAGGACCGGGCGGAACGGGCCGAGGTGCTCGTAATTGGCAACGATCTTTTCCCAGACCACCGCGATGCGCTGGCCCAGCGGCAGCCCCCGCGTCGGGTAGACGAGGTTGCCGTCGTCGATGAAGTCGAAGCGAGTCGTCAGCGTCCCCAGGTAAATGAGCGGCAGCAGCACGGCGCCGAGCAGGACCCACCAGCGTTTTCCGGGGGCGGACACTGACGGCGGCGAGAGGGGGGTCGCGTCGGCCATGAATGCCTCCCTGCATTCGTCCTGGCCGCTTGCGGCTTCGCAGTCCTTGCGAAGCCGCAAGCGGCTTACCAACGGAGTTGCGCCTGGAACGACAGCAGCGGCGCGTTGCCCACGTCAACGCGGTTGAAGTTGCTGTCGTGGGAGTTGTGTCCCTCGAAGTAGTCGCGGTCGAAGACGTACCCGGTGGAGAGGTCGAGCAAGAAGGTCCGGCCGATGTTCGTCTGCGCGCCCACCGACAGCCGCTTTTCGTAGTAGAACAGGCGGTCCTTGTCGTCGGGGCGGGGGACCAGGTACCAACTCTCGTTGGACCAGTCGAAGCCGAGGTAGACGCGGACCGGCTTGCAGACGCGGTAGGTCGCGCGGGCGTGGATCGTCGTCAGCAGCATGTACGACGCCTCGAGCGTCAGGTCTTCGATGGGCCGATACCAGACCATGAACGGCAGGCCAACGTTCATGCGGAACTGGTCGGACGGCACCCACACGTAGGCGACGCCGGGGACGGGGAAGCTCAATTCGCCCGTCGGCGAGTAACTGAGTGAGAAAAGCCAGGCGTTGTGCTCCCCCGACGGCACCCGCAGGAAGGTGTTCAGGCCCACCGTCAGTTCGTTGATGCTGTGGAACGGCTCGTTGCTCGCCGAGCCGAAGTTGAAGCTGCCGCCGGCGATCCAGCCGTTGTCGAACAGGTGCCGGTAAGTGGCGCCGAAGCGCACGTCCCACAACTGGTCGGGGAACGGCTGGTCGGTGCTGGGCAGGATGGCGCCGGTGTGGATGACCTGCGCCCGGACGTGGGCCGTCCCGGCAACTTCGTCGTGGTCGCTCTGCCAGATGGGGAAGCGGACGGAAGCGTCCTGCTCCACTAGGCCGAAGTGAGCGTCCTGGCCGCGCACCGACTCGTCGGGGAGCCAGGTGAGGCGGTAGCTGACGGAGTAGGGGACGTGTCCGACGGTCGGGCTAGCCCAGGGGGCGCCGGCGAACGGGGACAGCATGGGGCCATCGACGGGCGGCGCCGGCGGGGCGGGCTGGGGCGGCGGCGGCGGCTGTTCCGGCGGAAGCGGCGGCGCCGGTGGCCCGCCCAGGTCGGGGAAGGCGCTGTTCGGCAACACCGAGGCGGTGCCCGGCGGCGTCGGCGGGAGCCCCGGCGGCGGCATGGCCTGGGCGAAGACGAACGCGGGCGACACGAACAGGAGCGCCGCCGCGAGTACACGGGCGGCGCGGCAGAATGCGCTGGGCATGGTGATCTTGCCTCCAGACGGCCTCGGGCTGCGCGGAAAGCCGGTCTATAGTCCCGAGGGCCAGGGGAGGCAAGACCGAGTGCCGGCGCGGCTACAATTGCTCGGCCAGCCGTTCCGCCTCCGTCACCATGTCGCCGAGCAGGCGCAGGCCCAGCTCCCAGAAGCCGGGGTCGTTCACATCGACGCCCATCTTCGCCAGCAGCTCGTGCGGCGCGTCCGACCCGCCGGACGACAGCAATTCCAGGTAGCGCGGCACGAACGCCGGCCCCTCCTGCTTGTACTTCTGCACCAGGGCCAGCACCAGCAGTTCGCCGAAGGCGTAGGCGTAGCAGTAGAAGGGGACGTGGATGAAGTGGCCGATGTACGACCACCACCAGCCGTAACCGTCGCTCAGCCGGACCACGTCGCCGTGCATCGGCCGATTCGCCTCCATCCAGAGTTCGTTGATCTGCTCAGTGGTTAGCTCTCCCTTCTCCCGGCGGGCGGCGTGGAGCGTCTGCTCGAAGCGCGTCAGCACCACCTGGCGGAAGACGGTGGCGAAGCCGTCCTCGATCTTGCTGCACAGCATCGCCAGGCGCGTGCGCGGCTCGGGGTAGACCTGGAGCAGCCGTTGGAAGGTGAGCATCTCGCCGAAGACGCTGGCCGTCTCGGCGGTCGTCAGCGGCGTGTCGCACTGCAGGTAGCCGACCGGCCGCGACAGGTACTGGTGCAACCCGTGGCCCAGCTCGTGCGCCAGCGTCATCACGTCGCGCAGCTTGTCGGTGAAGTTCATCAGGATGTACGGGTGGGCGCTGGGCACGGCGCTGCTGCTGAAGGCGCCGCCGCGCTTGCCGGGGCGAAGGGCAGCGTCGATCCAGCTCTTCTCGAAGAACTCGCGGATGATCCCGCCCGCCCTGGGACTGAACGCTTCGTAACTCTCGGTGACGAGGCGCCGCGCCGTCGGCCAGTCGCACTCCGGCATGTCCGGAAAGAGCGGCGCGTAGCGGTCGTAATCGTACAGCGGTTCCAGGCCGAGGAGCTTCCCCTTCAGGCGGTAGTAGCGCTGCACGGTGCCGTGGTGGCGTTCCGCCGCGGTCATGAGGGCATCGACCACACCCTGGGTGATCTCGTTGGCGAGGTTGCGCGGCTCCATCGGGCCGCCGAACTTGCGGAGGTCGCAGTCGCGGCGGTGGTCGAGGACCAGGTTGTTGAAGAGGAAGGTCAGCAGGCGGGCGTTGTCGCGCAGCCCGTCGGTGAGGCCCGCGGCCGCCGCCTGCCGGGCGCCGCGATCCGCGTCGTAGAGTTTGGCGAGGACCTGCTGCATGCTTAGCGACTGGACGGGGCCGCCGTACATGAAGGGCAAGGTCAGCGACGAGACGGTTTCGTCGAAGAGGCGCACCCAGGCGGCGCGGCCGGTGATGGCCTTCTCGTCGAGGAGTTTCTCCTCCGGCTCGCTGAGGCGGTGCGGCCGCCAGGCCCGCTGCTGTTCGAGGTAGTGGCGGTACTTGGCCAGGGCGGGCGAGGCCATCAGACGCCGCGCCGGCTCGTCGGCCAATTTGACCCATTCCAGGTCGAAGAAGATCAGGTGCTTGTTGACGGTGGTGCGCTGCTCGCGGGTGTGGCTGAGCAGCGCGCCGCGCTTCGGGTCGTCGGTTTTCGCGGCGTGCAGGAGGCTCGCGTAGACGCCCGGCTTGTCCATCTGCTCGGCCAGGCTTTCCATCTCGCGGAGGGCGGCGAGGAGGAGGTCGGGCGCCGGGCCGGTGTCGGTGGCGATCTTGCCGCGGTAGGCCGTCTCGAACGCCTCGGCGCGGTGCAGGGGCCCGTCGAGGTCCTGCCCCAGGCGCGGGTCGTCCGGGCCGGCGTAGAGGTCGCCGAGGTCCCACGTCACGCCGTCGGCGCTGCTGGTCGGTTGGGTCATGGAGTCATTCCCCGTGTGGCCTGGGCGGTCGTGCCGGTGCATTTCCCGACAGCGGCGGTTATATTGAGGAGCTGAGTGTCCGTTTAGCGGCCGCCCTCGGGGCGGCGCGGATTCCTCGTTTCGCGAATCGATCAATCGAGCGCGGGCGCTAAACGAGAGCGCATCAGGAGGCTGCCCGTCATGTCGCCGCACCCGCCCGAACCGTTGCTGGTCCACCGTCTGCCGCCGGCACCGCACTTCGTCGGCCGCGACGACGAACTGGCACGCCTGTGCGACGCCTGGGCGTCGGGCTTCCGAGGCGTGCTGGCGCTGGTCGGCCTCGGCGGCGCCGGGAAAACGGCCGTCGCCGCGCGCTTCCTCGACGACCTGTTCGCGGGGAGCGTGGGTCCGAGCCCGGACGGCGTCTTCGTCTGGAGCTTCTACCAGGAGCCCGACGCCGGCCTCTTCCTGGAGGAGGCGTATCGCTATTTCGCGGGGGGCCGATCCGTCCCGGCCGCGGCAAAGGGCGCCGGCCTGCTCCACCTGCTCCGCGCCGCGCTGGAGGAAGGCGGGCCGCACCTGCTGGTCCTCGACGGGCTGGAGCGCGTGCAGCGACCCGGCGGGGCGGAATACGGCCGGGTCGAAGACCCGCTCCTGCGCGGCCTGCTGGCGCGCGTCGCCGAGGGTGCGGGCCAGACGGCGGCGCTGATCACGTCGCGCTTCCCGCTGAGCGACCTCCCCCACTATTGCCACCTCGACGTGTGCGGACTGCCCCGCGGCGCGGCCCTCGATCTGCTGCGACAGCGCGGCGTCGTCGGCGAGGACGAGGCGCTGGCCGCGCTGGTCGAGCGCTACGGCTCGCACGCGCTGACCCTCGATCACCTCGGCGGCGTCATCGGTCAGTTCCTCGGCGGCGACCCGAGTCGCGCCCCGGAAGCGCCGGACCTGGCCGACCCCGGTGCCGACCGGCAGGCGCTGCGCCTGGCGCGGCTGCTGCGCGCTTATGAAGACCATCTGCCCTCCGAAGAGTTGGCGCTGCTCTGCCGCCTGTGCCTGCTGCGGCGCGGCGCCGACGAGGAGCAGATCCGGCAGCTGTTCCTCTGCAACCTGCCCGTCCACCTGCACACGGCGCGCGAGTTGGCGGACCAGATCAAGCGCCTGCCGGCGACGTCGTGCTACTCCAAGGACGAGGACGACCTGGGGTCGTTGGCGGGCGCCGTACGCGCGACGGTCGAGGCGGCCATCTGCGAGGCGCCGATTGCGGGGCCGGAGGAAACATTCCGCCGCGAAATGCTGCTGGCCGCGGCGAAGGTGCTGGAACTGCAGCACCAGACGATGGGCGTCGAGATGCCGGAACTGGTCCGCTTCTACAGCGACGCCTTGTTCGACGCGGCCGACGAGCGCCATCCCCTGTCCACCGACGAGCGCGTGCGTCTATTGTCCCTGTTGCGCCGCTACGAGGAGTTAAGCCGTCATCCTTTCCTCAATTACAAGGAGCCGCCCCTCCAACTCCAAGTCGCGTTCGTTAGCGCGGGCTACGCGCCGCCCCGGAAGACGTCCGCGGACCTCACTCCCGCGGACGTCGTCTGTGCCTTTCACAAGGTAAAGGCGGAGTTGTATCAACTGACGTACAAGCACTTCATGCTGTGGCGGGTCCGCGAGTTGTGCCGTCTCTATCAGCGCAAGTGGGCGTTGGCCGGCCCGCTGGCCCTCCTCGACGTGCGGCAACTGCGGCGCGTCCTCGACACCCTGGTCCAGCGGCACCTCGTCCTGCGCGAGTCCGACGGCTCGTTCAGCGTCCACCCGGCGGTTCGCGATCACTTCGCCCGCCTGGGCACCGAAGCCGAGCGCGGCGAGTGGCACGACCTGCTGCGCGAGCAGATGATCTCGCTGGCCCACCGCCCCGGCCGTCACCTGCCCGAGGACGCCCGGACGCTCGACCTCGTGGAGGAGGCGATTTATCACTCGCTGTCGGCAGGGCGGCGCGACGAGGCCGAATGGCTCTATCACAACGTGCTGGGCGGACTGCGCCACCTGGGCTGGAAGCTGGGCGAGACGAACCGCGGTCTGCGCGTGCTGCGGCAGTTCGATCCCTGCCCCGACCCGTGGGCGCTGGCCTGGCACCTGCGGGCGCTGGGCGAACTGGACGAGGCACACGCCAACAACTCGCTGCCGCCGTTCCGCGCCGATATCCGCCTGTTGCAGGGGCGCCTGCCGCAGGTCGCCGCCGAGGGGGACGAGCCGCGCACCGCCGTCGCCGCGTTCCTCATGGGGAACACCGGCAAGTTGCCTCCCTCGGTCCTCGGCTGCGCCGTGCCGCGGCTGCAACTGCTCCTTTACCTCGGCCGATACTCGGTGGCATGGTACGCCAGCGGGATGGAGCAGCTCTACGGCGACATCGGTTGGGGCGGCGAACAGGCGCGCTGCCGGCTGCTGCTAGCGGAGCTGGCGCGGCGTTCGGCCGGCGTGACCGCGGCAGGTAAGTATCTCGACGAGGCGTCGGCCTGGGTGCTGCACTCCGGCTCGGCGGAACACCTGGCTCTGCTCCACCTGGTGCGGGCGCGGTTGGCCCGCGCTTGCGGAGAAGGCGAAGCGGCCCAGCGCGCCGCCGACGAGGGGCTGCACGTCGCCCGGCAGTGCGGGCTGGGGCTCGCCCTGGTCGAATTGCTGTGCGAACAGGCGGAAATCGCCCTGGCGCGCTCCGACCCCGCGACGGCCGAGAGCTTCGCCGGCGCCGCGCTGGAGCGCGCCGTCGCCGCCGACTGCCGCTTTGCCTGGGGCGAGGCCGAGGCGCTGCATCTTTGGGGGCGGGCGCTGTTCGCGCAGCTGCGGACAGAGCCGGCGCGCGCCGCCCTGGCGAAGGCACTCGACCTGGCCCAGCGGCTCGGCGACCCGCGCGCAGCAGAAGTGGAGCGACTGCTGGCGCGGGTCGGGGAGTGAGTGACGCAGCAGGCCAACTGCACTGGACACGGATCGGCCGGCATCGGCATCATGGAGGGCGCGTTTCCGATTCCCACTGCGGGAGGCTCTCGATGTCCGCCGTCCCAAAGTCGCGCCGCCCTGCCGTCCCGCGGCCCGCCACGCCCCGGTTTTTTGATGGCCGCGAGGGAATCGTGCTGCGCATCCCGCCGTCCGCATTCACCTTCAACGGCTTTCGCGCGTGGGCCAAGTCCGACGAGCTACCGGAGAATCTGCGCGTCTGCTTCGTGAGCGGAGAGATTTTCCTCGACCTGAGGGGGGAAGACCTGGACCTGGATATCCCGGCGACTGCGCGTACGATCAACGGCTTTCGCAAGTGGGTCAAGTCCGATGAATTCCCGGACAACGTGCGCGTCACCTTCGTGAACGGGGAGATTACCCTCGACATGAGCCAGGAAGAACTGGCAACGCACAACAAGGTCAAGACGGAAGTGATGCGCGTGCTGGGAAACCTCGACCCGGACGCGGAGACCGGCACTTTGTACACCGATGGCGTCCTCATTTCCCACGAAGGAGCCGAGGTCTCGAACAAGCCCGATGGCGTCTACGCGACCCGGGAAAGTCGCAGGGCAGGGCGGGTGCGCCTGGTCAAGCGGAAGGGCAAGGCGGGTCAGTACCTTGAGATCGAGGGCGCGCCCGACTGGGTGATGGAGGTCGTCAGCGACAGTTCGGTGACGAAGGACAAGCGGACGCTGCGCAAAGCCTACCATAAGGCCAGCATCCGCGAATACTGGTTGATCGATGCCCGCAGCCCGCAAATCGACTTCCAGATCCTCGTCTGGCGCAAGAAGGGCTACGTCGCCGCGCCGAAGGAAGGCAACTGGCAGCATTCCCCGGTCTTCGGGCGATTCTTCCGCTTGACGCGCAAGAAAGACCCGGACGGTGACTGGCTGTACCGTCTCGAATCGCAGGCCGACGCGCCTTGAAGGCTGGCCGTCACTTCACGCTCACGAATTCCACGTCATACTGCACCGGCGCCGGCTTCTTTTCCTTGCCGGTCGTCAGCCCTTCGATCTCCACGACGTAGCGCTTGCCCGGGGCGATTGACGCCTTCTCCACGCGGAAAATGATGCAATTGGGGATGCCGAACCCGTTCGTATCCGCGCCGCTGTAATTCAGCTTCAGCGGCTCGCCGACCTTCTTCCCCTCCTTGTCGGCGGCGTAGACCTTCGCCGTCACGTCCTCGCCGGGGGCGTTGTACTTGCGCGGGTTGACCGACACGTTCCAGGCGCTGCCGGCCTTGATGTACTCCACCGGCATTCGCCCGCGCGGCGGCCAGCTGACGAAGTCGTAGTCGGGGACCTCCTTGCGGTTGCGGTCGAAGACGTACATGGCCGTGTAGTCGCCGAAGCGACCGAAGCCGGTCTTCTGCATCGTCGGGTTCAGGCACCAGCGGCGGTGGCCAAGGCGGCTGATGTTGCCTGCGTCCGAGTCGTCCATCCACAGCTCCACGGCCTTGGTGAGGTTGCGGTAGCCGTAGCCGAGGTTCGAGCGGCTGGTGCCCTTGTAGGCGAACTGGTACTCCTCCTCGGGAAGGCCGGGATTATCGGGCTTGTGATCGAGCCGACCCAGTTTGGCGCACAGACGGGCGCCGGCCTCGCAGGCGGCGTTGGCGTCGTCGTCCAGGGTGATGTCGTCGTAGGGGATGCCGGCGAGGTAGCGGTACGCCTTCAGCCGCCGCAGCGCCGCCGCCCGCTCCCCGGCGGCGCCGTCGGGCTCCTGCGCCGGCGGCGCGGTGATCTCCGCCAGCTTCTTCTTGATCTCGTCAACGGTCCGCGCCTTCGCCGGCTCGTCGGCCCGCAGCAGCATGGGCAGCAGGAGCAGCGCGGCCAAGCAGGACGTGAGTTGTCGCATTTCGTTGCCCCCCGGCGCCGCCCCGAGGGCGGCGGCTAAACAGTCGATACCTCACACGCCGCGGCCGCCCCACATCTCTTCTTCGGCGAACGGGTGGATGGGCCCGGTCCCCTTCGGCTTCGGCCGCGACTTCAGGATCGCCTCGGCCAGGGCCAGGTCGGCCCGGGTCGTGATCTTCAGGTTCGACGGCGCCCCCTCGACCGCCGCGACCGGGTGGCCGCCCGCCTCGATCAGCTGGGCGTCGTCGGTGATCGCCTGCTTGAGTTGGCCGCGGCCGGCGTAGGCCGCCTCCAGCCAGTCGCGGCGGCACACCTGCGGCGTTTGCGCCAGCCACAGCCCCTGGCGCGGCAGCGTCCCCTGCACCTTGCCGTGGTCATCGACGCGCTTGACCGTGTCGGCGACCGGCAGCGCCAGCAGCGCGGCCCCCACCTCCGCGGCCTTGGCGAAGACGGCCCCGATCAACTCCTCGGTGACGCACGGCCGCACCGCGTCGTGGATGGCGACGAAGTCGGCGTCGGGGCCGAGCTTCTTCAGGGCGTTGGCCACCGACTCGAAGCGCTCGCCGCCGCCGTGGACCAGCTGCACGTTCATGAAGGCCATGTTGGCCCCGTAGCGACGGCGGACCATCTCCTCGTCGTCCTTGTCGATGACGAGCAGCGTCTGCACCACGTCGTTGCGCGTGATGAATAGCTCGGCGGTGCGCAACCAGACGGCGCGGCCGTCGAGGTTGACGAATGGCTTCTTTTCCTTGTCCTTGAAGCGTGAGGAGCGGCCGGCGGCGGGGAGGATGACGGCGAAGCGGGGCATGGCACACCTCGAGACGGCGCGGGGAAGCGGGCGCGAGTCGGTCGAGGAATTATGATACCGCGCCGCCCGCCCCGTCTGCCACATTTCCCCGCGCAACTCGGGCCGCCTGGGCCCAGCGGTCCAGGCCGTCCGCGCCGTCCGCCAGGGCCGCGCCGGCTTCGGCCGCGGCCCGGCCCGCGCGCCCGGCGCAGTCGTCCAGGGCGGCCAGGCGGTCGTCGAGTCGGGCCAGGGCCTCCCGCCAGGCGGTATCGTGGACGGCCCCGTCGGCCGGGTCCGACGGCAGCGCCTGCTCGCGCTCGGCGGTCCGGCGGAGCGTCTCGTCCAGCGATGCCTCGATCTTCTCGAGCACCTGCAGCCACGACGGCGGCAGCACCGGCGGCGCGGGGGTCGCGGGCATGGCGACAATCCTCCTCAGTGGGATGTCGCGGAGCATAGCAACGCGCCGAACTTTGTCAGCGCCGATCGCGCGGCAGGTTGGCCTTCCCAGGCGCGGCGCCCGTCGCTATAAGCCGCCCTTTCCAACAGTCCGTACAGTCCGTTCCACGCCCGTACCGCGTACCGACGGAGGGAGCCGTGATCGTCGCGTGTTCAACCCTTTGTTTCGGCAAGTACCCGTTCGAGCGCGCCCTGCAGACCATCGCCGAACTTGGCTTCAGCAAGGTAGACGTGGCCATCCACGAGGAGGGGCCGCACCTCAAGCCGTCCGAGGTGGCGGCCGACGTCCACACGGTCGCCACCCGCCTGCGCCTCGGCCCCGGCCTGACGCCGTGCGCTTTCTCCTTCACCACCGACGCGCCCAACGCGCCGGCCGACGGCGAGTTCGCGGCCGTGTGCCGGCTGGCGCGCCTGACCAGTGTGCCGATCGTCACCATCGCGGCGGCGTCGGCGGCCATCGGCCTCGACGCGGAGGCGCGCCGGCTCAAGGAGCTGTGCGCCGTCGCGGCCCGGGACGGCGTCATCCTGACCGTGGCGACCCTGGCCGGGACCCTGACCGAGACGCCGGACGGCGCCGTCGAGTTGTGCCACCGTGTGCCGGGGTTGGGGCTGACGCTCGACCCGAGTCACTACGTCGCCGGACCGCACCCGGGGGTGAGCTGGGACGCGCTGTACCCCTACGTCCGGCACGTCCACCTGCGCGACACCGGCTGCGGGCCGAACCAGTTCCAGGTGCGCATCGGCCAGGGGGAGATCGAGTACGGCAAGATCGTGTCGATGCTGGCCCGGCACCGCTACGACCGCGTGCTGACGGTGGACGTCCGCGACATCCCCGACGCCCCCTTCGCGATGGAGCCGGAGGTACGGAAGTTGAAGTACCTGCTGGAGAGCCTGGTGTGAGACGCCGCCGGCGGTCCGAAGCGGCCTGACGACCGGGCGGGCGGCCGGGGTGATCCCGGCGGCCCGCCCGGTCTCGGCATTAGTAGCGGAATTCCACGCCGAAGTTGATCCCGTTAATAATCATGTCGGTCGAACTGAAACGGAAGGCGGGCTGGTTCACGGTAATCTGGCTGGTGGTGCCGGCGACCGCGGCCTGGACGCCGGAGGTGGAGATGCCCGTCTGGTCGCCCGGCCGAACGACGCTGGAAAGGTAGAGGAAATCGTAGCCGACGTAAGCGCGGAGCCAGGGCGTGATGACGTAACCCACCTTCACGTTGATTTCAGGGACGAAAGCGATACGATTCCGACTATGAGAGCCCTGATCGAACGGGGCGCTGAGCAGGCCGCCAGCCACGGTCGTTCCATCGGACAGGGTACTCGTACTGGCGATGTCCACCGTCTGGTGCATGACGCCAAGTGCGGCCTTGGCGCGGAGGTCGAGGAGGAGACGACCGATGTACATATCCAGGTCAATCCCCACCTGAGGCCCATAGAAGAGATTGTGAGTCTGGATCGCGTCATTAGTGGAAAAACTGAACGCCGTTGGGAAGTTGGTGAAGGCGCTGCCCGAAGGTCCTCCGACGATTCCACTCGAATCCACGAATCCCGCCGGCTGGAAGAGTTGGACCGCATTATGGACGTCCAGATCCTCGTGAAAGTTAAGGTAGCGAAAGCCGACCAGGCCACTCACCGCGCCGAGAGATGGCGAAGTGCAACGGAGATTAGCTTCCCCACCCCATATTCCTGTGGATGAGCGACCACTCAGGTCGGTGTTGGCTTGACGAACAACAAAAGCGGTGACACTCTGGACGGTGCTAACTGTACCAGTCGCTGAAGTTGTGCCTGCCGGCGCCAAGACGGTGAAAATGCTGCTGCCCGGCAGATTAATCACCCCCTGGTTCACCAGGTGATCCGTGCTGCTGTCGAACCATGTGCTGCGGTCATTGATGAAGAAGAAAGTCGATTCGAGACCGACGCATTCCTCGGTGTCGAACCATACACCTGCTGTGAAGCGACCACCGAACTGCTCCCCGAGGTCGATCGAGTTACCCGTGGCGGGGGCGGAGACGGACATGATGCTTAACGGCGCGAAGGTTGTCGTCACGATATCCTGGACCGGTGCTCCAGTGGCCGAGACAACCTTGTTCTCGGTTTTGAAATAGATCACCCCAATAGGTTCTGCGGCGGTCAAGGCCGGCAGATGTCCGCTGGGGATCCTCCACACCAGGAACTCGCCGCTGGCCCAGACCCGGTAAGGCGGCGGAAACTTCTCCGGAAGATCGCCGAATATGTGGTCATACCACGGCTCGTCGTGGCCTGGTTCCTCTTGCGCGACCGGAATCCCGGGCGTCGGCCCAGGGGGAGGGTAGGGGTCATACGTTCCCGCGCTGACGCCCCCCGGGGACACCGCGCCCGCGGCGACCCGTGGCGTGGTTGGCGCAGCCTGGACCGGCCTCGCCGGGAAGGAGTAGGTCGAACCGGAGTTGTCCGTCGCCGAGGGAACCGGGGCCTGGGCGGCCGCCCACCCGGCGGTCAGGAAGACGGCGACCGTGGCACTTACCCAACCGCTTCTCATGGAAGACCCCCATTCGCGAAGAAGTCCACCGGGGTAGCCGGCGTTTGCCGGATTTGCCTCTTCTTCCCGGATTGCCGGCCGTGCCGGTTGCAGGGGAGAGGAGGCGTTGGCTGAATGTACTTATCGGCACAATCGCGAAGCTGGATCAACTTCAGAAAGGATGTCAAGCCCGACCGGCGCAAGAGAACGCGGAGTGGCTCATGAAGCCGAGGGAAGTAGCACTGCGCTCCCGATCAAGCGTAGAATATGGTCTGCGATCTGGCGAGGTACGAGGGCTTTTCACCCCGAATCGGGAGCGCGATTAATGCGCAAGCGCCGCTATGAACTACGGGTTCCGGTCGGATCGGCGGACGACTCCTGGGAGGATCCCCGGGTGCGTCAGACCCGGGAAGAGTTGTTGAAACGGTTTGGCCGTCCCGGACCTGGTACGCGGGGCGTCCTGCGCGTGGGCGCTCACTCTGGGGAGGCCACTTCGCAGCGATTCGTGGAACTGGTGCTTGACACGGATGATACGCCCGAGACCCAGGCTTTCTTCACCGGCTATCAGCGAGTTCTGCTTGAACGTTTCGCACCGAGTGAAATCCACATCACGTCGTTCCCGGTCGATGTTCTTTAGCCGAACGGCGAAGGGGACGCGGATCATTTCGCGAACGGCGACGAGGGGTTCCATGAGGCGTCATTGCCCCTTCGGGGGAGATCCTTCCAGTTCGTACAGGCCCAGATCCTGCGACAGTTGAACCATTTCGTCCGCGGCTTGTGTCGCCCGCCGGTACATCTTCTCCCGATACTCCGGCACGGCGGTGGTCGGGATGCGGTGGTGCTTCCCCACCATGCGGCAGGGCAACTCACCCCGCTTGATGAGTTTGACGACAAACGGTCGTGACACATCCAGGAACTCAGCCGCCTGGGTGGTCGTCATTTCGGCGGACAGCGGTTGGCACAATCCCTTGCAGGCCCGATGCACGGCAGCCTCCAATTCGGGCGACACCGCGACGCGAACCCCGTTGACAAGGACCTCGATCCGGTCCTTTGGGCGGGCCTCATCGGCGTGCGCTGGGGCCCTTGCGCCTCGCGACGTGGCGGTTTTGCTGGGGTCTTTAACTCCCTTGGACATGGCATCACCCGGATTCAAGGCACGACGGTGCGGACGCCGATATTACAGTTTATCGACTCCAAGCAATAAATGCAACAGGTGAAACAAGTGAATCGCGCGCACTGACCCGTCCGAGGGCCACTCAATTCGCCGCATCCGCGCGCGATCGGCCAGGGGGGCGTTTCCCCTGCCGATTGCCCGCCTCTCGCCAGCGCGGTAAAACACCTGCCCACGCGGCACCTCCGCCGCGACGTTTCCGCATCCCGCGAGGCGGCATCATGGATCTCCTGGCGCAGGCCACCGACGGCTTCCAGTCCATCGACGCGGACCCGCAGCTCAAGGAGCGCGCCCTCCGCTTCCTCGGCCAGTGGCTCACCGCCCCGGACTTCGCCGCCTATCGCCCGCAACTCGAATGGCTGATCCGCCAGCAGCAGTGGCCCGGCCTCCTCGACCGCTTCTATCAGATCCTTCCCTTCGGCACCGGCGGCCGCCGCGGCGCCGTCGGTGTCGGCCCCAACCGCATGAACCTCTGGACCCTCGGTGCCTCCGTCCAGGGCCATTGCGAATACCTCAAGGAGCGATTCCCCGGCGTCGAGCCGCTCCGCGTCGTCCTGGCCTACGACGTGCGCCGCTTCCTCGACAGGCGCAAGCAGTACAACCCCGACCTGCCCAACCCGGTCCTCGGCCTTTCCTCGAAGGACCTGGCCCAGCACGCCGCCGGCGTCTACGCCGCCAACGGCATCCACGCCTTCATCCTGCCATCCGACAGCCCGCGCTACATGGCCACGCCCGAGCTGTCCTACGCCATCCGCCACCTCCAGGCGCACGGCGGATTGAACGTCTCCGCCTCGCACAACCCGCCCGACGACAACGGCGGCAAGTTCTACGACGAGCGCGGCGGACAACCGGTGCCGCCCGACGATCAGATCATGGCCGACCTGGTCGATCAGGTCACCACGATCAAGACCCTGCCGTGGTCCGATGCCGTCCGCACCGGCCGCGTCCACTTCCTCAACGAGGAGCCGCACGAGGCGTACATCGACCTCATCCGCCATCAGAGCCTCGTGTCGCCGCCGCTCAAGGACGAGGTCAAAATCGTCTTCACCCCGCTGCACGGTGTCGGCGCCATGACCGCGATGGAACTCCTCGTCAAGCAGGGCTTCGCCGTCGTCCCCGTCGAGGAGCAGATGGCCCCCGACGGCCAGTTCCCCAACGTCACGCAGACGCCCAACCCCGAGGTGCCGGTGTCGATGGACCGCGCCGCGGAGGTCGCCAAGCGCCAGGCCGCCGACCTGGTCCTCGCCACCGACCCCGACGCCGACCGCCTCGGCGCGATGGTCCCCGACCGTCAGGGAGGTTACCGCTACCTCAACGGCAACGAGATCGCCTCGCTCTTGACGTACTTCAAGCTGAACAAGCTGTCGCTGGCCGGAGACCTGCCGCGCTCGGCCATCGTCATCAAGACCGAGGTGACCACGGGCCAGGTGACGCGCATCGCCCGGCACTTCAAGGCGCAGGTGGTCGAGGACCTGCTCGTCGGCTTCAAGTACATCGCCGACGTGCTTTATCATCTGGAGGAGGACGGGGCCTACGAGGAGGTGCGCGGCACGCCGGACGACTTCGTCATCGCCAGCGAGGAGAGTCACGGCATCCTGGTGACGCCGAAGATCCGCGACAAGGACGCCGCGGGCGCCGCCCTGCTCCTCGCCGAGCTGGCCCTCGACCAGAAGCGCAAGGGGCTGACCGTGCTCGACCTGCTCGACTACCTCAACAAGCAGTTCGGCTACTTCCGCAACGAAGGCGTGACGGTGGCGATGACCGGCATCCAGGGCAAACAGGACATGGCGCGGATGCTCGACGCCCTGCGGGCCACGCCGCCGCAGGAGATCGGCGGGCTGAAGGTCACGGACTTCGAGGACCTGCGCGACGAGCACGGCCGCATGGGACCGCTCAAGGGGGCGACCGACGCCGCGTCGCGGAATTTCCTGATCTTCCGCCTCGGCGACCGCGCCCGCGTCGTGCTGCGGCCGAGCGGCACCGAGCCCAAGGCCAAGACCTACGTCGAGGCCAACTCCGCCCCGTGTCCACCCGGGACGCCGGCCGCTGCCTGGCAGCGCACCTGCCGCGAGGTGGACGACCTGGTGAAGGGCCTCGGGCAGGACTTCCAACAACAGGCGCTGGCGCTGATCGGCAAGGAGCCGCCCCGCTGAGGGCACGGCGGCCGCTCAGGCTTTTGCATCAGCGCGAGATGCGGTACACTACCCTCGTCGCTTCCCTACCGAACGAGGAGGCTGATCGATGCAAACGGTTAAGTACGTCTATTGGGAGGAGGATGGGGCCTGGCTGGGCTATCTGCAGGACTTCCCGGACTACTGGACGCAAGGCGAGACGCTTGACGACCTGAAGGAGCATCTTCGCGACCTGCACGCTGACTTGATCGGCGGCCAACTACCGGGGATTCGCAAAGTCGATGAGCTGGTGGTCTCATGAAGCGCGTGGACTTGATCCGTGCGATAGAAGGATTCGGCTGCGAGCGACCCCTGCCGGCTTGTCCGGCAGGTGAAGCAGGTCGCCGGCTAAAAGGTCGTGGCGTAGCGCTCCTGCCTTCGACCCCTGCCGGCTTGCCCGGCAGGTGAAGGAGGTCGCCGGCTAGAAGGCGAGCGCAAAAGGATCATTCTTTGTCTCTCCCCTCCCCATTTAGCCGCTGACCTCCTTCACCTGCCGGGCAAGCCGGCAGGGGTCGAACAACAGGTCGCTTGAATCCGCATTGGGAGTGCGGCCAAGACGGCCGCACTCCGCATGAGGATGCTCCCCGCCGCGAACCTCACACCTTCAGCAGCCGGCACGCCTCGGCGTACCCCGGCGCCGGGTAGCCGCACTCGCTCGCCGTGACGCGGGCCAGGGCGACCAGCTGCCGCCAGCGGAACGCCTCCCTCGTCTTGGCGAACTCCTCCGTCACGGTGCGGTAGTACTTCTCCGCGTGCAGCGCCCCGTCCTCGCTGACGGCGTAGCGCAGCAGCAGGTCAAACACCGGCCGCTCCGGCAGCTTCAGCTCACCGTAGCGGTGGATCAGCGCCGCCGCCCGCGCCTGCTCCCGGGCCTTGATCGCGGCCTCGGCTTCCTTGAGGAGCGTCTCGCCGTCCTTCGCCTTGATCTTCTCCAGTTGCTCGGCCAACTGGTACGGCTCCTTCGTCTGGCCGCCGTTCTGCCCGGCCGTGTGGTAGGCCCCGCAGATCAAGCTGGCGAAGGTGTTGCGCGTGTTGCTGACGCGGGCGATGTTCCGCCAGGCGTTGGCCGAGTCCGAAGCGTGGACGCCCACGGAATCGCCGTGGACGCTGCCGATCGGCTTGCCGTCCTTTGCGTTCTGCCGGCCCCGGTCGCAGAGCACCAAGCGGTTGGCCGCCACCGACATCGCCTCGCCGATGTCCTCCGGCGACATGCCGTCGGCCAGCGCCGCTGCCACCGCGTCAGCGGCACGGGTGCGGCCGCCGCCGTAGATCGTCTCCGCCATCTTCTCGATCCACGCGTCGTCGGCCTTCCGCTTGCCGATCTCCTTGCCCAGCAGCTTGTACTGATCGAGAAGCTTCGGCAGCAGGGTGTGGATTTCCAGATGGTCGAGGTTGCCCTCGGTGCAGCAGAAGTGCACCGATTGGCGAAGCAGGGTGTGCGCCTGCTCCTTGCCGGCCAGGTCGAGGGTGGCCCAGGCGCGCCAGACCAGCACGACCCGATGGACGTTCACTTCGTCCTGAATGCTGTACAACAGATCATTGAAGGCGTCGTCGGCCGATCCGTGGACCAGGGCGGCGAAGGTGCGTTCGGCCGCGTTGATGTCGTGCTTGTGGGTGGCCTCGCGCAGCACCTCGCCGCCGGGACGGTCCTTGGGCAGGGCGGCCGGCGTGACCGCGTGGAGCATTTCGTGCTTGCCGCCGCCGCTGCCCTGGATGACCCTGGCGTTGCGGTGGAGGACCTTGAGGACCGGCAACGGCCGGCGCTCCTCCGGCAGCTCGCGGGCCATCTCCCAGGCCGGCGACAGGGCCATGAACGTGTGGTAGCCGTCGTAGTTGTGACCGCCCAGCGTGCGGGCGTTGGCCAGGGCCGCCGCCGCGACGAGCGTCTTCAGGTCGGTGCCATCCTTCAGTTTCGCCACGACAAGCGGCAGCAGCTTGTCGGCGGGCGTCTCCTGCATCAGCGCCACCAGCGGCTCGCGGTCGCCGAAGGTGAGGCGTTCGGGGCCGTCGGCGGCGAAGGCCGGCGCCAGCCCCAGGTCGGCCGCCAGGGTCGCGCCGACGCTGGCCAGCAGCATCCCCTGGCCTACCTCCGCGAGAAATTCGCGGCGGTTGCGGTTCATCATGGTCGTTGCTCCTTTGGGGGAACCAGGTGGGGCGGTCGGCGGCCCCCCGCGCCGACCGCAGTGTGCGAAGGAAGGTAGGTGTTACCGGAATCTCATAGGACTAACGCGGCAGCGTTACACGAACCGGGAAACGATCGGGAACGATTTCACCCCGGCGGCGCCGTGGCACGACGGCGGTTCCCCACGAAGAGGACCAGGACCGACAGCCCCAG
>DATFNV010000222.1:0-15672 GCA_035266225.1 Gemmataceae bacterium
AGTGGTTGCCCGGCGAGAGGATCTCGAAGACGACCTGCGGCGCAATCCCTCCCTCTTCCCATTGCTTGTAGGAGCCACGGTCTCCCCGGGGCCGGCCGAAGCTGATGAACACGTCGGGCGCCTGGCTGATCTCGGGCTCCCCCTCCACCGGGTACCAGAGCAGGTCGGCCGCGATGAAGACGTCGGCCACCTCCGCGAACAGCGCCAGGAGGTTGTCGAAGAGGATGACGATCCAGCGCGCTTGCTTGGTGTTATCGGCCATCGGCTTGCCATCGCTCTCGGGGTACACGACAGTCCGGGGCGGGGGAGAAGCGAGAGTCACGCTCATCACACGACTCCTTCTGGGCGCCGCCGGCAACTCGGCGGCATGTGGGACATGGGAGGAGGATACCTCAACTCAAGCGCCGAGGGAACGCCACTCCGGCCGCGATTGTCGTTCGCACCTTGCCATTCCGCTCAGCGTCCGTGCAATGAGGGAGTCGAGGAGGAACGAGTCATGGCGATTCGCGTTACTCTGGTGCAAGGCGGCGGCATCGGCTTCGACCAGGTGCCGGCCGTCAAGCGCATCCTCGAAGCCGCCGGCGTGCGCATCGACTGGGACGAGCACCTCGCCGGACTCGCCTCCCTGCAGCGCGGCGGCGAGCCATTGCCGCGCGCCCTGTTCGATTCGGTCCGCTCGACCGGCGTCGCCCTCAAGACGATGCTCCTGTCGCCGCCGGGGCCGCCGCGCGGCAACTGGAACGTGCAGTTCCGCCACGAGCTGGGCCTGTTCGCCTCGGTGCGGCCGCTCAAGAACCTGCGCGGGCTGCCGGCGCGCTTCCAGAACGTCGATATGCTCGTCATCCGCGAACTGACCGAGGACCTGTACGCCGCCATCGAGCACGAGATCGTCCCCGGCATCGTGCAGAGCCTCAAGGTCGTGACCGAGGCCGCCTGTCGCCGCTTCTTCCGCTTCGCCTTCGAGCTGGCGCGAAACGCCAGGCGCAAGCAGGTCACCTGCGTCCACAAGGCCAACATCATGAAGCTGGCCGACGGCCTCACCCTGGAGGCGTTCCGGGCCGTCGCCCGCGACTTCCCGGAGTTGCAAACGCGCGAGTTAATCGTGGATAACTGCTGCATGCAGATGGTGTCGCGGCCGCAGCAGTTCGACGTGCTGGCGATGGGCAACCTGTATGGCGACCTCGTCAGCGACCTCGGCGCCGGCATCGTCGGCGGCATCAGCGCCACGCACGGCATCAACATCGGCGTCGGCGTTCGCGTCTACGAGTCGTTTCACGGGCGGGGCCCGATCCCGGAGGGGAAGGCCAACCCGGTGCCGCTGCTGCTGCCGGCCATCGACCTGCTGGAAGCGCTCGGCCAGGGCGAAGCGGGGCGGCGCATTCTGGCGGCGCTGGAGGCGGTGCTCAGCGCCGGCAAAGACCTCACACCCGACCTGGGCGGCGAGGCCACCACGGCGCGGATGGCTGAGGCAGTCGTGGCGGCGCTGGCGGGGTAGCTCTGCGGCCGGCGCTGTGGTATTCTAGGGGGGGAAGTATTCCGGAACTGGTCGCGAATGGCCCCGGAACCGGGCCGCGCCGGCCCAGGGGAGAGCCATGCAACCGCACCGCACGCCGCCCAAGGAAACGCCGGTCATGCGCACCACGTCGGACGCCACGCCCAGCATCAGCGCGGCCGTCCGCAGGTTGAACGCCGGGCACAGCCTCGACGAGATGGTCTGCAGTACCGTCTTCGCCCCGGCGCGCCCGCAGAAGGCGCATGGCCTTTCCAGCTCATGGGACGGGATGAGGCGGGTCGTGGAACAGTTGACGGCGCTGGGGTGCTACGTGCAGATGCAGGTCCATGCCGACCAGTGTTTCTGCGAGGTGCTGCGCGTCCTGGAGGGGGCGGCGGTGGCCAAGCAGTTGGCCGTCGCCGACGGGCCGGCCCTGCCTGAGGCGGTGGCCAAGGCCGCCGTCATCGCCTGCCTGGAGATGCAGCCGCCCGCGTAGGGGCGCCGTGGGGCAGGCGGCCCGCCTGCCGTTGCCGGGCCAATTGGCAGCCTGCCCCACGCTGGCCCCTTGACACCCTTTCTCCCGGAGGGGTACACTCACAAAAGCCACATTTGCGGCGGGGGGGTAGACCGCTTCACCAGACGGGGGACGGAGCGGGGTCCGGTCCGCGGTCCAGCGCTGCCCCCGGGAGAGCCAGGGCGTGAAGGCAATCATCAGCGATATTCACAGCAACCTCGAGGCGCTCCAGGCCGTCCTCAAGGACATCGAGCAGCAAAAGGTCGATGAAATCTACTGCCTGGGGGACGTCGTCGGTTACGGCCCCAACCCCCGCGAGTGCGTCGATCTGGTCATGAAATGCCGGATCGTCCTGCTCGGCAACCACGACCAAGGGGCCATGTTCGACCCCGACGGCTTCAACCTGCCGGCCGAGCGCGCCATCTTCTGGACGCGCGCCCAGCTCGAAAACCCCGTGGACAACAAGCAGGCCAAGGAGCGCCGCTGGGAGTTCCTGGCCGAACGGCCGCGCAGCCACCGCGAGGACGGCCTCCTGTACGTCCACGGCTCCGCCCGCAACCCGCTCAACGAGTACGTCTTCCCCGAAGACATCTACAACCAGCGCAAGATGGAGCGCATCTTCGCCCTGGTCGAGCGCTACTGCTTCCAGGGCCACACCCACGTCCCCGGCGTCTTCACCGAGCAGCTCCCCGAAGACCTCTACCAGTTCCATAGCCCCGAAGAACTCGACTACGTCTACCACCTCGACGAGCGCAAGACGCTGTGCAACGTCGGCTCCGTCGGCCAGCCGCGCGACAACGACCCGCGCGCCTGCTACGTCCTGTTCGACGGCCAGACGATCCGCTACCGTCGGGTGCAGTACGACTTCGAGACCACCATCAAGAAAATCTACGCCGTCCCCGAGTTGGAAAACTTCCTCGGCGACCGCCTCCGCGACGGCCGCTAACTTCTACAATGGGGATTAGGGATCAGGGATCAGGGACCAGGGAGCCGGCGCGCTGCCGGCTCCCTGCTGTCTGATGCCCGGTCCCTCTTTTCCGGACCAACATGAGCACTCCGAAGAAAGATACGCGCTTCACCCTGGCCTCCATCGCCCTGCTGCTGGTCGTGCTGGCCGTCTGGTACTGGGCGGGCAAGTACTTCTGGCCAACCCGGGAGCCGGTGGACCGGGAGAAGCAGAAGGACGCCCTCGTAGTCGCCTCGGCCGTGAGCGGCCTGGCGCACCCGGAGGGGCAGCCCTGGAACGCCCTGGGGTCGCTCGGGGCGCTCCAGGCCGCGCTCCGGGGCGAGTGGGAGAAGCCCAAAGAGCCGGAGGCGCCCAGGCCGAAGGAGAAGCCCAAGGAGAAGCCCAGGGAGAAGCCGGCCCCCGTCCCCGAGGAGAATATCCCCGACGAGTGGAAGAAGGTCGTCACGCTGGGCGCCCCGGGCTCCCACCTGAAGGTCAAGCTCAACCCCCAGGGTGCCGGCGTCCAGCAAATCGTCCTGCCCCACTTCCAGGCGGCCGACCCGGAGACCGGCGAGCCGGTCTGGCTGCTCGACCCGGAGACCGGCAAGCCCCTCCGGGACGCCTCCGGGCACAAGATACCGAAACCGCTCGAACTGGTCCCCGAGAACAAGAACCGTGAGATCGCCTCGTTCCTGCTCTACCACTACGCCGATGCCAAGGGCGACGACTTCCCCCTCGACACGCTCGGCAAGCGCGTCTGGAAGCGCGTCGAGCCGGAGGAGGTCAAGGACGGCGAGGCGGTCCAGAGAGCGGTCTACGAGACCGAGGTGCAAGGGGTCAGGATCACCAAGACGTACACGCTGGAGCCTCGGGACTATCACATTGGACTCGAGGTGAAGCTGGAGTTGGCCGACCCGCAGGCCAAGGAGAGGACCTTCCGCTACCAGTTCACCGGACCCCACGGGCTGGCGATCGAGGGGCAGTGGTACACCAGCTTCTACCGCAACGCCCTGATCGGCCAGGTGGACGAGAAGGGCAACGTCGAGCGGAAACTGCAGGAGTTGCGCGAGATCAGCCTGAAGGCGGGCGGCGACGAGGTGATGCGCGGCGACAAGCCGATCCGCTACGCCATCGTGTCCAACCAGTTCTTCGCCTCGGGCATCGCCGTCGCCACGAAGGACCAGGAGAACCGAGACTTCCTCGGCCAGGCCCGGCCGATCCTCATGGAGTCCGCCGTCAAGGGCACCGTCAAGCCGTCGGAAAACCCCGACGAGGTGGTCATCGATGCCGCGGGTAGCAAAATCACCTTCGTCTACGCCGGCGTGCAGTCCAGGAAAGCCCTCGAGGACAAGCTGCTGCCCGGTCGCGAGGTCATCATCGTGCATCGCTCGGTGATCGACCTGAACGGCAAGAGCCGCGAGGTGATCACCGGCGTTCTCGACCCCGACAAGACCGCTCCCATTTTCCACGACGACATCACCGTGGAGGTGAGCACGCCCAGGGACGACAAGATCCTCAAGCTGAAGCCGGGTGCGGCGGTGGTCCACAAGTACGTCCTGTACAACGGGCCGCTGAAGGTCCGCCTGCTGGGCGACCTCAAACTCGACGCGCCGGCGGGCGACGAGGGGGTAGGAGCCCCGGCGGTGGACCCGGCGATGGTCACCTATTACGAGGACGACCTGCACCTGGGCACGCTGACCGATTACCCGACGAGCTGGATGGGGCGGGCGTTCAGCACCATCGGCGTGACGCAGGTGGTGATCTGGTTTACCAACCGCATGCACGACATCCTGTGGATCCTCTACCGCGTCGTAAAGGTCCTGCCGGAAACGCTGGTGTACGGCGTGTGCATCCTGCTGCTGACGGTGCTGGTGCGCGGGGCGATGCACCCGGTCAGCCGCAAGCAGGCCCGGACCACGATGCGGATGCAGTCGCTGCAGCCGGAATTGCAGAAGCTCAAGGAGAAGCACAAGGACGACAAGCAGGCCCTGCAAATGGCGCAGATGGAGCTGTACCGCAAGCACGGCATCAACCCGCTGGGCAGCTGCTGGATGATGTTCTTGCAGATGCCGGTGTTCCTCGGCCTGTACTACTGCCTGCAGGAAAGCATCCACTTCCGGCTCAAGCCGTTCTTGTGGATCAAGAGCCTGACGGCGCCCGACATGCTGTGGCACTGGGGCGACAAGATCCCGTTCATCAGCGACTGGCAGCATTACGGCGCGATGTATTACCTGGGGCCGTACTTCAACGTGCTGCCGGTGATTGCCGTCGTGCTCATGATCTTCCAGCAGAAGCTGACGATGCCGCCGCCGGGGGACGAGCAGCAGGAGATGCAGCAGAAGGTGATGAAGTGGTCGATGATCCTGTTTGGCCTGTTCTTCTACAAGGTGGCGGCGGGTCTGTGCCTGTACTTCATCGCCAGCAGCCTTTGGGGCTTTGCCGAGCGGAAGCTGCTGCCGAAGAAGAAGCCCGACGGCACGCCGCCTGTGCCGCCCACCCCGGGGCGAGCGACGCTGATGCAGCGGCTGCTGGACCGTGTCATGGACGCCCAGCGGCCGCAGACCGGCGGCAACGGTGCGGCGCCGGCGCCGGCGCCGGGAGGCGGCGGCAAACGGAAGCGCGGCCGCCCCGCGGCCGCGGGGGCCGCGTCGGCCCCGGACGGCCTGCTGGCCCGCGTCCGCGCGTGGTGGGCCGAGGTGCTCAAGCAAGCGGCGAAGAAGTGAGCGGCCGCTTGCGGCTTCGCAGGCCGTGCGAAGCCGCAAGCGGCGGAGGTGTCCCCCATGCGCATCCGCCCGACCCTCGTCGCCGTGGTGCTGGCCTGTGCCGCCCTCCCCGTCGTGGCGGACGCCCCCGCCGACATGGACTTCGACCTGAAGATCACCGACAAGGTCTTCGCCGCCGTGCGTGAGCCGCCCGGCAAGCCGGCGGCGCTGTACGTCACCGTGCAATTCAAGCTCCACCGCACCAGCGACAACCAACTCGTCACCGAACTCAGTACCGACGACAAGATCGTCGTCGAGGAGGACGGCAAGCCGGTGGCCGATTTCGACCTGTCGCAGCCGAAGGCTACCGCTCTGACGACGGTGCTGGCCCTGGACGTCAGCGGCAGCATGGCCAGCAACGGCAAGATCGAGGAGGCGCGCACGGCCGCCGGCGTCTTCTTCGACAAGCTCGACCCCCGCGCCGACTGTGGGCTGATCCTCTTCGACCACTTGCTGCGCCTGAAGGAGAAGCCGATCCGCGAGGCCGCCCGCCGCTCCGAGCACCGCGACCGGCTGCGCCGCGAGGTCGGCAAGGCGACGCCGCTGGGCGGGACCGCCTACCTGCAGGCCACCTACGAGGCCGTCGAAATGCTCCGCGACGCCCCGGGCCGCCGGGCCGTCGTCGTCATGACCGATGGCGTCGATCTCAATTCCCGGGTGACGCTCGCGGAGGTGATCAAGAAGGCGCACGTCCTGGACGTGCCGGTGTACACGCTGGGCGTAGGCGAACCGGGGCGCGGCGAGGCGGTGACGACGGTGCTGGTGCTGGACCACAGCGGCAGCATGGCGGAGCCGGCCGACGACAAGGACAACGTGAGTAAGATCAAGGCGCTGCACCGCGCCGCCGGCCAGTTCGTGGACCTGATGCGGCCCGGCGCCCGCACCACGCTGCTGCCGTTCAGCACCAAGGTCGAGCGGGCCGAGCCGTTCAGCAAGGACAAGGCATCGCTCAAGGCGCGCATCAACAAGCTGGAGGCGGACGGCGGCACGCTGCTGTACGACGCGACCTACGACGCGATCCTGACGCTGGAGGCGGCGCGGCCGGAGGGGAAGCGGGCCGTGGTCGTGCTCACCGACGGCGTTGACGAGGCGCCCGGCAGCCGGCACCGCGTCGAGGACCTGATCGACGAGGCGAAGCGCGTCGGTGTGCCGCTCTACATGCTCGGCCTGGGCCGGCCGGGCGAGGTCAACGAGAAGGTGATGAAGCACCTGGCCGACGCGACCGACGGTAGATATTTCCACGCCAGCAACGAGCAGGAGCTATTCAAGCTCTTTGAGGAGCTATCGATCCAGCTGCACGACGACGGCATCGACGAGGCGACGCTGAAGGAATTGGCGGAGAAGACCGGCGGCCGCTACGTCCCGGCCCGAGACGTGTCCAAACTGCACCTGCTGTTCGGGGAAATCGCGGACGAGCTGCAGACCACCTGGACCGTGACCTTCCCGAGTCGGCGCTCGTCGCACGACGGCACCGCCCGCGGCATCGACGTGAGCGTGTCGCGGCACGGGGCGCGGGTGAGCAACGTCGGCAGCGCCGATTACAACGTGCGGGGCGTCGTGGTGCCGGAACTGTCGCCGCGCGTGTACCTGGGCTTCCTGGCACTGCTGGGGGCGCTGCTGGCGCTTCCGGTGGGGCTGCGGCGGCTGTACCGGTTCTACGGCGGAACGTAGGTCAGGCTTTCCAGCCTGACTCTTCGGTGGTGTCAGGCTGGAAAGCCTGACCTACGAGCGGCCGCTAAACAATCATGTCCCTCGACCTGAATGACACGATCGTGGCGCTGTCATCCGCACCCGGCCCCGGCGCGCGCGCCGTGGTGCGTCTCAGTGGACCGGACGCCTTCCGCTGCGCCTCCGCGCTCTTCGCCGCCGCGGAGCCGGTGGCCTTCAACCGCCGCCGCCTGTACCCGGGACGCGTTCGTCTGCGGGGCGTGGCCGCCCCGCTGCCGGCCGACCTGTACGTCTTCCCGGCGCCGCACACCTTTACCGGACAGCACGTCGCCGAACTGCACACCCTTGGCTGCCCGCCGCTCGTTGATGTGCTCATCGCGGAGTTGCTCAAGGCCGGGGCCCGCGCCGCCCGGCCGGGTGAGTTCACCCTGCGGGCGTTCCTCGGTGGCAAACTCGACCTGACGCGCGCGGAGGCCGTCCTCGGCGTCATTGAGGCCGGCAGCCGCGACGAGCTGAAGGAAGCGCTCGCCCAGCTGGCGGGAGGCATCGCCGGGCCGCTGCAGGAGCTGCGCGGCGACCTGCTCGACCTCCTCGCCGACCTCGAAGCGGGACTCGACTTCGCGGAGGAAGACGTCCACTTCGTCAGTACGGAAGACCAGCTGCGCCGCCTGGGGAAAGGGCTGGCGCTGCTGACGCTGCTGGGCAAGCAACTGGAGCAGCGCTCGCTCGGCGGGCGGACCTTCCGTGCCGTGCTCGCGGGCCGGCCCAATGCCGGCAAGAGCAGCCTGTTCAACGCCCTGGGCGGCGGCAGCGCCCTCGTCAGTCCCGAGCCGGGTACGACGCGCGATTACCTGGTGCGGCGCATCGACCTGGACGGCGTGCCGGTCGAGCTGATCGACACCGCGGGGTGGCAGACGTCGGCCGGGTCGATCGAAGGACAGGCGCAGGCGCTCGGGCGCGAACAGGCATGCGGCGCCGACCTGGTGCTGTTGTGCGTCGAGGCCGGCCGCGAGCCCGACGCCGAGGAGCGCGCCCGGCTGGGGCAGGCCGCCCCGCCGGTGCTGGGCGTGGCGACCAAATGCGACCTGGCGCGCCCGTCATTCGGTGAGGTGGCGACCAGCGCGGCGACCGGGGAGGGACTCGACACGCTGCGGGGGACGGTCGCGGCCCGGGCGCAGGCGCTGGCGCGGCCGGCGCTGGCGCCGAGTGTCAGCCGCTGCCGGCACCACGTCGCGGCCTGCCTGGGGCGGTTGCGGCAGGCGCACCAGACGGTGCTGTTCGGCGGGCCGCCGGAGCTGGCGGCGCTGGAGCTGCGCGGGGCGCTCGACGAACTTGGCGAGATGGTCGGCGCCGTCTACACTGATGATTTGCTCGACCGCATCTTCAGCCGCTTTTGCATTGGGAAATAACACCTTTTACGAAGGTGGGGCAGGCCGCCGGCCTGCCTGGAAACGACGGCAGGCCGGCGGCCTGCCCCACCTTCCTTAAGGGATCGAGGAAAGTCATGGCGAAAGACGTTTTCCGCGGGCCGCTGGAGCAGGTGGACGAGTGCTGCTGGCGCATCCCGAAAAGCTACCGGCCCGGCATGCGCGTCGATGGCCTGGTCTTCGCGGACGAGCACCTGATGAAGCAGATCCGGCAGGACCAGGCCCTGGACCAGGTGGCCAACGTGGCCTACCTGCCCGGCATCCAGCACGCCAGCCTGGCCATGCCCGACATCCACTGGGGCTACGGCTTCTGCATCGGCGGCGTCTGCGCCACCGACCCCCAAGAGGGAGGTGTAATATCTCCCGGGGGCGTGGGCTACGATATCAACTGCCTTTGCGGGGAGTCTTTGATCCTTACTCGCCACGGCTACTTCCGCCGGATCGACGAGATGGCCGACGAATGGCGCCGGGTCGAACTCGCCTGCTTTGGCCTGAAGGAAGGCCGGCGCGAGGCGACGACCGCGTGCCGCTGGTTCGGGGCAAAGCCGACGGCACCAGTCATGCGGGTGGTGACGGAGGCGGGGGACGAGATCGGTGCCACGGCTGATCACCCCTTCTGGACACCGGACGGCATGGTTCCCTTCGGGCGCCTGCGCGCCGGCGACCGCGTGGGGGTGGCACCGTTCCGGGGCGTGGCCTACGAAGCCCCGCGCGATGACGTCATCGTTTCGGCGGAGGGCTTCGCAGCGCGGTGGGCCGCCCTGAAGGAGAACACCAGCGCCTCCGGCCTGGGACAAGCGGTCGAATTCCTGAGACAGCGCGAGCTGCTCCCGCTCCGCTACTCCTCCCCGGCCCTACCTTACCTGTGCAAGATTCTCGGATTCGTGTTCGGGGACGGCAGCCTCCATTTCGGCGGGTGTGCTGCCAAGGGCGTCGTTTGCTTCAACGGTCACGCCTCTGACCTGGAAGCCATCCGCGCCGACGTGGCGCGCGTCGGTATCACCCCGTCGCGCATCTATTCCCGCGAGCGCAGCCACACGATCCGCACTCAGTACGCCGAGTATCAGTTCGAGCGCACCGAGGAATGGTTCAAGGTTGTCGGCTCGGGGTTCGCCGTCCTGCTGGCGTGCCTGGGGGCGCCCGTCGGGAAAAAGCCACAGCAAGACTATTCCGCCCCGGCATGGCTCGACGCCGCCCCTCTGTGGCAGAAGCGACTCTTCCTCGCCGCCCTGTTCGGGGCGGAGCTGACCACCCCGGCGACGATTACGGGACACGACACCGTCTTCGGCGCCCCTACCCTGAGCATGAACAAACGCCGCGCCTTTGCCGCCAGCGGGCGCGAGTTCCTTGGGAAGCTGTCCGCCTGGCTCGCCGAGTTCGGCGTCCTGACGCAGAACATCCTGGGTGACACCGTGCAAGAAAATGCGGACGGCGAACGGTCCGAGCGCCTGCGACTCGTGCTGTCCGGCACCGCCGACAGCCTCCTCAACTTGTGGACCCAGGTCGGCTACGAATACAACCGCGAACGTGCCGGACTCGCCGCCCTGGCCGTTCAGTACCTCAAGCACAAACAACGGCACCTTGCCGAACGCGAGGCGGCCATTACGAGGATCCGCTCGCTGCGAAGCCAGGGGGTGCCCCTGCAGGAAATCGCCGTGCAGATGAGCGAGATCGTCAACCGCCGCTTCGTTGAGCGCGTCCTGTATTCCGGCCGGGACGTCGCGCCGCGGGTGGCCGAAGACTTCCCGCGGTTCGCCGATTACTGCGCGGCCGCCGCCGCTACCTCATTCCCTGGTGGGATGGTCTGGGAGCGCATCGCCCGTATCGAAGCGGTGGACAACTTCGATGGCCTGGTGTACGACTTCACCGTCAACCACGCCGACCACAATTTCGTCGCCAACGGCTTCATCGTCTCCAACTGCGGTGTCCGCCTCGTCCGGTCGAACCTCACCTACCGCGACGTGAAGCACCCGCTGCGCAGCCTGGTCGAGGAGCTGTTCCGCCAGGTCCCCACCGGCGCCGGCAAGTCGGGCCGCTACCACTTCAACACCAAGGAACTGAAGCAGCTCATGACCGAGGGCTCGCGCTACCTCCTGGGGCGCGGCCTGGCCACTGCGGGCGACGTCGAGCACACCGAGGCCGAGGGCCGACTCGACGGCGCCGACCCCGACGCCGTCAGTGCCCGCGCCCTCGAGCGCGGCGAGGATCAGTGCGGCACCCTCGGCTCCGGCAACCACTTCCTCGAAGTGCAGGTCGTCGATCACGTCTTCGACGAGGAGGCCGCCGCGGTCATGGGGTTGGAAAAGGACATGGTCTGCGTCATGATCCACAGCGGCTCGCGCGGCCTGGGCTACCAGGTGTGTGACGACGCCCTGGCCATGCTGCGCAACGCCCCCCAGAAGTACGGCATCGACCTGCCCGACCGCCAGCTCGCCTGCGCCCCGGTCAACAGCCCGGAGGGGCAGCACTACATCGGCGCCATGCGCGCCGCCGCCAACTTCGCCTGGTGCAACCGGCAGCTGCTGATGCACCAGGCGCGCGAGGTCTTCGCCCGGGTCTTCGGCCGGTCGTGGCAGGAATTGCAGATGAACCTCGTCTACGACGTCTGCCATAACATCGCCAAGTTCGAGGAGCACGCCGTTGGCGGCAAGAGCAAGCGCGTCTGGGTCCACCGCAAGGGCGCGACGCGCGCCTTCCCGCCGGGCCACCCGGAAATCCCGGCGGTCTACGGCAAGATCGGCCAGCCGGTCATCATCCCCGGCGACATGGGCCGCGCCAGCTGGGTCCTCGTCGGCCAGGCCGGCAGCATGGAGCGCACCTTCGGCACCACCTGCCACGGCGCCGGACGGGCCATGAGCCGCACCGCCGCCGTCAAGGACGCGGGCGGCCGCCGCATCGACAAGGAACTGGAGGCGCGCGGCGTCATCGCCCGCGCCCAGAGCCGCAAGGGACTCGCCGAGGAGCAGCCCAAGGCGTACAAGAACGTCGATGACGTCGTCGATGTTGTCCACCGAGCCGGCCTGTCGAAGAAGGTGGCGCGGATGAGGCCGATTGGCGTGATCAAGGGGTGATCGGGGCGTCGCACGTTTGGTGAGGAGATGACTTACGGCAATTCCGGGTTGATGACGGAGAGTCCCTCTGCGGTTGCGATGGCGCAGAGGCTGTGGTCGGCGCAGACAAACTGGCCGACGAGGCCCTGGCCTTGCAGGTCGAGCGCCACGGCAAGTTGAAGGGCATCAAGCGTCCGGAGGTTCTGAGACGGAGCCAGGCGGCGGATGAGCCGCTCCGCGGCCCCGAAGTGAGCGGCCGTGATCCGCACGACACGAAACTTGCGCCGCCTCACGTCGGCGAGGAAGCGCCGGCAGAGGAGTTGGAAGTCGCCGAAGCTCAGCAGTCCGGTCCGGACCTTCTTGGCGAAGACGGACTGGATTTCGACCACGGTGAGGCGCGAGATGAAGTGCCGCGAGCCCGGGTCGGCCAGGAGGTGGTCCACCTTTGCTGTGCCCACTTCCGGGTGGTAGTGCTTCCCCAGGGCGCTCGTGTCGAAGAAGTTGTCGGGCATCTAGCGGTCTTCCCGTTCCGCGACGAAGTCCTCGGTGAGCGAGCCGGGGATTTTGGCCAGCGCCGCCCGGACCTCTTCAAGGGTCACGCTGTCGTCGGCCTCCTGGGCACACGCGGCCAAACACTCGGTGTCGAGCCACGGCTCCACAGGAGCCTCGTCGGAAATTGTCAGGTTCACGAGCTGCTGCTCGCGCAGGCCGAGCGGTTCGAGAGGCCGCAAGACACCCCCCTCGTAGACGGCTTGAAGATTCCTGGTCATGATTCGTGTTCCCCTTACATTCATCATACCGCATCGTGCTTCGTTCCGTCGAGGTAGCAGGGGCCCAGTCCGAGCGGTGAACGGCGGATTTCCCTGGCGGAAGCGGCGACGACGTGCGATAGTGAGCGTGTTCTGTGCTGCGATCCCTAACCCAGTCAGGAGGGCATTCATGAAGACGTTGCTCTGGGTCGCCGTGGCCGCCTTGGTCGTCGCCGCCCCCGTCCTCGTCCTCGCCTTCGCCCCGGCGCCGGACGCCGGCAGCCGGTCGGTCGAGTACAAGACCTACAACGGCTACGCCGAGTCACGCGACTCCGGCCTCAAGGGCGACGCCTCGTTCCTGGCAATCCCGTCAAGGACCGAGTTCACGCGCGTGCTCACCCCGGTCCTCACGCCGCGCGGGACCCCTGACCCGGTGCCGAAGGACGCCTTCGACACGCAATTCTTCGCCGCCGTCATCAAGCGCAGCGACGTTCTCTGGGATTACAAGGTGGAGAAGGTGACGGCGAACGGCGACACGCTGACTATCAACTACCGGGCCACCCCGCGCAAGGGCGGCGACTCCCCCCGTGGGGAAACGCGCAGGGCCGGGAACGGAAGAAGCACGCGGGGTGCCACCGTGAAAGAAGTACCGGCCGCCACCCAAAAAGCCGATGCCCCGCCGATAACGACCGAGCGCGAGCGCCCGAAGACGACGGAAGTCGTGCGTGACTCCCCGAAGGAGCGCACCACCGGGCGGACGTCCACCTCGTCCGCGACGTTCGACTCGCCACTGCTCCTGTCGGTGCCGAAAGACAAGTACCTTTCGATCGTTTTCATCGAGAACGGCAAGAAAGTCGGCACTGCGCGCGTCGGCGACTGACGGCGCTGGACCGGGCCAACCCCTGGGGAGGTTCCTGCGATGATGAGACTGCTCGCGACCCTCGCCGTCCTTGCCCTGCCGCTGGTTGTCGTCGCGGCGCCGGCGCCTGACGAGGACACGGCCAAGGGCAAGAAGGTCGAATTCGCCGTCCACGACGGCCACTTCGAGAAAAACGACTCCGGCCTCAAGGGCGACTCGTCGTACCTCGTCTTCGGCGACCGCGACGCCTTCGACAAGGTCTTCGGCATCGGCCGCGTCATCGGCAAGCAGAACTTCGTGCCCAAGGACGCCTTCGACAAGAAGATGGTGGTCGCGGTCATCAAGCGTGGCAAGGCGGTGACCGAGTACAAGGTGGAGAAGGTGACGGCGGACGACGGGACGCTCTACGTCCGGTACACCGCCAAGATGGGCGAGGCCGGGACCGCGACCTTCCACTCGCCGCTGATCGTGTCGGTGGACAAGGACAAGTACACGTCCGTCGTCTTCATCGAGAACGGCAAGAAAGCGGAGACGGTGAAGGTCGCGAAGTGACGGTACACACTCTGCAACTGAACTCGAAGCCGGCTTCCCAGGAGGCATCCTCTCTGGGAAAGATCGGCTCGCACCTACCGACGGTCGAGGAATATGCCGCACTCACTGACGAGCCAATTGGACCCTGAGTCTCCCGCCCCGAAGAGTTCGCGTCGGACGTTCCTGGGGGCAACCGCCGGGGCCGTCCTGACCACCATCGTTTCGCGTCCGGTGCTGGGAGGACCCGCCTTCGTCCCCCCGAATGAACGGATCAACCTGGCGGGGATCGGTGCCGGGGGCATGGGGGGCGGCGACATCGCCACGCTCGCCCGACTCGGTGTCAACGTCGTCGCCCTGTGCGACGTGGACGACGAGCGCGCCGCCGGCTCCTACAAGGCTTTCCCCAAGGCGCGGCGGTACAAGGATTTCCGCGAACTGCTCGACAAGGAGGCCAAGCACATCGACGCGGTGTCGGTCGGCACGCCGGACCACATCCACGCCGTCGCCACGATGGCGGCCATTCGCGCGGGCAAGCACGTGTACTGCCAGAAGCCGCTCACGCGCACCCTGCACGAATGTCGCGAGGTGACCAGTGCCGCCCACAAGGCCGGCGTCGCGACGCAGATGGGAAATCAGGGCCACGCCACGGAGGGGGCCCGACTGACCAACGAATGGATCCGGGCCGGCGTCATCGGCACGGTGCGCGAAGTCCACGTCTGGTCGGATCGGGCCGGCCGCCTCTGGAAGCAAGGGATCGCTCGCCCCACGGGCACGCCGCCGGTGCCGGCCACGCTGAACTGGGACCTGTGGCTGGGGCCGATCCGCGAGCGGCCCTACAACCCAGCGTACGCCCCCGTCAGCTGGCGGGGGTGGTGGGACTTCGGGACGGGGGCGCTGGGCGACATGGGCTGCCACATCATCGATCACCCCGTCTGGGCGCTGGAACTGGGCGCGCCCAGCGCCGTCGAGGCCCGCGTCACGCTCGACGGGTCGGTCCTGGACGGCAACAAACCGAATTTCGAGACGTACCCGATCGCCTCGATCATTTACTACGATTTCCCGGAGCGCGGCAAGCGGCCGGCCGTGCGGATGACGTGGTATGACGGCGGCCTCATGCCGGCGGCGCCGGCGGGCCTCCCGTCCAACCAGCGCCTGCCCGACAACGGCGTCCTGTACGTCGGCAGAAAGGCGGTGATGTATCACTCCTCGCACGGCGGCATGCCTCAGCTCCTGCCGGGCGAGCTGCATGCGGACGCGAAGAAGGTCCCCAAGACGATGGAGCGCTCGCCGGGGCATTACGAGGAGTGGGTGGCCGCCTGCAAGGGAGGCCCCAAGCCGGTCTCGAATTTCGACTACGCCGGCCCCCTCACGGAAGTCGTGCTGCTCGGCGTGCTCGCTCTGCGGTCGCCGGGCCGGCGGCTGGAGTGGGACAGCGAGACCATGAAGGTCAAGAACGCCCCGGAGCTGAATCCGTTCGTGCGGCCCGAGTACCGCAAGGGCTGGACCCTTTAGCGGATCAATCCTGTAATAGCCCGTAACGGCTCAATAGTTCTTGGTAAGTTCGATCTGCTGGCCTGGCGCGCAGGGCCATTGCGGGGGCGGCGGGGACTGGGCTTGGGCTTACGCCGCGCCGGCCCTCCCTTACGCCGGCGCGGCCACCACACCCTCGCCGCG
>DATFNV010000223.1:0-21624 GCA_035266225.1 Gemmataceae bacterium
CGCCGTGAAGGTGTAGTTGGTCGGCAGCGTCGCCGTTCTGTCCGAGATGCTGAAGTGGCCCGTGCCGGAGGTGTGGTAGTGGGCGTGCCAGCGCATGCTGTGCGTGTGCGCCAACCAGCGGCAGAAGGCGGACAGCTGGCCGTCGGCTTCCGGCCCGAGGACGAAGTGCCAGTGGTTGGGCATCAGGCAGTAGGGCAGGACGCGCATCGTGTACTCAGCGAGGGCCTCGGCCAGCACGCGCACGAAGGCGTCGGAGTCGGCCGGCTTCTCGAAAAGGGGCAGGCGCGCGACAGCCCGGTTGAGGGCATGGTAGGCGATGCCACCCGGGGCTTGACGAGGGCCGCGCGACATCGCCAGAGGCTAACCCGGGCACCGCGACCCGTCAACAGAAATCCAGGCGCGTCGGCGGAACACGAGCTGCGTCCTCTTTTCATTTTCCTCTTTTCATTTTCAGGCTTCTCGCCCTTGTCATTGACAGGAACACTACGGCCGCGACAATAACGGTATGGACACCGTAGGCAACACCACCGGCGCCCCCCTCGACACCGACGCCGCAGTCCGTGCCGTCATCGAGCAGGCGCTATCCGGCACGCCCGTCGATCCCGAGGCCGCCCGCAGCGTGCATGAGCGGGCCGCAAGGATCACGGAGGAGATCTACCGCCTCCACGGTGAGATCGACATGGCGACGATCAACGCCTTGTTCGGTGACGATGACGAGACATGAAGTACGTCATCGACGCTTCCGTCGCTGCAATCTGGGTGCTGCGCGCCCCGCTCACCGCGAAAGCCCTCCGGCTCCGCGACGACTACCGGCGGCAAGTCCATGAACTGATCGCCCCCGCCCACTTCCCCCACGAGATCGCCAACGCCCTGACGAAGGCGGAGCGCCAGAAGCTAATTCCCGTCGGGGACGCCCGCACGCTCATTGCGGACGTCCTGAGCACGGTGCCGGTCCTGCATGCCGTTGACCCGCTGTTCTACCGCGCCGTCGATATTTCCTCGCAGACGCGGAGCGCGTTCTACGACTGCCTCTACGTCGCGCTCGCCGAGCAAGAGGGCTGCGAACTCGTGACGGTGGATGACAAGCTGATCCGGAACCTGCAGCCGCAGTTCCCCTTCGTCATCCACCTGACCGCGCTGCCCTGATCAGCGTTGCGTGAACGAAAAGAGAACGAAAAGAACGAAAAGCTCGTTTTCGCCATTGGCTGTTGCGGTGTCACGGGACCGCTTCTTCCTGCGCCGGGCGCTTCTTCGGCCGGCCGCGCGGCCGCAGGGTGTGGCCCAGGCCGAGCCGAGCCGCTATCGCCTCCCGCCACGTCGGCGGAAAACGAGCTGCGTCCTCTTTTCGTCTCTCCCGACCCCTTTGCTGTCCTCCCTCTTTTCGTCCCTCTTTTCGTCCCTTTTCGTCTCAACGGCTGGTTCGGCCCGGGTGTCTCGCAGTTTGTTCCCAGTTTACTCTGTTCCGCATTCATGCCGGGCTCTCCACCTGCTTCTGGTCGAACGTCGGCTCGAGACAGAGACGGTACGGCAACTCCACGGTCGATCCGTCATGAGCGTGGGCCCGGATGATGCCGCATTGCCACACCTGCTTCCAGGCGAAGACGAGCTCGATCTTTGTCCTCGCGGGGACGGTGATGACGACTTCGTCGCTGCACTTCCTTTTTGTTTCCGTCGATGTGGTGTATTTTTCTCGGATTCTCCGCTCCGCTTCGAGCTTGAGATTGAAGATTGCCTTTAGCTTGACACTGGCCTCTCCTTTCACTGAGGTGGTCGTTTCGTCATCGATGGCGATAGTCTGCGACCATTCCCTGCTTACCGTGATGGTGCGCCGGACTTCGGCGCTGCTGTTGGTGTTATCGATGACTCTGCGGTCCTCGCCCAGCGACTCTTCGATCCTCCGCGTTTCGACAAGCTCGACGCGTTGCTCTTGCGGAATTCCGGTTTTCCCCCCGGAAGTTGGCGCGGCCAACGGCCCATCGTTGGTGCGTTCGGCCTCAATCCCATCCACCTGCAACTGAAGCGTCGCCCACTTCAAAGTCCATCCTTTCATCCTTACAATGTACTCGTGACCATCTAATTGAAACCGGCAAAGCTCCCTTGGATAGGTCAGCAAGACAGACTTTTGGTAAGTTAACACACCATCGACGTAAACCGACAACACAGCGTCCGTATCGGGCCATGTCGCTCTCACCGGGTAGACGCGGCCGTCCAAACGAATTACCCAATTACAGCTAGCTTTCACGGAAACTCCTCAAAACCGAGAGGCAGTGATTTACCTTGGCCGAACTTCTTCTCCAGGCGCGCCGGCGCGCCCTATCCTGCGATTTCACCCCTCGGTCGTGGTTCAGTCAAGGACAATCCTCGCCCCGCTGACTTTTTTCTGTACCGGCTTCCTGTTCGGGGGTACACTTCACCCCAGGCGCGTCTGTAAGGCCCCGGGAGGTACACGCATGTCCTCGACATCTTCCCCCGTTGCTGTCGCCCCTCAGCCGCCCCGACTGCTGGATCTCGTCCGCCAGGTGGCGCTAGCGCGCTTCGGACAGGACGGTCCGGGCGAGCGCTACGCCGAGTGGACGCGCCGCCTGGTCCTCTTCCACGGCAAGCGGCATCCCCGCGACCTTTCGCCCGGCGACGTCGGCCGCTTCCTGGAGCACGTCGCGCAGACGGAGAAGGACGCCCTCAACTGCCTGGAGCAAGCCCACGCCGCCCTCACCTTCCGCTCCGACGACGTGTTGGCCCTGGCGGTCGGCCCGCTGCCTTGCCCCGAGCCGCCCCGCCTGCTCGACCGCCTCCGCCGGGTCTGCCGCGGCGCGTTATACCCTCAAATCTTCTCGATGATCACCACACCATAGGGCGCTGTCGCCGACAGCGGCGTCCCATCCGTTATGATCCGCAGCTTGTCCACTACGCCTGACAGACCCAGAAGGTTCTTGGGCAGCGTGGCCAGCGGCACTGACGGGTCTGGCGGGCTGTTCGGGTCGCCTCGGAAGTGGCATGGGATGAGGTACTCGGTGGCGTCCATGCCATCCACCCGCATCCGCAAGAGGCCCGAACGCACCTCCATGACGATCTGGCCGGCGGCCGTGTTCACCGGCACTCTGACGGCGTTCTGCGGCATCGGGAGCCCCAACCCCTTCGCCCTCCAGGCCGGCATCGCCGAGATGTCCGAGCCGTTGTCAACGCGGAAGGTCTGCCGCTGCCAGTTGCCCTGTGAGTCTCGAAGGTAGAGATCTACCTCGGCACGAAGGAGGAGATCGCCCGTGGCCCACAGGGTTTCGTGGATGAGGGGAACTTCGAGCCTGCTCACGCCTGGGCCACCTTGACCGTGTTGTCTTGCAGGTGCTGCGATGCTTCCTGCCAGCCCAGGGCCAGCACCTCGATGCCACCTTCTGCGTGCCGGTAGGCCACATCCAGCCCGGCGTAGAAGTAGGCCAAGGTCGCCGTCTCCAGGTGACGCTTCACATACTCGTCGGCGAAACGCATTCCCTTGCGGGCCTGCTCGGCTTCAAGAGCATCGAGGATGAGTTGCGGCCAGGGCACGAAGCCACGGGGCAGCTTGTCAAAGGGCAGCTGTCCTCGCGGCGTGGTGGGGTCGATGATCTGCTGCATGACAGTGTCCTCCTGGCCTTGATGGTAGCAGAAGAAAGGCGGGTAGTCGATGTGGTTGCCACAACCGCGTTGTGGCATGGTCTCCCGACCCGCGTTGTGGCATGGTCTCCCGACGTCAGGAGACCGTGCCACAACAGCGATGTTAGCCGCGGCAAACGGCGGCGGTCAAGGAAAAAGTGCCGCCGCCGCTACGTCCGGCGGAAAACGAGCTGCGTCCTCTTTTCGTCTTCTTTTCGTCTCCTTTTCGTCTTGCGTCGAGCCGGCGGACCGCCTCCATCTGCGCCTCCTGGACCACGTCGGACGGATCGACGCGGGCCCGCAGCTGGGGGTCCAGGCGCAACTCGACGAAGCGGCAGACGTAAGCGCGGTGCCGCTCCAGCAGTCGGTCCACGGCCCCGGCGGTGCCGGCCCGAGCCTGTTCGAGCAGGCGCTGCGTCTCGGCCGAATCGTGGGCCGGCTCAGGCATGAACACACCTCCTACGCAACTAACTGCAATCGGCGCCCGCCATTGACAGGCGGTGGGAGAAAAAAAGCAAAGCGGGATGCTAGCCCATTGCTAGATCGGCGACGCAACGAGCGGGGAGACAGGCGTGGGGGAGTTCTGTGCCAGCGTCCCCAGTGCCCTTGGCCCCGTGGCACGGAACTCGTTTTTGAGGCGCAAGTCGAAGGGAGACTGGGAGATAGTTCTGTGCCACCGGGTGGCACAGAACTCGGCCCCTTGGCACAGAACTCGGCCCCCAGCGGCCGCCCACGATTTATCGTTTCGCGCTCGCGTAACATGACAGGAGCGCGAAACGATAAATCTAACCGGTGAGTTCCAGCCGTGCTGCCGTCCGCATCATCCCCTCGCCGGCCAGCAGCCACACCTCGTCGCGGGCCGCCTCGCCGTTGTCGGAGTGCAATCGGCCCAGCAATTCCCGCGGCGCCGCCACGCGCAAGAGGGGGTCGTCCCGGCGCAGGGCGCAGGCGTCCGCGTCGGCCGGCGAGACGCCGCGAGCCTGACACCAGGCGCGCCAGGAGCCGCGCCACCCCTCGGCCGACGGCCCCGGCGCCACCTCGGGAAACGCCTCCGCCCAGCCGGCGCTCATCGCCAGGACCGGCTTCGTGCTGTCCAGCCGCCAGCCGCGCGAATCGATGGTGAAGCCGCGCAATTCACCCGCGTCCGCGTCCCCGGACACGACGATGAGGGCCAGCACCAGGTGCTCGGGCTGGTCCACCACGACGCGCTGCCACGACGGCGGTTCGCCCACTGCTTCCGGTGAGTCTGGGGTCAGGACCGCGCGCACGTCCGCGGGGAAACCGTGTCGGCTCTTCCAGTCGGGAGATTGGCCGACGCTCCGTCGCAGGACCTCCGGGTCGAAGTTCCAGCTGTCCGGCGGTGCCACGGGATGACAGGGTGGCGAAACGAGGGGCACGAACTGCGGCTGCGGGGCGGCGCGGAAGTGGAAGGCGCGGCGCTCGTAGCCGGCGCGGCGCGACTCAGCTCCCTCGGCGAGCGAGCGGCCAGCGCCGGTGGCGCGCCAGCGCTCCGCGTCATCGACGACCGCCAGGCCCAAGGAGGCCAGCTCACCAAGGATGCGAGCGAGGAACTGCCTCCCCACGTGCAAGCGCCCGTCGAGGTCGGCAACGTCCACTGGCGGGGAAATGGCGAGGGCGCGGAGGACGAAGGCGGCGAAGGGGTTGAGGGCCGCGCTGCGCTCGCTGAGGACCAGGGCTTCGACGTGATGGAGCAGGAGGTGGCCGACGGCCAGCGATTGTGGGGCAAACGGCGCGAGCTGCCGCCACCATCCGGCCAACACCCGGCTGCTCGGGAAGACCAGTGGCGGGGCCGCCCTCATGATGCGCTGCCTTCGCCGACGGCAAACGCCCCCCGGTACGGGCCGTGGCCGTGAATGTACTCGAGCAGGCGACTGACGATGTCGCGCTCGCGCCCCGCCGCCGTCTCATCCAGGTGGTCCACCGGGCCGGCCCACTGCGCGCGCCGCGCCAACGTGCCCGCGTCGCCGAAGACGATCAACCGCCGGCGGCTGCGCGTCAAGGCCAGTGTCAGCAGCGCCGGCCCCTCGCCGAAGGTGACGGCGCGGTGGGCGTGGCTCCGTGTCAGCGACACGAGGACCGTATCGAACTCCTGTTCGCGGAAGGCGGGCGGCACGTCCACGCGGGGGAGCGGCCGGCCCGCGAAGGCCGGGGAGCGTCGCAGGAGCACCCGGATCAGCTCGACCTGCGCCGGGTAGAGGGCGACCACGGCCATCGACTCCAGGGCCTGGACACCGGCCGATTCCTTGGCGAGTCGCTCCAGCGCGCGGACGACGGCCGCCGCCTCAATGTAGTTGACGAGCCCCTGCCGCGGCAAGACGGAGCGCAGTTCGCCGGGGAGGCGGTCGCAGTGCGGCGGGTCGGACAGGTCGGTTTCCAGGCCGGCACCCACCTTCGGCAGAAGCGGGCGCGGCGCCTGGCCCGCCTCGCCCCGATTCGCGCGGCGGTCGCCGGCCGGGGCGGGGACCGGCACGAACTCGACGGCGGCGACCGGGGGACCAGCCACGTTCGGCACGGCCAGTCCCTCGTCCCGGAAAAGGACGTCGCCAAGGATCCGGGCCAGGTGGGGCTGCATGCGGTGCGGGGCGATCAGGCGAATGGTGCGGCCGGAGTCGCAGACCCCGAGGTGCAGACGCGCCCAGGCCTCCGCCTCCGCCAGCGACCAGCCGGCACGCCGCTCAAACTCGATGCAGCAGGTGTGGCCGGTACAATCATCGACGACCATCTCGCGCACGCCCTCCGCCAGGGCGACGGGGACGGCATTCGCGGCCGGCAGATCGGCGAAGCGCAGCAAGACGCGCTCCGCCTCCTCGACCCAGCGGAAACTGTGCCCGCACGAGCTGGCGGGCAGCTCGGCCAGTTCGCGGAAGATGTACCCCTTGGCCTCGGCCAGCGAGGTCGCCGACGGGAAGACGACCTCGGCGAGGAACGGCTCGCGCCCGGGGGGCGCGGCGATGCGCAGCTCGACGTCGGGGCGGTCGGCGACATACTCGGTGCTGACGAACAGTCGCTGCCCCTCGCTGAGCGGGCGCAGCCGGCAGCTGAGCCGCCCTTCCTCGCGCTGCCAGCGGTACGGCAGCCGGCGCGGGTCGCAGTGCAAATGACACCAGAGCCGCTCGAAGAAGGGGGGAGTGCGGAGCGTGGGGCGGGCGGCGTTCAGCCGCTTCCCGCCTCGCGAGCCGCGCCCCGCGGTTTCCGCCTCAGGAGACGGCTCGCCGACCAGCACCCAGCGGCGCGCCCGGCGGGCGACGCTGAGGAACTCCGATTCGGTGACTTCGTGGGCGCGGTCGAGGACGATCAGGTCGAAGTGCGGCGTGCGGGCCTGCGCGTCGCCGAAATGTTCGTCGGCCGCGATCCCCGTCGTCGTCGCGGCCACCAGGTTAACGTAGCCGAGCAGGCGGCTCGGCAGTGTGTCGGCCGCCTGGCGCAGGCAGTCGGCCCACTGGCGCGCGAAGGTCAGACGTTCCTCCTCGCTGCTCAGGTTGCGCTGCCACGATTCGCGCGCCGCCGCCACGGCCGCACGCTCGGGCTGCGTGGGCCGATCGCTTTCCGACCCGAGTTCCTGGCAAGCGGCCTGCCACTTGTCCTGAACGAGGCGGCGCTCCTGGCGCAGTGCCGCTTCCTGGTCGTCGATTTCTCCCTGCCGGCGCGCGACCTCCGCCTCGACCAACCGCTGCCGCTCCGCCTGGTAGCGCCCCCGTGTCTGCTCCTGTTCCGCGACAACCTGCTGCACCTCGCCGTCGAGGTCTTTGAGTGCTCTCTCCGCATGCTCGAGCTGGGCCTGCAACTCGGCCGCCTTGGCGAGGACGTTCCCCTGGATGGTCGCCCACCACCAGCTTCCGGTCCACCAGCGCTTTTGCTGCTTGGCATCGACCAGCGGGCGGATGTCGTTGAACTGCTCGGCCAGGGCATCACGTTCGCGCCGCTTCTCCTCGACCTGGCGGCGGCCCGCCTTGAGGCGACCTTCGAGTGCCGCCAGCGAGTCGTCACGCTCCCGCAGGGTGTCGGCCAGAGTGGCAGCGATTCCCGCCGCGTCGCTGCCGCCCTTCTCGACCATCTCGGCTTCGGCCTCGACGGCGGCGGGGACGGCGGCTCGGCGCTTCAGGAGGCCGTGCAGCGACTCGGCCAGTTGGGCCTGGCGGTCGGCCAGTTCCTCCAGCCGTGGCCAAAGGCCCTCCTCCTGGCGCCGGCGGGCCAGGCGTTCTTCGGCCTTCTGCACCTCGCGGCCGGCACACTCCAGCGAATGCTCCTGGAACGAACGGGCGCGTTCGGCGAAGGTGAGGGCGCGGACGGCGGGCGACAGCGATTCGGGGCGCTCGTCGCGCCCCAGGCAGCGGATGGCGCACACCATGTCGCGACCGCCAACCGTTTCCAGCACGCGGTCGAGGGCGGCGGTGTTCGGGGCCAGAAGCAGCACGCGCTCGCCGCGGCCGGCCGCCCGGGTGACGATCTCGGAAATGACGTGCGACTTGCCGGTGCCGGGCAACCCCTGGATCAGGCAAACGTCCGGCGTCTCCAGGGCGCGGGCCACGGCCTCGCGCTGGAGGTCGTCGAGCGGCACCTCCCCCGGCAGCGCGGGGGGGACACGCAATGGCTCGATGCCCTCGGTCTCGCCGGCCAGGAGGCGCATCAGCAAGCGACGGCAGCCTTCGGCCGGGTCGTGGGAACCGTTGCTCACGGCGGGTAGCTGATGGGCATAGAGAACGCCCTGGCGACGCGCCAGCGTCATGAGTTCCTGCTGCTGCGCGGGCGAGGCGCTGCGGAACAAGTCCTCCCACGGGGGGAGGCCCGGCGCGACGGCCTCCGGCGCGGCCACGGACACGGACCGGTCCGGTTCCCGGACCTCCTTCAGCGGCACTTCGGACACCCCTCCTGAGCCATGCCGTTCCCGTTGTGTCATCGAGGATCCTCAGCTGCAATCCGTTCTAGGGGCCGGGTCGCCGGGCGCCCCAACCTCTGGCGCGCTGCCGTCATTATGGCGCGCTGGCCTGGCACGGTCGCCTGAAAAATCGGATTCTTCACCCTTCTCTCACCAGCTGGAACGTGGCTGCCGGGGTTGTGCCGTATAAGGGGGAGCCGTCAGAGAAGCGCTACGATTTCGTCAGGCGATGAAACCTGTCCTCTTCACCAGTATAGCATCGATCCGGACGCGGCTATTCCCGCTCGCCCGCGCCTCCTGTCGCGGCATGGTTCAGAAACGGGCCGTTTCAGGTGGCGCGGGTCCGTGCCCGTGGCCGTGCCCGTGCCCGATTCCACACCGGGCACGGGCACGGGCACGGCCACGGGCAGAGCGCGACCCGCGTTTGAACCAGCCCCCTGTCGCGCCGTGCGCCTGGTCGATCGGGACGTGCGCCGGCCGCTTTGCGCTCGCCTCGAGGTTCCGCTGCCAACCCGCCGTAGTATAGACGGTTTCCCGGCGGCAAGCCATCAAAATGCGGCGCAATATCTCCTTCCCCTGGTAAATTGTGACGGACCCTTGGCACAGGGGGTTCCGTCACCGCGCCCCGTTGACACTGATCACCTCGATGCTCAACTTATCCAGCACGCGCGCCACCGACAGCAACGGCGTCACGGAGTGCGTGTCGTACCACGAGTGGTCGGCGATCTTGACGTGGGTGGCGGCGATCGAGCCCTGACCCAACTCCGGGTCGATGGCCAGCCATTGCCCCTGGACCCACACCTCCGTCCACATGTGATAGGCCATCATCGGCTTGCCGCGCTCGTCGGTGGCGTAGACCAGGCCGACCGCGGTCCGCGACGGCACGTCGGCCGCCCGGCACATCGCCGCCGCCAGCATCGCGTGCTGCCGGCAGTCCCCCTTGAGCAAGCGGGCGACATGGTCGGCCGGCACGAACGGCACCTGGTTGTCGTTGCGCACGTTCTCGAACACCCAGCGCTCGATCCGCCGCGCCTTCTTCAACGGCTCGGTTTCCTCGCCGACCGCGCTCTCGGTCAGGGCCTTGACGCGGGGGTCGTCACACTTGAGGAAAAAGCAGCTCTTGAGGTACTCCTCCTTGACGGGGGCGTCTGGCTTCTCGACCTTCTGGGGCGAGCGGATGGCCTTGACGTGCAGCTCGAAGCTGTTGCCCTTGGCATTCTTGATCTCCTGGCGTGCGTCCTGGGCCAGTGCCGTCGTCGGGTCGTCGTCGTCCTTCAGCGTCACTCGAAACACGACGCCCCGGGTGGCCGTCGGGTTCGCGATAGCGCGGTTAAGGGGAATGTTCACGTTGGCGAGGATATCGGGGACCGTCTCGACGGCGGCGGTGGCGGTCTCGCGATCCGTGCGCTGGAAGACGATGGTCCCGAGGCCCGGCATGTCGGTCTGCCGCCGCACCGGCACCCAGTCCTTGTCCAGCCAGACGATCATCTTCGGCAACTGCAATTTGAAGGTTTCGTCCGAGCCCGGCTTCGGCACGGCGATCGGGTCGGAAGCCAGTTCGACGCGTAAGAGCTTCTTCTTGCCCTTCAGCGTGGCGACCTCTTCGGCTTCGCCGGCCTTGCCGCGAACCGTCACCACCGCAGTGATACTCGGCTCGTAACCGCTGAAGGTGAATTTGTCACCCGCTTTGACCTTCTTGTCCTTGAAGACCTGTTCCTGCCGGTACAGGCCGATGACGTCGTCGTTCCAGGGGACATATTTGTCGATCTGCCCGCCATTGACCTTCAGGTGCAGCCCCTTCTCCTCGACGGTCCCTTCCTGGACCACCTGCTCCATACGCATCGAGATCCCGAGCACCTTGCCGTCGGCCGTCTCATCGCTGCCGTTGTCGAGCTTCAGCTTTTGCACGGCGCCGGCGCGCTTGAGGGTCAGCTCGAACTGCATGTTGGTGCGCAGCACCTTCGCGTCCTTGACGGCGGCCTCGCGCGTGACGGTGTGGACGTGGCCGACCCGGTAGCCACCGAGCTGAAGCATCTCCCAGGTGTCGGCGACGACCTTGCCCTGCGGCTGGTCCGCGACGGCGACGGGAACACTGAGGAACAGCAACCCGAGGACGAGAGGACCGTACTTCCGCATTAGCGCCTCCTGAATGGCCGGGGGAGAAGCTTGGCCGCGGCCCGCCGCGGGCACGGTCAGGGCGCCCGGCCCTTGCTGCAATCATACCCGCGGAATGAGCGAAGCCAACCGCAGAAGTGGGCCGTTCGCGCCGGAAGACGGGGCGTTGGCGCAGGCGGCACGGGAAATGCGGGGGAATCGCAAGAGGTGCGACTTTCCTTCGCCCCAAAGCGTCCCGTCAGCATAAGCCTTCCGTCCCCAATGACTTTCACGCGAGGGGCTTTTCGTGCCCTAGAATTCCGCGGCCGGGGACGCCCCGACGGGAAACGCGGCCTATAGTTGCTCAGGCACCCGTATCCCCGTGGACCAACGCAGACCCCATTCGGTTCGCTCCCCCAACCGACAGCCGAAGGTGATGACGTGAGTGCAGAGAAGTTGGCCAGGCATCTTCGCACCGATCGTTACGGCGACTTCCGCCTGACGGACGCGGTTCGCCCCTCGCTCGACCTGCAGGTCATCCCGCGCGAAGGCTTCCGCATCGAGACGTATCGCGACGCCAGGGCCGGGTTGTCGATCCCGGTGATGGCCGCCGCCGTTTCGTCCGAGCGCCTCTTCGACTGCTTCCTCGCCCTGCTCGAGCCGCTCGGCGCCGTCGTGGACGTGGTCCTGGAAACCAGTCACCACACCGACGGCAACAGCCACGAAGACCTGTACCGCGAGCACATGGACCTGCCCGTCCTGATGAGCAACCTCTGCGACTGCGAGGATCTGCTGACCAACGACGGTTGCACCGGCGTTGCGGTGATCTCCAAGAGTGAAGCGATGGAGGTCCAGTTCGACGAGCACAAGCTGCTGGTGGTGTATGCCCGCGACCTGGAGCCGTTCGAGCGCATCCTGCGCCAGGCCGGTCTGAAGCGCGATGACCGCATGAAGCTGATCACCGAGGGCGAGCACCTGCACAGCACCGACCCGCGCCACGTCAGCGCCTTCGAGCAGCTCTGCTACCGGCTCGGCGCCGGCGCTGCCACCGAGCGCGTCAGCTGGTAGGCGGAAAACGACAGGGCCGCTTGCGACACAAGCCCGAAGCGCCAGCGAGAGGGACCAGGCCCTCCCTCTCGCTGGCGCTTCGGGCTTGTGCCGCAAGCGGCTTGACCGTTTTTCGCGGCCCCTTCGTTTACTTCTTGACCTTGACGTGGTAGCCGGCGTCGTTGAGCGCCTTGACGACCTCGACGGCGTCGAAATCGCCGGTAACGTCGAAGGTCGTCTCCTTCGGCTTGGCGGTGTCGCCGGTGACGCCATCGACCTTCTTGAGGGTCGTCTTGATGCCCTTGCAGCACATGCCGCAGCAGTTGTGAGTGCCGGTCAGCGTCAGGGTCTTGACCTTGCCCTTCTCGGCGCCGCTGTCGTCCTTGATCGCCAGGTCCTTGTCGCCGGTGTCGCCGTGGAAGCCGGCGTCGGCCAGCGCCTTCAGCGCCTTCTTGGCCGTCTCGGTATCCTTCGCGGTGATGGTAACGGTCTTGGCCTCCTGGTCGCACTTCGGCTTGACGCCATCGACCTTGCCCAGGACCTCGCCCACCGTCTTGACGCAGCCGCCGCAGCAGAGGTGGACGCCCTTCAGCACCACCTTGACTTCCTTCTCGGCCCGCGCGGGACCGACCAGGGCCAGCACCGCGACGAAGCCTGCCACCGCGGCCAATCGTGTGAGTCTCATCGTTCCTCCCTTGTAGGTTCGGGCCGCTCGGCGAGCGGCCGCTCAACAAATCTCATCATTACACCAACTCGCGCAGCGGCTCGGTCCCCGGATCGATGGGGTACTGCGGCCGGCCGGTCGGGTCGAACTCGCGCACCTCGCTCAGGTTGATGCCCAGGTTCGTGTACAGCGTAGCGAAGATCTCCTGGTGCGTCACCGGGCGGGTCGCGGCGGTCTCGGCCAGGCGGTTGCTGCTGCCGATGACCTGGCCGGTGCGCATGCCGCCGCCGGCGAGCAGGGCGCAGCTGAGTTGCGGCCAGTGGTCGCGGCCGGCGTCCTTGTTGATCTTCGGCGTGCGGCCGAACTCGCCCCAGACCACCACCGACACGTCCTTGTCCAGGCCGCGCTCGTACAGGTCGGTCACCAGCGCCGTGACGGCTCGGTCCAGCAGCGGCATGTCCTTGCGCCCTTGCACGAAGTTCTTGCCGTCGGGGCCGTGCCAGTCCCAGCGGCTGAAGTTCATCGTCACCACCCGCGCCCCCGCTTCGACCAGCCGCCGGGCCAGGCAGAAGTTGCGCACCATGCGCGGCGCCCCGTCGCGCTCGAAAACGGGGTCGTCGGTGCCGTAGCGCGCCAGCACTTCCGGCTTCTCCTTCGACAGGTCGAGCGCCTCGACCAACTTCGACGAGGTGAGAATGCCCAGGGCCTGTTGGTTGAAGGCGTCCATGCCGTCCATGACGCCGCGCTGGTCGAGTTTGCGATCGAGGTCGTCGAACGCCTTCATCAAGTTGACGCGGTCCCGGAGTTGCTCCAGCGTGACGCCTTTGAGAGTCATGTTGTCCGACTTCAACTTCTGGCCCTGGCCGCCGACGAGGCGGAAGGGGGCGTGGGCCATGCCGAGGAAGCCGCCGTCGCCAGGCTCGCCCCAGCGCCGCTCGCCGGTGGGGTACATCAGCGACAGGTTCGGCGGAATGGCCTTGTTGACCGGCCCCTGCACCTTGGTGATCCAGGCCGACTGCGACGGCCAGTAGCCGGGCCGTTGCGGGTCGGGCTTGCGGCCGGTCATGCACTGAAAGGCGGCGTGGTCGCCGCTGCTGCCGACCAGCGAGCGGATGACGACGAACTTGTCCATCATCTTCGCCATTTGCGGGAAATGCTCGCCGATGTCGATCCCGGACACGTTGGTCTTGATCGGCTTGAATTCGCCGCGGATCTCCGGCGGGGCGTCGGGCTTGAGGTCCCACATATCGATGTGCGGCGGCCCGCCGGGCAAAAAGACGTTGATGATGGCGCGGTGCGACGACTTGATGCCGGAACGCGCCTCGGCCGCGAGCAAGCGTGGCAGCGCCAGCGCCCCGCCGAGGATCGTCCCGCCAATGGTCAGGAAGTCGCGGCGGGTGACGCCGTCGCAGAAGCCGCCATTCCGGCTCGGCTTGCCGAAGATCGTGAGCATATCGGTTCCCCCCGTTAAGCCGCTTGCGGCTTCGCAAGGACTGCTAAGCCGCAAGCGGCCGATCACGCAATGATATCCCTCACCACAGTGCCCGACACGTCGGTCAGGCGGAAGTCGCGGCCGCCGTAGCGGTAGGTCAGTTTCTCATGATCGAGCCCCATGAGATGCAGAATAGTCGCATGCAGGTCGTGAACGTGGACCTTTTTCTCGACGGCCGCGAAGCCGACGTCGTCGGTGGCCCCGTACGCGAGCCCACCCTTGACGCCCCCTCCAGCCAGCCAGACGCTGAAGCCGTGGTTGTTGTGATCGCGACCTTTGGCCCCTTCGGAGGTCGGCGTTCGGCCAAACTCACCGCCCCACAGGACGAGTGTATCTTCCAGCAGCCCGCGCGCCTTGAGGTCGGCCAGCAGGGCCGCGGCGGGCCGGTCCACGGTGCGCGCCTTGTCGGCGTGGGCCTTGATGTCGCCGTGGTCGTCCCACGGTTGGCCGTCGCCGGTGAAGACCTGCACCACGCGGACGCCGCGCTCGACCATCCGCCGCGCCAGCAGGCAGGCGTCGGCGAACGGCCCGGTGCCGTACAGCTCGCGCGTCGCCTTCGTCTCGCGGCCCAGGTCGAAGACCTCCTGCGCCTCGAACTGCATGCGGTAGGCCATCTCCAGCGACTGGATGCGCGCCTCCAGCGGGTTGTCGCCGGGGCGGCGGGCCAGGTGTATCTCGTTGAGTTCCTTGAGCAGGTCCATCTGCTCGCGCTGGGCGGCGCGGCCCAGCTGCCCGTTGCTGACGTTGGCGATGACGTTCTTCGGGTCGATGCGGCCGTTGTTAATGTGGGTGCCCTGGTAGATGCCGGGCAGGAAGCTGTTGCCCCACAGCTGCGGGCCGACCACCGGCTTGCCGGGACAGAGGACGACGAAGCCGGGCAGGTTCTGGTTGTCGGTGCCGAGGCCGTACAGCAGCCAGGAGCCCATCGACGGCCGCGTCGGCTGCGTCTCGCCGCTGGTCATCATCAGGAGGGCCGGCTCGTGATTGGGGATGTTGGTGTGCATCGAGCGGATGACGCACAGCTCGTCGGCGCACTTCGCCAGGTGCGGGAAGAGGTCGCTGACGTCCAGACCGCTGCGCCCGTGTTTGGCGAACTTGAACGGCGACATCAGCAGGTTGCCGGTCTTGCGCTCGGTGCGCAGCTCGGTCGGGGCCTTCTGGCCGTTGTACTTTTCGAGGGCCGGCTTGGGGTCGAAGGTATCGACTTGCGACGGGCCGCCGTTCATGAACAGGTGAATGAGGCGCCGCGCCCGCGGCCGAAAGTGCGACGGCCGCGCCGCCAGGGGATTCTCGCTCGTCGTTTGGCGCTCGGCCGCGAGCAGTCCGCCGTCGGCCAGGACCGTCGCCAGGCCCAGGGTGCCGAGGCCGGTGCCCACTCGGGCCAGCATCTCGCGGCGTGTGATCGGCAACATTCTCGCTCCTCCAATCAGCCACAGATGAACACAGATGAACACAGATCGCATCTGTGTCTATCTGTGTTCATCTGTGGCTGACTTTTCAATCGACATACAGAAACTCGTTCATGGCTAGTAGCGCCTGGGCATAGCGCTCCCAGCGCGTCAGCCCATTTCGCTCGGACGGGTCATCCTTCCCGCCGAGGTAACGCAGTGCCAGCAGAAGTTCAGCGTCGGTCGCCGGCCGGCCGTAGGCCAGCAGGTAGGCCCGCCGCACTCGCGCCGTGTCGTCGCGCTCCTCGGCGCCGACTCGCGCGGCCAGCGCCTTCGCCTGTCCGACGAAGAACGGGCTGTTGAGCACGAAGAGCTGCTGCTGCGGCACGGTCGTCTCGGTGCGGCGCTCGCTCGTGATGTTGGCGTCGGGGAAATCGAACAGCCGCAGCAGCCCGTTCAGTTCGTGGCGGCTCACCTTGCAGTAGACAGTACGGCGGCGGTTCTGTCCCGCGTTGAGATCGACCGTCGGCCCGCCGAACGAGCGGTCCAGCTGTCCCGACACCGCCAGCAGGGAATCGCGCCACGCCTCGACTTCCAGCCGCCGGCGGTTCATTCGCCCGAGCAGACGGTTGTCCGGGTCAGCCGCTTGCGATTTGACGTTTGCCTCGCTGCTCTGCTGATACGTCGCCGACAGCAGAACCTCGCGGTGCAACCACTTGAGCGACCAGCCGTTCTCGACGAAGCGCGCCGCGAGGTCGTCGAGCAATTCGGGGTGGGTCGGCCGTTCGCCGAGTTGGCCGAAGTTGCTCGGCGTGCCGACGAGGCCGCGGCCGAAGTGCCAGGCCCAGACGCGGTTGACGAGGACGCGCGCCGTCAGCGGGTTGTCCTTGCTGGCGATGGCCTCGGCCAGTTCCAGCCGGCCGCTGCCCTTGGTGAAGCGCGGCGGTTCGGCGCCGGACAGCACGCGCAGGAAGCGGCGCGGGGCCAAGTCGCCCTGCTGCGCCGGGTTGCCGCGCACGTAGACGTGCAGGTCGGTGGCCGTGGCGTCGGCCAGGGCGTGAGCCATCGGCAGCGGCGGCGGGGCCGATTTCTTCAACTTCTCCAGCTCCGCCTTCAACCCTTTGATCCGCTCCTTGCCTTCCGTGGTCGCCTTCGACTTTTCAGCCTTCTCCAATTCCTTCAATTTGCGATCGGCTTCCAGCACCGGCTTTTTCGCGTCGGCGTAGCGGTCGGCCTCAGCCTTCGGGACCATCGGCAGGTCGGCGAGCTTGCAGCTGTAGAAGACGCCGGCCAGCGAGTAGTAATCCTGCGTCGGGATGGGGTCGAACTTGTGATCGTGGCAGCGGGCGCAGGAGACGGTCAGGCCGAGGAAGCCGCGGCCCAGTGTGTCGATACGGTCGTCCAGTTCGTCGGCGGCGGCGCGGGCGGCATCGCTGTTCTTGTAGTATTGCGCCCCCAACCCGAAGAAGCCGAGCGCCGCCCGCTGCTTGTAGCCGTCCGGCTCGTTGCCTTCCATCAGGTCGGCGGCGATCTGGCGCTTCACGAAGAGGTCGTAAGGCATGTCGGCGTTGAGCGCGTCGATGACCCAATCGCGATAGCGAAACGCCTCGGTGTTCGGCTTGACGGCGAAGGTATGGGCTTGGTCCTCGGCGTAGCGGGCCACGTCCAACCAGTGCCGCGCCCAGCGCTCGCCGTACTGCGGCGACTTCAGCAGCCGGTCCACGACCTTCGCGAAGGCGTCGGGCGAATCGTCGTGGAGGAACGTGTCGATCTCATCCGGGGTGGGCGGCAAGCCCGTCAGGTCGAACGTGGCGCGTCGGAGGAGCGTGCGCCTGTCGGCGGCGGCGACGGGATGGAGGCCCTCCGCTTCGAGGCGGGCAAGGATGAAGCGGTCGGTGTCGCTCTTCGGCCAGGAAGCGTCCTTGACGGACGGCAGGGCCGGCTTGCGGACGGGCCGGAACGACCAGAAGCCACGGGCCTTCGTCCAGTCGATGTTGCTGACGGCGGCGGGGGCGCGGTCGCGCGGGTCGGGGGCGCCCATTTCGACCCAGCGGCGCAGGTCTTTGACCACCGCGTCGGGCAATTTCGTCTTGGGCGGCATTTTCAGATCGCCGTCGTGGCGGACGGCCGCTATGAGCAGGCTTTTCTCAGGATTTCCGGGCACGACGGCCGGTCCGGTGTCGCCGCCCTTGAGGAGGGCCGCCCTGGTGTCGAGCGTCAGATTGCCCCTCGCCTTGCCCGTTTGGGCCGAGTGACACTTGTAGCACTGCTCGACGAGGACGGGGCGAACCTTGCTCTCGAAGAACTCGACGCCTTTCGTGTCGGGGTCAGCGGCGCGGAGCGACGGCGCGACCAGCAGGGCCACGGCACAGGCGACAAGAAGGAAGGCGTATCGCATGGTCCGACCTCGACGAAACCGATCAGCAGGCGGGCGGCCTTGTGGCCGACGGAGGCAGGCGTGTACTGGCGGGAGAGCGCGGGCGGGCAAAGAAGAGTGTACCATCTCGCAAACCGAGACAACAGAGGGTGCGCGCAATTGGGGGGCTCCTGTGGATTTTTGCTTCTCGTGCCCACGCTCTGCCTGGGCACGAGGAGGTGGCTGGACTGCGAAAATCAGGAGGAGCACTCAGCGAGATTCGTCGGCGTAGAGCAGCATTGGCCAGGCGGTTACGCCCCGGAGCGCTTCCGGCCGCGGCCGGTCCTGGGCCGGCCCGCCAGCCATTTCTTGAACGAGCGTTGGCTCTCGGCCGACGGTTGGCCGGCTAACAGGTTGGCGACGCTGACGTCCTCGTCGATCGCCGGCCAATGGATGCCCCGCCCGCCGCCGATGAGGCGCCAGGAAGCCCGCTCTTCGGCGGTGGCATGGGCCAGCCGGGGATACCACTCCAGGGGCGCGGCGATGGTGCGGCCGTCATCCAACTCCACCGACAGCGTGTCCTCGCCCACCTCGACACGGGTGGCCAGGGCTTCTCGGATCTCAACCGTGGAAGAACTCATCCCAGCTCTCCAATAACTGCCCCTGGTGCTCGACGACCAGTGACCGGATTCTATTGATCTCCTTCCGGCTATACCCCCGGCTGCGCTCCAGGCGGACGGGATCGAGCCAGAACTTCGCCGTCGCCGGCGTAGAAGAAGAACCGGAACGGCCCAACGCGAAGGACGGTCGGCATGCGCCCATGCTAGCCCCGACCGCTGCCAGGGGCAACATCCCGCAGGGCGCGCGAAGAACGCTTGCGTTCCCAAGCTCCGCGGCGAGTCAAGGGGAAGGGGGCCGGTTGACGCGGAGACACCAGCGCCCGGGGGACAGCCCGACCAGGGTATCGTGAATGCGGGCGGCCAGGGCGGGAAAGTCGCTGTCGTGCTTCGCGGACAGGATGCCGCTGTGCCCCGCCCCCTGCCTGTGGAGCCACTCGAAGTGCCTGCGGTTGTAGGTCAACACGGCGCGAGCGAGCGCGTGCGCGCGAGCAAGAATGTCGGGATCGGGGGTTGACGTGCGACCGTCCTCCTGGGCCGTCAGGACATCGTGCCCCATCCGCCGCAATTCCTTGACCACGGGGAAGGAGAAGTCTTCGTCGGCGTAGAGTAGCATCCGCCGTTACTCCACAAACCCTTCTTCGCCTTCCTCGTTCTCGCGGATGTCGCGGTCGATTTCCTCCGCGTTGGCGGCGGCGTACTCCCACGCGGCTTCGAGGTCCGCCGGGGTCAAACCCTGCACGGCCTCCAGGATGTCGGCCTCGGACATGCCGAGCCGCCGGTAGGCGACGAGTCCCCAAACAGTGATGCGCGAGTCGCGGATGCAGGCATCCCCGCCGCAAAAATTCGGCCGCTTGGAGATCCAGCTTGCGGTGACAGCCATCGGTCGATCCTCCGTCGGGCTCCCTTCACTGTAGCTCCGCTCTCGCGAGGCGAACAAGCCGAATCCGCGCGTCCTCTCGGGCAAGGAAGGATTGGCCAGGTGGTTACGCCCCGGAGCGTTTCCGGCTGCGGTTGTGCGGGAAAAGGATTCGCGGACGGGCCGGCGCGGTGGTACAGTAACGGCTGCCCTTCCCACGGTCGCCCACCCCAACGGAGGCTGTCCGCCATGACCGCATCGCATTCCCGGGACGCTTCCCGCCGCGAGTTCTTGCAGGCCGCCGCCGGCGCCGGCGCCGTGGCCCTGGCCGCGGGCGCCCTGCCGGCTGCGGAGAAGACCGCTCTGCCGCAGAGAGAACTGGGCAAGACCGGCACCAAGGTGCCCATTCTCGGGCTCGGCACCGCCCCGGCCGGCCATCGTCCGGAGAAGGAAGCCGTCGCCTTCCTGCACAAGTGCCTCGACAGCGGCCTCACCTACCTGGACACGGCACCGGAGTTCGCCGGCTACGGCAAGGCCCAGGTCTACCTCGGCCAGGTGCTCAAGGAGCGGCGCAAGGAGGTCTTCCTGATCACCAAGTGCGCCGAGCCCAACGGCGAGAAGGCGCTGGCGCTCTTGAAGAAAAACCTCGCCGAGTTGCAGACAGACCACGCCGACCTGGTCTACGCCCACAGCATCGGCGACGACAAGATGACCCCGGAGAAGATCTACGCGGCCGACGGTGTCTGCAAGGCGCTGAGCAAGGCGAAGAAGGACGGCCTGACGCGCTTCCTGGGCGTGAGCGGCCACAACCGGCCGGAGCGCTTCCTCAAGGCGCTGCAAGAGTGGGACTTCGAGGTGATGATGAACGCGGTCAGCCTGGTGGCCCGGCACATCTACAACTTCGAGGAGAAGGTCTGGCCGGCGGCGGCGAAGAAGGGCGTCGGCGTGGTGGCGATGAAGGTCTTCGGCGGCGCCCCGGGCGGCGACAAGAAGCCGAAGGGTGCTCGGATGCCGGACGACTACCTGCGCTCGGCCCTGCGCTACGCCCTGGGGCTGCCGAAGGTGAGCCTGGCGGTGGTCGGCATCCACGACGACGAGGAATTGAAACAGGATCTGGGGTGGGTGCGTGACTTCAAGCCGCTGACGCCCGAGGAACTGGCGGCGCTGGATAAGCCGTCGCGCGAGCTGGCCGGGCAGTGGAAAGAGGTATACGGACCCGTGAGTTGAAGGGAGCGCTCGGCGCTCCCTGTCATGCGGCGACTTCAGCAGGCGAGTGTTCCGATCTTCGGTCCGCTAACGGCAACCCCAGGCGGAGAATTGTGCCATGTGCCCAGCGCAGGGTTCCCCACGCGATGCCCGCTCCCCGGCCGGTCGATTCGTTCCCGTCGTCGCCACCCTCCTGCTGGCGGCACTCGGCGGCCCTCCGCTGCCGGCGTGGGGCCAGGCTGCCCCTGCGGTCCGATCGGCGGAGCGGGACGGCAAGGACAGGTGCTTGCTCACCCTGAAAGGTCATTCTGGAATCGTCCTCTGCGTGACCTACCTGGGGCGGGGCGACCGCCTGGCCTCGGCGGGGCGCGACAAGACGGTGGTGATCTGGGACGTGACCACTGGCAAGCGACTCTCGACCTTGACCCTCAACGACGAGGGTGAGGCCCATACCTACTCCGTGTCGTGCGGTTTCGAGCAGAAGGCCCTGACCTCCGGCAACAGGAGCAATTCCAGGCGGCCCTCCGCGGACTACGGCTTCGTCTTCGAGCAGTTGACCCTGGCGTCCGGCAAGAGCGACTTTAACAAGCGTACGGGAGAAGTCGTTCTCTGGGACGTGGAGACGAGGAAGGAACAAAAGGTGCTGCGCGGCCACACCCACGCGGTGAACGAGGTGGCCGTCAGCCCCGACGGCAAGCGCGTGGCGTCGGCCAGTTACGACGCCACGGCCCGGGTCTGGGACGTCGCCAGCGGCAAGGAACTCTTCACCCTCAAGGGGCATGGAGGGACCGTGTACGTGGTGGCCTTCGACCCTTCCGGCAAGCTCCTCGCCACCGGCGGCAACGACCACAAGGTGATCCTCTGGGATACCCGGACCGGGAAGGAACTCCACACCCTGGCGAGCCCGTCCGGGACGATCTACGGGGCGGCCTTCAGTCACGACGGCAAGCGCGTGGCGACGAGTGGCGACGACGGGGTTGTCCGCGTCTGGGACGTCTCGACCGGCAAGGAACTGCTGACGCTGAAGGCGCACACCCGCTCGCTGTCCGGTGCGGCCTTCAGTCCCGATGACCGGGTCATCGCCTCGGGCGGTGACGACGGCACCATCAAACTGTGGGACGCTGGCAGCGGCAAGGACCTCGCCACACTCAGGGGTCACGCGGGGATCGTTCGCTGGGTGGCATTCAACCCCGTGAAACCCCAGCTGGCTTCCGCCAGCTGGGACGAGACGGTCAAGATCTGGGATGTCTCGGGCGTGGGGCCCAAGGGCGACGAGAAATAGCGGCGCGGCGGCGACGCGGACACTCGCGAATTGCCGGCCTCAGACGAGACTCCGGGCCGCCGCGCAAGTTTCGCCGGATTCCGCGTCCCCTGTCC
>DATFNV010000224.1:0-13923 GCA_035266225.1 Gemmataceae bacterium
CAGCACGGCTTTCCGGACATGCTGTTGTCCCCTCCAGGTTTCCCCTTCAGGTAGGTCAGGCGACCCAAAGGTATCACGCTCAACCTTTCCCGTGTTACACGGGGATCAACGACGCCGTTACTCGGCGCACCGTGGCCGGTCCGCTGAAGCACCTGGTTCGGCCCGATTTGACTCAATTCGACTCCCGACCATCTTTGTCTCCCAAGATCAGATGCGTTACAAGGCAACTGACGTTGTCTTGCACCGGGCTGCATCTCCCATGATCGCTCGGAAGTGCCTACAGCACACATACGATGTCAGGGGGTGCCGGTGCGGGTCGAGGTCATCATCGAACATCACCTCGCTAACCTTGTGGGTTGCTGGCTGGCCACAAATCCCACATTTTTCGCCGGTGCAGTACATTGAAACCGGGTGTGACGGTTCGTCGCTCATCTCAGGGTCCTCGATATACTTCTTGACTGTCCGACGCGATTATTTCAATGGGATTTCGATGACGCCGCGTGCCGTTCCTTCCCTCGTCTTGGAGAAGAAGTTGAGCTTTTCAGTGAGAGCAGAGTCACCTTCCACGATCGCGAACACGTCCCCCTTGTACGTCCTCTTGACGAACGCTTCATCGAGGAATTGCCGTTGGGCAGGCGACGTGATGCTTGAGCGTGGTTTCTCAAGAACCAGAATCGCATCAAAATCGCCGGGATACGGCTTCGCGGTCGTAGCACTACCCGCGACGTAGACCTTCTTCACCGGAAGACCAGCCGCCTTCGCATCGGCGACCATTTTTTCAAGATTGCCCAACACCTCCGCCCGTTTGGAGTTGCCTCCAAAGCGTGCCATTAAGTCGGGCAAGGTTGCTTGATGAACACCGGGAGGGAGAAGCCCATCCGCCGTAAGTCCGGGAATGCGTGAGATAGTTGAGTCAGCGATTCCCGCCGCATCCGTCCCCAGAAGTCGAACACCCTCCATGCTGTTCGCGGTGATTGGACGCCCTTCGAGGAGGACCGCTTCGCCTGTTGCAGAATTATACAGGCCGAACTTATTGCCTGCAATCTGCCTGATTTCGTAACAGGTGTTATGCGCCCAGACCCCGAATCCCCATTCTCGACTGCCGACGAACATGGTGTGGTAGTCGGCCACCCGCAGGTTGTACACAGTTTCGTAGCGGCCGGTGTCCTCGATTTTGGTCACCTGTACCCAGCCATTGTCAGTCCGAAGCCAGTCGCCCGGTCGGATTTCTGCGAGCGGCGTCCAACCCTTGCCGCGGACGTAGAAGGGGTGTTCCTTGGTGGTGCCGATCACGCGCTCGGGTTCAACCGTTCCCCACCCGCCGCCCTTTAGCCGGTACTGGTCGCCCGGCTTCAACTCACTCTCATGCGTCCAGCCTTTGCCATTAACAAAGACGTATTCCACCCACTCGCCGTCGCCAGGCGGAGGCGCATTCGGTTGTCCCGGCGGATGACTCCAGAAGGTAGGCGAACCCGGCTCGACCTGCCCCCGCCGGGAGTGGGCGTTGGCTGGTGGGCCGATCCCATTCATGGGTGGTGGCCCATTGGATTGCCGCAGCAGGCAGCACTTCTTGAACTTCTTGCCACTGCCGCACGGACAGGGGACATTGCGCGCAACTTGTGTGTCAATCATGGAGCGTCGTCTCCTGTTCTCGCCGAACCATTCATTCAGCTGACCGGCCGGTCATGAGAACTCGCGCCGGTCAGCATAACCCCGCGCCGGTCACGGTAACTCTCGCCGGTCAGCGTAACCCCGCGCCGGTCAGTATAAAGGGGAGGAAAAGGGGTCAGGTTCATTTATTTTCCTCCTCGATTGGTCTGTCAATAAATGAACCTGACCCCTTTTTTTCTCCCGATCAGTGTCGAGAAAAAAGCGGTCCACTCCCATCAACGGACAAAAGTCGTGAATGGGACAAATGTTTTTCTGCCAGGCCCTTCATGTCCCACTGACCCGGCCCTGGCGAGCTGTGCTCCTTTACCATCCCGGCGCTTCGATTATCTCCAGGGCGGCCCGCCCGTATTGTCCGGTGCCGGAGAGACCCCCTCCCCTCAGAACCGTACAGGTACCTTTCGACGCATACGGCTCAAGCATCGGGAAAGAAAAGCGGGAAAGAAAAGAGGACGCGGCTCATTGTTGGGCGACCAGGAAAGAAAAGAGGACGCGGCTCATTGTTGGGCGACCAAGTAACAACCCCGAAAATGAGCCGCGTCCTCTTTTCTTTCTCTCTTTTCTTTCTCCGAAAATGAGCCGCGTCCTCTTTTCTTTCTCTCTTTTCTTTCTCCTTTTCTTTCTCAGCTTCAGCCGTTGGTTCGGCTGTTCTTTGCGGGGCGAACTCGCTTGGGACTCTTGCGGGCATTCTCCTCTTCGACTTCCTTCCAGAACGTTTCATGAGGGATGCCGCGCCCCTCTCGAAACCGCTTGCGAGCGGCTTGCAAGATCGCTTGCAGCTTTGGGGAGTGCCCCATGAGCAAGCGCTCAACATCTTCATCGCTCTCGGACCTGAGCAACACCGCTACCGGTTTGCCCTTGTTCGTCACGACGACCGGACCTTTCTTGGTGGCCTTCACGTATTCAGCAAAATCGGCGGCGACTTCGTCTTGAGTTGCAACCTTCACAGTTCTACCTCCTCTCCGGCGACCAACAGTCGGTTGCCTGCTTTCACCCCGATGGCCTGGACCTGGACCTCGCGACCTTCCTCATCAATCCCATAAAGCACACGGAAACGGCTATCTGGCCCAAAGCGGATTTCCCAGGTGGCCTCAAAGGGCGCGGGCTGCCGCAACGGCTTTCGATTACGAGTCTCCTTCGCCGGTTCAAATTGCAACTGCTCTTCAATTGCCGCGCGAATGAGCGAGTGGTAGTTCGCTTCGATGGCACGCAGGTGCTTCTTGGTCGCTTGGTCGTAGCTTATCTTATACGGTTGCTTGCGTGCCATATTCGCATCGTCGCCAGCCAGGACGTTCAAGTGTGGAAAACCACCGTGGCGGGCCCGGTCACCTTTAGCCGTTGGTTCGGCAAGGACAATCTACGATATCCCCTTTCCCTTCGCATTGTTGGGCGACCAAGTAACAACCCCGAAAATGAGCCGCGTCCTCTTTTCTTTCCCGTCCTCTTTTCTTTCCGTCCGGTCGCGGCCGATGCCGCGCGTCCAGGGGCGGCCGCGCGTCCCAGAGGGAGCGGCCGGGGACATTTTGTCGTAAGTACATGCTAATATTGAACATGCGTAAACTGTCACCATGGTTCCCCCCGCGGCCGGTCAGCAGCAGCCCCTTTGTTCGGACTTATAATCCTGTATGTCCCCATTGCCCCATTGCCCTGAACTTTATCATCTTTATTTGTTTGAAGAGACGCGGGAACCCGACCCCTTTTCTGCTTTGCCTTGCCCTGCCGGCTCCCAACCTTGGCATCCAAGTGATCTAAGAAGCCAAGTGAGAAGCATAAACGCAACTATCAATAAAACCGGAATCCCGAGAATCATACCGCACCAGCCACCATCGCTGGAAGGGGGTCTGTACGGCGGCGGAGGTATCATTCTTCGAGGCGGGGAGGTTGGCATGATGAAAGAAAGTCCACTCAGCGTAGCCGCCGCGCCACGACGGGCGGCGTTAACGTTCACGATAGCTTGAGCCAAGGCAGCACTAACTTTGCACATCGAGGCCAAACGATTGGTTCATTTACGAATCTCCGCCCTGGGATCGGGCTGTACAGCCTCTGCCCTGGGATCGGGCTGAACAGCCTCCGCCCTAGGGTCGGGTTGAACAGCCCGCGCTGTCTCGGGTGGGGGCGACCATGGCAGCTCTGACGGTGCCGGATGTTTGGGATGCATGGCATCCCACTCCTTTTGTCTTCTTAGGTTCTCCTCCCCCGAGCGGGACGGGTCGCTCAAGTACCCTGAACCACCTCCGCCACCTCCACTACCTTCACCTCGGCCTTCTTTTGTGCTTTCTCTCGCGCTCTGTTTGCCAGTGGTAGACGAACCACTGCAGCCAACCAGCACCAAAACGAAAAGACCAACTGCATAATAGCGAGCCATGCGAGAACCCCTTTGTCTGCCACTGAGGATACGAGCATTCGCCGGGAGCCGTCAGCGATCACGACAGTCGGGCGACTAGGAAACGAAAGCGGCCGAACTTGGGCTTCGAGTGCGCGCGCGCCCTAAGCACGCTACTTCGCGTGCGCGCGCGCTCTAATACAGGTACTTCACCGCGCCGACGCTCCCCGGTCAAGCAAATTCGGCCGGCGCCGATTTTTTCCTTTCCTCTTCTTCTGTTCGGGAGTACACTACCGATTCCAGGCCCCGGTTGCCCCTCCAGGAGATCCTTGTATGTCCACTTCCTCCGCAGACGGCACCATCCCGGCCCAGCCCCCGCGGCTCCTCGACCTTGTCCGCCAGGTGGCCCGGTCGCGTTTCGGCCAAGACGGACCCGCCGAACGCTGCGCCCACTGGACGCTCCAATTCGTCCTGTTCCACGGCAAACGCCATCCCCGCGAGCTGACGCCCGGCGACGTCGGCCGCTTCCTCGAACACGTCGCCCAGACCGCCAAGGACCCACTCAACACCCTGGAAGAAGCCCACACCGCCCTCACCTTCCTCTACCACGACGTCCTCGGCCTCCCCGTGGGCGAGTTGCCCTGTCCCGAGCCACCCCGCCTACTCGACCGCATCCGCCGCGCCTGTCGCGTCCGCCAGTTCTCCCCCCGCACCGAAAACTGTTACGCCGGCTGGGCCGAGCGCTTCATCCGCTTCCACGGTCTGCGTCACCCCAACACAATGGGAGCGGCGGAAATCGAGCTGTTCCTGACCGACCTGGCGGCCAACGGCCACGTCAGCGCCAGCACGCAGAACCAGGCGTTCGCGGCCCTGCTGTTCCTGTATCAGCAGGTTCTCGGGATCGAACTGCCGCGCCTCGATGCCCTCCGCGCCCGGCGGCCCAAACGGCTGCCCATCGTGCTGTCGCCCGAGGAAGTGAGCCGTTTCCTCGCGGCCGTCGAGGGGAACGAGGGCCTGTACCAGCTCATGGCGCGGCTGCTCTACGGAACCGGGCTGCGGCGGTTGGAGTGCTGTCAGGTTCGCGTCCACGACGTGGACCTCGTGCGGCACCAGCTGACTGTCCGCCACGGCAAGGGCGGCAAGGATCGCGTGGTGATGCTGCCCCGGTCGCTGGAGCCGGACCTCCAGCGCCATCTGGCCCAGCGCCGATCGTGGCACGACGCCGACCGGGCGGCCGGACTGGCCTACGCTCCGCTGCCGTTCGCCCTGGCCAAGAAATTCCCCCGGGCGGCGGAGGAATTCGGCTGGCAATTCCTGTTCGCCGGCCAGCACCGTTCCCGCGACCCCAAGACCGGGAACATCGGTCGCCAACACGTCAATCCGGGACTGCTGGCGCGGGCCGTGGTGGCGGCAGCCCGCCGCGCCGCACCGAACCGCCGCATCGGCTGCCATACCCTGCGGCACAGTTTTGCCACGCACTTGGTGGAACGGGGCGTCGATGTCCGCTCGGTGCAGTTGCTGCTGGGACATGAGAGCCTCGAAACCACCATGATCTATACCCACGTCGCCCGACAGGGAGTGACCGGAGTGCGCAGCCCGCTCGACCTGCTCGACGATCTGCGTCCCGAAGACGTGGCGGCGGCCGTCGATGCCACGCGCGCTGACGTGCCCGCCGGCCAAGACGGGCCTCTCCCCGGTTGAGCTGGAGATTCACAGCGCCCGTCGATTCGCCCCAATTTTCTCCCTGCCGAATCGTTTCATTGGCCCCCAAGAAGGCTGTCTACTTTTACTGTGCGAGATGCTCGTTTCTGCGATGCCCCGGGCTTGCCCCGGGGAGTGTCACGTTGGCAGCTACCAGGGCGGAGAAGAAAAACCACGGGGCCTTCCGCGGTTGCGTAGCAGCCAACGTGACACTCCCCGGGACAAGCCCGGGGCATCCCGCACAGGAGAACTACCAAAGTGGTGAAACGAATGGTGCCCGCCGGCCGTAAGGCAGTGATTGCCTAGGACATCGGGAAACGCGATTCGTTTCACGGGGCCGTGAAACGAAAGGGCCCTGGGCACATCCAGCGACGCGGACGTACGCCCGGCCCGGCCGCTCCAGATCGACCGGCGTGACCTGCGGGCTCTGCCTGAGCTGCACCACCTCGGGGTGCTCGAGCGGCCCCAATCAACAGGGTCCAATCCGTCCCGCGCGCAATCTGCTTGCCCCCGCCTTCCTCTTCCGTTTACAATCCATTCTTCGGCGGTGATGGCTCCGGGGGGAGCGATCGCCGCAGCCCACCTGACGCCGCCGTGGCGCCCCGCATTGACGTGGGGGCCGGCGCGGCCCCTGTTTTCGAAGTTGACGCTGCCGTCCCCCGCCCTGGGGGACAACACTCTGGGGGGATTGTCGTAATGGCTACCGTCGCTGTCCTGCCTCCGACGCTCCGCGCGAAGATTGACGCCGTCGTCCGGCACGTCCGCCTCCTGCGGGCGGTGCGCGGCGCCAGCGTCCTGCTGCTGGCGCTGGCCCTCAGCGGCGGCCTGGCGCTGCTGGCCGACGCCGCCTTTGAACTGCCCTGGACGGCCCGCGCCGCCCTGCTGTCGGTCTGGACGGGGCTCGCCGTGTCGCTCACCGTCTTCGGCCTGGTGGTGCCGCTCTGCCGCCGCCTCGACCCCGAAACCATCGCCGCCGTCGTCGAGGAGAAATATCCCGACCTCGGCGAGCGCCTCACCAGCACCGTCGAGTTGTCCGGCGACACGGAAGGCTATCACGGCTCGCCGGCCTTCATTGCCCTGCTCATCAGCGAAACCGAGGCCCGCTCCTCGCGCCTCGACTTCCTCCGGGCCGTCCCCGCCCGCTTTGTCTGGGTGCTGGGGGCCGTCGCCGTCGGCGTACTGCTCCTGGTGGCCTCGCCGGCGGCCGTCGCCCCGGCACAGTACGGCGAGCTGGCAAGGCGCTTTTTCTCCCCGTGGCAGGGCCGCCCGGTTTACACCGCCCCGTTCGCCTTTGAGGTGGCCCCCGGCGACACCGCCGCCGCGGTCGGCCGGCCGCTGACCCTGTCGGCCCACACGCACCCGCTGCGCGCCGGCGCCGCCCTGCCCGCTACCGCCACGCTCGTCATCGACGACGGCCAGGGGCAACTCCGCCACGAGCGCATGACCGCTGACGGGCCCGACGCCTTCTCCTTCAAGTTCGACAAGGTCCCCGGCAGCTTCGCCTACCACGTCGAGGCCGACGGCGTCTTCAGCGACACCCACCACGTGCGCGGCATCGTCCCCGTGGAGCTGGCCGCCGAAAGCCCCGCCGTCACGATCACCCCGCCCGAGTACGCCCAGGCCAATGAACCGGTGAAGGTGGTCAACGGACTCACCGACTTGCGGGCGCTCCAGCACAGTCAGCTCGACTTCGAGTTCCGCTTCACCCGCCCCGCGACCGCCGCCACCTTCCACTGGGCGCCCAAGCCCGGCGACCGCAAGAACGCCGCCGAGCCGCAGGTCATCGACCTCGAGCTGACCGAAGACCGCCTCGGCGTCCGCGCCAAGGTCGCCGTCGTCGGCGATGCCACGTACCGCCTCGTCATGGAGGCCGAGGAGGGCATCCGCACCGAGCCGAACGAGCACAAGGTCATCGCCGACCTCGATTTGCCGCCCAAGTGCGTCAAGGCGACGCTGCCCGAGGACTCCAAGACCGTTCTGCCCTACGAGAAAGTGCCGGTGGGGGCGGAGCTGGCCGACGATTACGGCGTGCAGACGGCGGAGGTCGAGTACCGCGTCAACAACGGCCCGCCCGCCTTCGACCGCATCGTCCTCTGGGGGGAAGGCGGCCGCGAAGCCCAGGCGGCCCACCTCTTCGCCCTGGGCGGCAAGGTGAAGGACGGCGATTCGGTCGCCTACCGCCTCAAGGTGCAGGACAACCGCAACGTCCCCGAGGCCGGCCTGACGCCGAACGTCACCTACTTCCCCACCGAGGGTTGGCGCCACCTGAAGATCTCACGCCAGGCGATCCCTCTGCGCGAGCAGGAAATCCTGGCGAAGCGCGACAGCATCAGCAAAAAGCTGGAGGCGATCAAGGAAGACATCCGCAAAGAGAAGCGCGGCGTCTACCGCCTGCAACAGGAAACGCGGAACGAGGCCGCCCTCGGCACCGAACACAGTCAAGACTTGAAGGGACTCCAGAAGGACAACCTGTCCGTCGAGGAGGCGCTGCGCGACCTGGCTCGCGAGGCGGCCGAGGCGGAGCTGCAACCGATCGCCAACCGGATCGAGGACGTGGCCGAGAAGGAGATGCACAACAGCGCCGAGCACCTGCGCTCCATCCCGAAGCAGAAGGCGCCCGACGCCCGCACCAAGAAATTCGAGGGCGCCGACCAGGAACTGGCCAACGCCCTGCTGAAGCTCGACGAGTTGAAGAAGGCCAACGAGCAGCTCGCGCAGCAGCGGCTCGACCAGATGAAGTTGGAAATGGCCGCCGAGCGTCAGAAGGAACTCGCCAAACGCGCCGACGAATTGGCCGCCAAGGATCCGGTCAAGGACCCGTCGGTGAAGAACGAGACGGAGCAGCTCAAGCGCGAACAGCAGGAGGCGGCCAACGAGCTACAGCGCCTGACCGAGCAGAGCGAGGCCCTAAAGAACGCCGTGGACCAGGCCCGGGCTGAGCAGGCCAAGCAGCTCGCCGACAAGGCGAAGGAACTGGCCGAGAAGCAGCGCGAGCTGGCCGAGGCGCAGAAGGACACCGAGCGGAAGCAGGCCAACGAGAAGTTTGCCGACCTGGCGAAGAAGCAGCAGGAGCTGGCCGAGCAGGCGGCGAAGCTGGCCCAGGAGACGAAGGCGGCGACGCAGGCCGCCAAGACCAACCCGCTCAAGCCGGATGAGGCCCAAAAGGCCGCCGAGGCGCTCAAGGAGAACAACATCGCCGACGCCCTGCGGAATCAGGACCAGTCGGCCCGCGAGTTGGACCGGCTGGCGAACGACCTGGACCGCGCGATCGACCTGGCCAAGGACCCGCGTGAGGCCGCCCGCCAGCTGGCCCGCCTGGAAGAAGACCTCCAGAAGCGGATGGCCGACGAGACGAAGAAGCCGAACGAGAAGGCCCCGCTGACGGAGCGGATGCAGCCGCTGCAGCGCGAGCAGGAGGCGATCCGTCAGGCGGCGGAACGGCTGTCGGTGCCGCCGCAGAACCAGGCCGCCCAGCAGGACCGCAAGCAGGCCGAACAGCGCGCCGCCGAGGCCGTCGAGGCGATGAAGAAGGCCGACACGAAGACGGCCAACGCCAAGATGGAGGAGACGAAGCAGGCGCTGAATCGCCTGGCCGACAAGCTACCGACGCTCGCCCAGAGGCAGCAGCAGGCCGCCCGCGAGGTGGCCGACCTGCGCCGCCAGCAGGACGAAACTGCCCGCCTGGCCGAGCAGGCCACGAAGGAGGCCGAGAAGAAGGACCCGAATGCGGCGAAGACACGCGAGGAACTGGCGAAGAAGCTGACCGACGCCGCCCGCAAGCAGGCCGACGTCGCCGAGCGCCTGGCCAAGATGGACGCCCCGAACCAGGAGGCGCGGCAGGAGCGTGTGCAGGAGGCGCTGAACCGTGCCCTGGCCGACCTGATGGACGCCCGGCCGCAGGACGTCAACAGCAGCCAGCAGGACGCCCGCCGCGAACTGGAGCGGTTGCAGCAGGCGCTGAACGGCCAGAAGCCGCCCGACGAGCAGGCGCGCGACCTGGCCAAGCGGCAGCGCGACCTGGCCGACGAGGCGAAACACGCCGCGGCCGACCCGAAGGCCACCCCGCAGAAGCAGCAGGAGTTGCAGCAGAAACAGCAGCAGATCGCCAATGAGGCCGCTGCGCTGCAAGCGCCGGAGGCGCCCCAACGTAAAGCGGAGGCCGCCGACGCCGCGAAGAAGGCATCCGAGCAGGCCAACCAGAAGCCCGCCGACGCCGCCACACAGAAGCGCATGGAGGAATCGGCGAAGGCGCTGGAACGGCTCGCCGAGCAGATGACCGGCAAGGAGTCCGAGGCATCCCGCGCCGAGCGGTTGGCCAAGAAGCAGGCGGAGGCCGCGGCCGAGGCGGAGCGCCAGGCCAAGGCGCAGCCGAACCAGGCGCCCACCGCCGAGGCGCAGCAGAACCAGCAACGGATCGCCGACGAGGCCAAGCAGGTCCGCGGCGGCGAGGAGGCCCAGGCCGAGAAGAAGAAGGCGAACGACGCTCTGGCCAAGGCGCAGCAGGCCGGCAAGGCGGAGGACAAGGCCAAGGCGACCCGCGAGGCCGCCGACGCCCTGCGCGACCTGGCCGACAAGCTCGCCCGCAAGGACGCCGCCGCCAAGGCCGCGGAGCTAGCGAAGGAGGAGCGCAACCTCGCCAACGAGGCCGGCAAGCCGGAGGCCGCCAAGGAGCAGTCGCCCGACGCCGCCAAGAAGGCATCTGAGCAGCAGGCCGAGATCGCTCGGCAAATGGAGCGCCTCGACAAGGCGAGCGGGGAGCAGAAGTCCCCGGCCGCCCAGCAAGCGCAGAAGGAAGCCGCGAAGCAGATGGAGGCCGCCAAGCGGTCGCTGGAAAACGCCAAGGCGCCGGCCGAGGCCAAGGAACAGTTGAACCGGGCCGCCGACGCCGCGGAGAAGTTTGCCAAGGAGATGGCGAAGGACCAAGCGGCGAAGGGCAACCCCGAGAAGGCCAACGCCGACGCCCCGCGCCAGGCGGCGCAGCAGCTGGCGAAGGAGCAGCGCGACCTGGCCAAGGCGACCCAGCAGGCCCAGGCCGACGCCGCCAAGAAGTCCGGCGAGGCCGGCAAGCAGGCCCTGCAAAAGGCGATGGAACAGATCGCCAAGCAGCAGCAGAAGCTCAACGAACAGGCGTCAAAGCTGCCGGCCAGCGGCGCCCAGAAGGCGCTGGAGCAGGCGCGTGAGGCCATGAACCAGGCGCACGAGGCCGCCCAGAAGGCCGACGCCAACCAGGCGCAGCAGAAGCAGCGCGACGCCGCCGCGGCCCTCGACCGCGTGGCGCAGCAGGTGCCGGAGAAGGCGCCGCAGCAGCAGGGTCAGCAGCAAGCCCAGGCCCAGGGGTTGCCGAACAAGCAGCAGACCGAACAGGCGAAGCAGCTGGCCCAGCAGCAGCGCGACCTGCGCGAGGCGGTGGCCAAGGCGATGGGCCAGCCGGCCCAGCCCGACCCGAAGGGCCAGAACGCGGCCGCCGAGATCGCCAAGCAGCAGCAGGAGATCGCCAAGCAGACCGGCGAATTGGCGAAGAACGTCGGCAAGGAACAGGGGCAGCAGTCGCAGCCGGCGCAGTCGGCCCAGAAGGCGGCGCAGCAGACGCAGCAGGCGGCGAACAAGTCGCAAGCGGGTGCCATGCAGCAGGCGCAGCAGGCCGGCCAGCAGGCGGCCCAGCAGCTGCGCAACCTCGCCCAGCAGATGGCCGAGACGCCGCGCAGCGAGAAAGCCGACCCGCACGCCGCCGACCCGGTGCAGCAGGCCCGCGACCTGGCCAAGCGCCAGGAGGACCTGGCCAAGCGCATGGGCGAGATGGCGAAGGACACCGCCGCCCAGCAGGCTCAGCAGCGCGCCCAGCAGGGGAACCTGCAGCAGCAGGCCAACCAGATGACGCAGGACCTGAACAAGCTGGCGCAGCAGATGACCCGCTCGCCGCAGGCGCAGCAGGCCGCCAACCAGGCGGCGCAGGCGGGCCAGCAGGCGCAGAACTCGATGCAGCAGGCCCAGGGACAGCAGCAGCAGGGCAACCAGGGCCAGGCCCACCAGTCGCAGGAGCAGGCCGCCCAGGCGCTGGACCGTGCCGCCCAGCAGGCTCAGCAAGCGGGGCAGCAGATGGCCAACGCCGCCCAGCAGGGACAGCAGCAAGGACAGCAAGGACAGCAGCAGGCCCAGGCCGGGCAGCAGGTGCAGCAGGCCCAGGGGCAACAGGCCCAGGCGCAGCAGCAACTCGGCCAGGGACAGCCGCAGGGCGCCCAGCAGTCGATGCAGCAGGCGGCGCAGTCGCTGAGCCAGGCGGCGGAGTCGCTGGCGAAGCAGTCCGGTCAGCCGGGTAAGCCGAACCAGGCCGACGGCCCGCACGACAAGGGGGCGGCCGGCGGCGGGCTGCCCGACCTCAGCGCCCTCAACCCCGAGCTGAAGAAGTACGCCGGTAAGCGCTGGGGCGACATCCCCGGCGAGCTGCGCACCAAGATCATCCAGGACATGCAGGCGAAGTACGGCGAGGACTACGCCCGCAACATCAAGCTGTACTTCGAGCAGCTCGCCGAGACGAAGAAGAAGTAACCGTACCGCTCTCGCCGCTTGCGGCTTAGCGTTCGCGCGAACGCTAAGCCGCAAGCGGCCTTATTGCCTCTAAACGGAGGAGTATTGTCCCCATGCGTTTCCTCCCCGTTGCCGCCGCCCTGCTGTTGCTCGCCGTCCCGCAGGCCCGCGCCGCCGACGCCCCGAAGAAGGACAAGGACCTCGAGGACGCCGTCAGCAAGGCGCTGACCTTCCTGCAGAACAACCAGCGCGAAGACGGCGGCTGGTCGGCCGGCCAGGCCGGCGGGCCCAACGCCGGCGTCAGCGGGCTGTGCGTCATGGCGTTCCTGTCGGCGGGGCACGTCCCCGGCGAGGGGCCGTTCGCCGCGACGGTCGAAAAAGGCATCCGCTTCGTCCTCAAAGCGCAGCAGGCCAACGGCCTGATCGCCACCGAGGGCCACCACGAAATGTACCACCACGGCATCTGCACGCTGATGCTGGCGGAGGTCGCGGGTATGACGGAGGGGCCGCTCGCCGAGGAGGTGCGCAAGAAGCTCGAGAAGGCCGTCGCCGTCATCCTCAAGGCGCAGCGCAAGGACGGCCAAAACCGCGGCGGCTGGCGCTACACCGTCAACGGCACCGACACCGACATCAGCGTGACCGGCTGGCAGGTGATGGCCCTGCGCGCCGCCAAGAACCTGGGCTGCGACGTGCCGCCGGAGGCCATCGAGCGGGCCGTCGAGTACGTCAAGCGCTGCCAGGATCCGGCCTCGGGCGGCTTCCGCTACATGCCCAACGGCCGCCTCACCGTCGCCTGCACCGGCACCAGCATCCTCGCCCTGGAAATCTGCGGCAAGGACCAGCACCGTTCTCCCGAGGTCCTCAAGGCGGCCGGCTTCCTGCTGAAGAACCCGCCGGTGTGGGCCGGCGATCAGTTCTCCTACTGCATGTACTATTGCTCGCAGGCCACCTTCCAGCTCGGCGGCCAGTACTGGAATTCATACCGCGCGCAGATGCACAAGGTCTTGCTCGGCCACCGTAGCGACGGCGGCGGCTGGTTCGGCGCCGACGCCGCGAGCCACGTCTACGGCCCGAAATATACGACCGCGATGGCCGTCCTCGCCCTGACCGTCGAGTACCGCTACCTGCCCATCTACCAGCGCGGCGAGGAACCGACCGAGAAGGAAAAGTAAGGAGACATCCAGGAAGACCATCCGATGGGCCGCTTGCCGCTTCGCACGTTGACCCTGCGAAGCCGCAAGCGGCCCATCCAACTTCGAGACTCACCATGATCAAGTTCAAGTGCCCGCACTGCGGCAAGGGCATGACGGCCGGCGACGAGAGCGCCGGCAAGAAAGGGCGCTGCCCCGGCTGCAAGGAAGTGTTCGTGATCCCGGGGGCAGGTGCCGTCAAGGCGGCACCTGCCGCCGAGCGCCGCACCCTGCCGCCCGCCGCCGAAGACGAAGACGAGGCCCCGCGCAAGAAGAGGCCGGCCCGCGACGAGGAGGACGAGGACGAGGCCATCGCCGAGGCCCCGCGCAGGAGGCGGCCGGCCCGCAACGACGAGGACGAGGACGAGCCGCGTCCCCGGAAGAAGCGCGGCCGCGACGAAGACGACGAGGACGACCGGCCCCGGAGGAAGAGAAGGAAGGGGAAGAAGGGCCCGTACGCCGACTGTCCCAACTGCGGCTGCCGCGGCGACGCCACCCGCGTCTACTGGACCTTCG
>DATFNV010000225.1:0-5896 GCA_035266225.1 Gemmataceae bacterium
GAACGCACCAGTTCCTGCATGCGGGCGATGCGCTGCTCCATACTGGCGTCGCGCCAGCTTTCGGGGAACTGCGGCCAGGGCGCGATCACCACGCTCTCGCTGGCCGGCTCGGGGCCGGGCAAGCCGCGCTCGAACGCCGCCTCGTTGAGCGTCTGCCAGATCGACTCGGCCACGAACGGCATCACCGGATGCACCAGGCGCAGGATCGTGTCGAGGACGCCGGCCAGCACCCGCTGCGCCGTCGGCCGGCTCGCCGCGTCGCGCAGCCGGTCCTTGCTCATCTCGACGTACCAGTCGCAGAACTCCGACCAGGTGAAGTCGTAGACCGTCCGCGCCACCTCGCTGAACTGGTAGCCCTCCAGGCTTTTCGTGACGGCCGCCGTCGTCGTCGCCAGGCGGCTCAGGATCCAGCGGTCCTCGATGGGCAACTCCTCGATGCGCAGGGCGCCGGGGGTGTAGGCTTCGAGGTTGAGCAGCAGGAAGCGGGCCGCGTTCCACAGCTTGTTGGCGAAGTTGCGGCCCATCTCGAACCGCTCCGAGCCCTGCTTCGCCGTCGGCAGGTCGGGGTCCGGCTTCGGCCACGGTCCCCCCGGGCGGAACGGCTTCTTGCACTCCGGGCAGGTGATCTTGCGCGTGCGCATGTACATGTGCTCGCGCTTGACTGCCACCTGGGCGCCGCAGTGCGGACACACGTTGGACACCGGCAGCTTGCTGTCCTGGTTCTCCGTCGAGAGGTGAACCATGCCGAAGCGCAGGGCGTCGGTGCCGTACAGGTCGATGATGTCGAGCGGATCGACCCCGTTGCCCTTCATCTTGCTCATCCCCTCCCCGAAGGCGTCGAGGATCTTCGGGTGGATGTAGACGTGGTGGAACGGTACCTCGCCGACGTTGTACAGTCCGGTGATGACCATGCGCACCACCCACAGCGAAATGATGTCGCGATTGGTCACGAGCACGTTGGTCGGGTAGTGGTAGCGCATCTGCGCCCACTCGGGGTTCTGCGGCCCCGGCGGCTGGTCGGGCAGCGCCGGGCCGGGCCAACCGAGCGTGGAGTGCGGCCACAGCGCCGAGCTGAACCAGGTGTCGAGCACATCGGGCTCTTGGTTGAAGTGTTCGGCTTCCAATGCCGAGACAATCTCCTTGTCATCCGCGTTGAGCACGCACACGTACCAGGGGTACGTCACGCGGCGGAGATCTGGATTCTGCTCATCTGTCTCGCTCAGCGCAATGGCGACACGGCCTGCCGTTTCCCATGCCCGGAGGCAATCTTCAAGCGCCTTGAGTCGCTTCGCGTGATTGATTGCCTCGGTTGGGGTGTCAAAACCCACCATGCCTGGATATGTCCACACCGGAATGCGGTGGCCGTACCACAACTGCCGGCTGATGCACCAGTCGCGCTTCTCGCCGAGCCAGTCGAGGTACGCCTTGGCGTAGCGCTCGGGGAAGAACTTCACCTTGCCCGACGTGACGGCGTCGGTCGCCGTCTGCGCGAAGCTGGGCTTGCCGTCCTCGCGATCGCCCATCTTCACGAACCACTGGTCCGACAGGTACGGCTCGATCGGCGTCTTGCTGCGGTCGCTGTACTTCAGCGAGATGTCGCGGTCCTCGCGCCCCTCGAACAGGCCGAGCGCCTCCATGTCCTCAATCACCGCCTCGCGCGCCTTGTAGCGGTCCAGGCCGGCGTACTTGCCGCCGTTCTCGTTGATCGTACCGTCCGGGTTGAGGAGGTTGATCATCGGCAGCCGGTGCCGCTGGCCGCAGGCGTAGTCGTTCGGGTCGTGAGCCGGCGTCACCTTCACGCAGCCGGTGCCGAGCGCCGGATCAACCAGCAGTCCATCCGCAATGATCGGGATGTCGCGGCCCACCAGCGGGATCGTCACCATCATGCCGATCAGGTGTCGGTAGCGCTCGTCGTTCGGGTGTACCGCCACGGCCGTATCGCCGAGCATCGTCTCCGGCCGCGTGGTCGAGAAGCGGACGAACTCGTTTGTCCCCTTCACCGGGTACTTGAAGGTCCAGAAGCCGCCCTTGATCGTCTCCGAGTAGGTCTCGTCGTCGGCCACCGACGTTTGCAGCTGGGTGTCCCAGTTGACGAGGCGCTTGCCGCGATAGATGTAGCCGTCCCTGAACATGTTGAAGAACGTCTGCCGCACCGCCCGGGCGCACACCGGGTCGAGGGTGAATCGCGTCCGGGACCAGTCGCAGCTGGCGCCGAGTTGCTTGAGCTGGTTGAGGATGTGCGCCCCGTACTGGTCGGTCCATCGCCAGATGCGCCTGACCAACTCCTCGCGGCCGAGGTCGTGGCGGGTCTTGCCCTCCTCCTCGCGGACGCGCTTTTCCACCACCGCCTGTGTGGCGATGGCGGCGTGGTCGGTGCCGGGCATCCACAGGGTGTTGTAACCCTGCATGCGCCGCCAGCGGACCAGTACGTCCTGCAGCGTGTTGTTCAGGGCGTGGCCCATGTGCAGGGCGCCGGTTACGTTCGGCGGCGGGATGACGATGCAGAACGGCTCGCGACTCTCGTCGGGCCGACTGTGGAAGTAGCCGCGCTCGTCCCAGAAGGTCAGCCAGCGCTGCTGCGCCTCGCGAGGGTCATATTGCTTGGGGAGGTCGGTTGGCATGATCGGGAATCCTCGACCTTGGCGGGCCGCTTGCGGCTTAGCGCTCGCTTGACAAGGGTGGCGCGAACGCGAAACCGCAAGCGGCTAACCCTTCGTTTCCTCATCCTTGAACAGCTTGTACTCGATGCTATCCACCAGGGCCAACCAGCTGGCCTCGATGATGTTCTCACTCACGCCGACGGTGCCCCACACGTCGCTGTCGTCGCGCGACTCGATGACGACGCGCACCCGCGCCGCCGTCCCGGCCTTGGCGTTGACCACTCGCACCTTGTAATCGACGAGCTGCATCTCGGCCAGGCGCGGGTAGAAGGGCAGCAGGGCCTTGCGCAACGCCCCGTCCAGGGCGTTGACCGGGCCGTCGCCCTCGCTGACCGTGTGCATCACCTCGCCGCCGACGCGGGCCTTAACAGTCGCCTCGGTCACCGGCTGCCCCTGGCGATCCACCTCGACGTTGACGCGGTACGACAGCCGCTCGAACATCGAGCTGTACAACCCCGCCGCCTTCTTCACCAGGAGGTCGAACGACGCCTCGGCCGCCTCGAACTCGTAGCCCTCGTGCTCCAGGCCCTGCACCTGGTTGAGGATCTTCACCATCAGCACCTTGTCGGTGTTGATGGCGTACTTCGTCGTCTTGGCCAGGATCGTCGATTGCCCCGACAGCTCGCTGACGAGGAAGCGGCGCTCGTTGCCGACCAGCGCCGGGTCGATGTGCTCGTAGCTGCGGCTGACCTTGGCGACGGCGTGCGTGTGCATGCCCCCCTTGTGGGCGAAGGCGCTGGTGCCGACGAACGGCTGGCCGGGGCGGAAATTCATGTTAGCGATCTCGTAGACGTAGCGCGACGCCTCCGTCAGCCGTTGCAGGCTGCCCGGCTGCAGCACGTCGTGGCCATACTTCAGGGCGAGGTTGGCGATGAGACTGACGAGGTCGGCGTTGCCGCAGCGCTCGCCGATGCCGTTGATCGTCCCCTGCACCTGCGTCGCCCCCTGGCGCACCGCCGCGAGAGTGTTGGCCACGGCCAGGTCGCAGTCGTTGTGCGTGTGGATGCCGAGGTCGCAGCGCAGGGCGGCGCGGACGGCGGCGACGCGCTCGGCCACCTGCTCCGGCAGGGTGCCGCCGTTGGTGTCGCACAGGATGACCACGGCCGCCCCCGCCGCCTCGGCCGCGCGCAGCGTCTCCAGGGCGTACTCGGGGTTGGCCTTGTAGCCGTCGAAGAAGTGCTCGGCGTCGTAGAAGACCTCACGCCCCCGCGACCGGCACCAGGCGACCGAGTCGGCGATCATGCGCAGGTTCTCTTCGAGGGTGGTGCCGAGCACCTCGCGCACGTGCAGGTCCCAGGTCTTGCCGACGATGGTGATGACCGGGGCCTGGGCGTCGAGCAGCGCCTTGAGACAGGTGTCCTCGGCGGGCGAGACGCCCTTGCGGCGCGTCATGCCGAAGGCGACGACGCGGGCGTGCCGCAGCGGCAGCTGGCGGACTTCCTGGAAGTACTCGAAGTCCTTGGGGTTGCTGAGCGGGTAGCCGCCTTCGATGAAGTCCACGCCGAGTTCGTCGAGGCGGCGCGTCAGGAGCAGCTTGTCGTGCAGCGAGAAGTTGACCCCCTCGCCCTGGCTGCCGTCGCGCAGCGTGGTGTCGTAGATGTGGAGGCGCGTCATGGTATGTCCCGGCAACAAAAAAGCCCCGAAGCGTGCGCCTCAGGGCCGGGTCCGATGCTCTAGGGTGTCTGCGGTGGTTCCCGGCGTTAGCCCTCGCTCACGATAACGACCTCGACGGCGCGCACTCCCTGCGCCACGTGAATCACGATGCCGGTTGGGATGGGGCCGGAATCGCCACGCCTGGGCTCCTCAACAACTGACTGTGTTGAATGTAATCTAGGCAACCGGGAGGCGAATGTCAATCGGGCAGGGCGGGGTCGCGCTCCGCGCCCGCGGCCGCTTGCGGCTTCGCACGACCTGCGAAGCCGCAAGCGGCCGCGGGATCAGGCGGTCGGTGTGGCGGGGGCGGCCGGGGCGGACTTGGCGGCCTGCTCCTTGGCGTACAGCAGGCGGGCCAGCTGTGACTTTTTGCGGGCCGCCATGTTCGGGTGGATGACGCGCTTGGCGGCCGCCTTGTCCAGCTTCTTGGCCGCCAAGGTGTATTCCTTGCGCAGATCCTCGAGCGTGCCGCCCGACGACGTCGCCGCCACCTTCTTCAGCTGCGTCTTCAGCGCCTTCATGGTGGCGCGGTTGCGCAGCCGCCGCTTCTGGTTCTTCCGCAACTGTTTCTTCGCGCTACGCGTATGAGGCATGGATTCACTCCGCTGTCATTCCGATTCGCAGGATTTCTCTTTATAGGAGGCGGCGCCAAGGACGGCAAGGCGGACTCAGTTCTCCCCGTCCTTGTAGCCGCGCTTGAACGGCGCCGGGTCGATGACGTCGGGGAAGCCGTCGCCGTCACTGTCTTTCAGGCACTCCAGGTCCAACCCGTACGCCTCGCGCACGTTGGTCAGGGCGTAGGAAATGATCTTGTCGCCGCGGACATTTTCGACCGGCCCTTCGATCTTGCCCGGCACCTTGAAGAGCCACTCCGGGTTGAAGCGCTCGTAGCCGGTGTCCATCCCCTGCACCAGGAAATGTTCGCTGATCTTGCCGTCGCCGTCGATGTCGCACGGGATGCGCTCGGTCTGGTACAGCACCAGGCTTTCGAGGAACTCGATCAGCAGGCGCCGCTCGGATCGTCCCAGGGCGGCGTACTTCTTGCGCGACTCCAGCGCCTCGCCGCCGTGGCGGCGGATGACGTCGTCCAGGTTCAGGCTGGCGCCGTCGTGAGCGTAGGGCGCCGTGCTGCCGACGCCCCACAAGGGCAGGGTCCGCCATTTCTTGATGATCGTGCCGTCGAACTGCATCTGGTAGAACGCCTCGCCGACGTCGTGGTACTTGAAGTCGCTGTAGATGCCGCGCACCGTGAACGCCTTCCGCCGCGGCAGCCACGTGTCGCCCTTCTTGTCGGCGAGCATGACGAGCTTGCCTTCCAGCCGCTCCGTCTTGTCGTTGTAACCGACCTGCATGTCGAAGAGGCGGCGGTCGCCGGCGTGCTGCCGGGTGTAGTCCTTCGCATTCGGGTTGGCGGCGGGCAGGTGCCAGTCGGGGACGTGGCAGCTGGCGCAGCCGACCGCCTTGAACAGTTTCTCACCCTGGGCGACCTCCGGAGTGATTTGTCCGCGGCCGGGGGCTGGGTGGTTGAGCAGATACCACTCGCACATGTCGAGATCGCCCTCGGTGATCTCCTCGCAGTAGCC
>DATFNV010000226.1:0-16004 GCA_035266225.1 Gemmataceae bacterium
CGACGTCAAGACCGTCGAGGAGATCTGCGGCGCCCCGGCCGCCCTGGTACGAAGACTGGCCGAGGACATCTGGACCACCACCAGGGCCGGCCAGCCCGTCGCCATCCACATCGGCGAGGGGGTCAACCACTACTTCCACGCCACCCTTCATAACCGCGCGACGTACCTGCCGATGATCCTCACCGGCAACATCGGCAAGCACGGCGCGGGGGTGTTCACCTGGGCGGGCAACTACAAGGGGGCGTTGTTGCAGGGCTCGCCCTGGAGCGGCCCGGGTGTCGGCTCGTTCACCCACGAGGACCCGTTCAAACCGATACTCGACGAGAAGGTTCGCATCACCCATGAACACCTGCGGCAACTCTCCGACGGCGAGGACCCCTCGTACTGGGCCTGTGGCGAAAAGGTTCTCGCCGTGGACACCCCCAACGAGGGCCGCAAGGTCTTCACGGGCAAGACCCACCTGCCCACGCCCACCAAGGCCGTCTGGTACAACAACGCCAACTTCCTCAACCAGGCGAAGTGGGTTTACAACATCATCGTCAACGGGCTGCCGCGCGTGGACCTGATCGTCGATCAGCAGATCGAGTGGACCGGCTCGGCCGAGTACGCCGACGTGGTGCTGCCGGTCAACTCGTGGGTCGAGTTCGAGGACTACGAGGCCGGCGCCTCCTGCTCCAACCCGTTCCTGCAAGTCTGGAAAGGCGGCATCAAGCCGCTCCACGACAGCCGCGACGACGGCGAGGTGTTCGCCGGCGTGGCGCGGGCGCTGGCCGAGAAGATGAAGGACCAGCGCTTCGGCGACTACTTCCAGTTCATCACCGCCAAGCGCGCCTCGGTGTACCTGCAGCGCGTCTTCGACAACTCGACGACGACGCGCGGCAAGGACGGCGCGTACAAGGTCGAGGACCTCCTGGCGGGCAAGTACGGCGGCGAGCCGGGCGCGGCGCTGATGCTGTTCCGCACCTACCCGCGCGTGCCGTTCTGGGAGCAGGTCCACGACTCGGTGCCGTTTTACACCGACTGCGGGCGGCTGTGCGGCTACTGCGACCTGCCCGAGGCCATCGAGTACGGCGAGAACCTCGTCGTCCACCGCGAGGCGGTCGAGGCCACGCGCTACCTGCCCAACGTCATCGTCTCGTCGTCTCCCTTCGTGCGCCCCAAGGACTACAAGATCGCGCTGGACACCATCGACCCGGACCTGCGGCAGGTGCGCAACGTCAAGATGCCGTGGGCCGCGGTGAAGAAGACGGACAACCCGCTGTGGAAGCAGGGCTTCCAGTTCTTCTGCTCGACGCCCAAGAGCCGGCACTCGACGCATTCGTCGTGGTCCACGGTCGATTGGCACTGGATCTGGAGCGACAACTTCGGCGACCCGTACCGGGCCGACAAGCGCGCCCCCGGCGTGGCCGACCGGCAGATCCAGATGAACCCGCAGGCGGCGGCCGACCGAGGGATCAAGGAGGGCGATTACGTCTACGTCGATGCCAACCCGGTCGATCGGCCCTACGTGGGCTGGGACAAGGACGAGGGCAGCTTCCGCCACAAGGCGTTCCGCTGCCTGGTGCGCGTGAAGTTCAACCCGGGCCTGCCGTACAACTTCACGATCATGAAGCACACCGGTCAGATCGCCACCGAGCGCAGCGTCAAGGCTCACGAGACGCGGGCCGACGGCCGGGCGCTGGCCGCGGACACCGGTTACCAGGCGAGCTACCGCTACGGCTCGCACCAGAGCATCACGCGCGGCTGGATGCCGCCGATGCACCAGACCGACACGCTGTTCCACAAGCGCACCGGCGGTATGGGCTTCGTGTTCGGGGCCGACGTGGACAACCACGCCATCAACACGGTGCCGAAGGAGACGTTGATCCGCATCACCAAGGCGGAGGACGGCGGCCTCGGCGGCAAGGGCGCCTGGGAGCCGGGCACGCGCGGCTACGGCCCCGCCGCCGACACGCCGCAGAACCAGCAATACCTCGCGGGCGGCTATGTCGAGGTGCAGGGGAAGAAGTAAGCCGCTTGCGGCTTCGCATGGTCTGCGAAGCCGCAAGCGGCAGATGCGAGGGGAACTGTTCATGGATTCGTCCTCCGAACGCTTGATTCCGAAGGTCCACCCGGCCACGCGCCCCGTGGAGGCGGACGACCCGTTCACGCTGCACGCCACGGCGGTCGCCGGCGACCCGGAAGTGATGCTGGAGTGCGTCGTGCAGGAGTACGCCTGGATGGGGTGGGACGGCGAACAGGTTCTTGGCCTGTTCCACAGCCCGTTCTATCCCGCGCTGAACGCGTTGTTGCATCACTATGGCGAGGACGGCGTGCGCCGCCGCGTGGCGGCAGTGCTGGGCCGGATGGGCGTGTTCCGTTTCTCGGGGACGGTGCGAGACGAACCAGACCGGGACGACGAAGAGCCGGAGTTGATTCAGGTGGGCCTCGCGGGTTCGCTGAAGTCGAAAGGGGATAGCCATGCCCAAGGTGTTTAACTGGCAGGTCGGCCGAGCGATGGACTACCCCTTCGAGGAGAAGCACCCTCGCTGGCAGTTCGCCTTCGTCTTCAACACCAACCGCTGCATCGGTTGCCAGACCTGTACGATGGCCTGCAAGAGCACCTGGACCTTCTCCAAGGGCCAGGAATACATGTGGTGGAACAACGTCGAGTCCAAGCCCTACGGCGGCTACCCGCAGAACTGGGACTCGAAACTGCTCGCCATGCTCGAGGCGGCCAACCCGCGCGGCCAGGTCTGGGATGCGTCGGCGGCCGGCGGCGTCGCCAAGCCCTACGGCACCTTCAAGGGCCAGACCGTCTTCGAGGCCGCGGCGCACAACGTGGGGCCGGAGCCGCAGGTCGCCCTCGGCTACCTGCCCACCGACGCCGAGTGGCGCCACCCGAACATCCACGAGGACACGGCGACGGGCGCCAAGGGCCGCCCTGACCAGTACGGCGGTACGGCCCAGCTGCCCGAGCACCGCGTCTGGTTCTTCCACCTGGCGCGCCTCTGCAACCACTGCACCTACCCCGGTTGTCTCGCCTCCTGCCCGCGCCAGGCCATTTACAAGCGGCCGGAGGACGGCATCGTCCTCATCGACCAGGAGCGCTGCCGCGGCTACCGCAAGTGCGTCGAGGGCTGCCCCTACAAGAAGGCGATGTACCGCGGCACCACGCACACCAGCGAGAAGTGCGTCGGCTGCTTCCCGCGCCTCGAGGGCAAGGACGACACCCTCGGCCCCAACGGCGTGCCCATCGAGACGCGCTGCATGTCGGCCTGCGTCGGCAAGATTCGGCTGCAAGGGCTGGTCGAGGTTGGCCCCGACGGCATGTGGAAGGACGACCCGACCAACCCGCTTTACTTCCTGATCCGCGAGCGCCAGGTGGCCCTGCCGCTCTACCCCCAGTTCGGCACCGAGCCGAACGGCTTCTACATCCCGCCGCGCTGGGTGCCGCGCAACTACCTCGTGCAGATGTTTGGCCCCGGCGTCGATCACGCCATCGAGGAGTACTCGTGCCCCGACCGCAAGCTGCTGGCGGTGTTGCAGCTGTTCCGCGCCCAGCGGCAAATCCTCTTCCGCTTCGAGATCAAGGAGGGGCCGAAGGTCGCCGAAGTGCCGGTGCGGATGCCGGACGGCAAGATGAAGGTGCAGGAGATCTTCAACGATACGGTGATCGGCTACAACAAGCGCGACGAGGAGGTCGTTCGGCTCACCATCGAGGAGCCGACCTTCGAGCGGCCGCGCGAGCAGCACGTCAACTCGATCTGACGGAAGGAGCAACGATGCCGGCCGCGGAACACGCCGCCGACCTGGCGGCCATCGACCTGGCGCGCGAGTGCCTGTACCGCTTCCTGGCTGTGGCGCTGACGGACCCGGCGGCGGACGCCTGGCCCCTGCTGCTCGACGCCGACAGCCAGCGGCTCGCTGCGGAGGCGGCCGGCCTGCTGCGTGACGAGGCCGCTGCCGCGCCGGCCGCACTCGGCTTCGGCGAGCTGCCCCCGGACGGCCTCGACCTGGCGCCGCTCCTCGCCGAGTCGCGGCGGCCGCGCGCGGAGCTGACCGCCGAGTATGACCGCGTCTTCGGGCTGGTGCCGTCGCCCGAGTGCTTGCCCTACGAGACGGAGTATCACGCCACCGCGGAGCCGTTCTTCCGCGCCCAACAACTCGCCGACGTGGCCGGCTTCTACCGCGCCTTCGGGCTGGAGCCGTCGCGCGGCTGGCCGGAGCGGCCGGACCATCTGGCGCTTGAGCTGGAGTTCCTGGCCTTGCTGCTGGCGAAGAAGAGGCTGGCCTCGGCCGGCGCGGAGGACGACAATGAGGCCGCCGCCCGGGCGCGCGTGTGTGCCGAGGCGGAAGATGCCTTCTTCCGGGACCACCTCGCCTGGTGGGTTCCCTCATTCGCCACGGGTTTGCGCCGCAAGGCGGGCCAGGGGTTTTACGCCGCCTTGGGGCAAGCCCTGGCGGCGCTGATGCCGGCCGAGCGCGCCCGCTTCGGCGTCGCTCCGCCGCGGGTGCCGCTCCAGGCCGTGCTCATCGAGCGGCCGGAGGAGCAGGCCGGGTGTGCCGGCTGCTGAGCATCCCTTCCCCTAGTGCGTATCCGCACACTCCGGTGTGCGGACGCGCACCAACCGCGACCCCCTTGACGCGGCCCGTCGCTCGCGCGAAAAATAAGATAACGACATGCGGTTTACGCGGAGGGGGGGGGCCATGATCACGAAGACGGGGCTGCACGCGGTGCGGGCGATGGTCGCCCTGGCGCGGTTGCCGGACGGCGCCTACGCCGGGGCGGCGGGTATCGCCAAGGAGATCGGCGCGCCGCCGAACTACCTGAGCAAGCTGCTCCAGAACTTGGCCCACGAGGGGCTGGTGCGCTCGCAAAAGGGCCTGGGGGGCGGCTTTCGGTTGGCGCGCGACCCGCGCGCGATCTCGCTGCTCGACGTGGTCGAGCCCATCGAACGGGTCAGTCGCTGGTCCGGCTGCGTGCTCGGCCATCAGGACTGTTCGGACGAAATCCCGTGTGCCATCCACCAGCGCTGGAAGCAGGTCCGCACCGCCTACCTCCGTATGCTCGCGCAAACTACCCTCGCCGACTTGCTGGCGAAGGGCGAGCCCGTCCTGGATGTGGTATGAAAGTTGCTTCATGATGATTAGTTCGCCGGAAATCGGATAACCGTGTGCGATTAGTGCAGATCGAGAAGAGGGCGTGACATGAAGGCGACCGGCGAATGGATCGACGGACAGGTGTTGATCCCCGACCTGCTGCGGGCGGTGCCGCAGGCGCGGCCGGTCCTGGATCGCTACGGCCTGCGGGGCTGCGGCGGCGAACTGGGGCCGGTGGAGTCGCTGGGCTTCTTCGCGCACGCTCACGACGTGCCGCTGCCGGGACTTCTGCGGGAGTTGCGCGAAGTGTGCGAACGACCCGCCGAACTCCCGCCGACGCCTCCCGTCGCGCAGATCGGCGACGCCATCTACCGCCCGTTTTTCAAGGCGGGCATCGTCCTCGTCCTGACCCTCGGGGCGGTCTGGGGGGCGTACCTGCTGCTCCGCATCGCCTTCAGCGGCGAGGGTTTCAAGGCGGTCGGGCTGCACGAGGTCAACGCCCACGGGCACGCGCAGATCTTCGGGTGGGTCGGGCTGTTCGTCATGGGGTTCGCCTACCAGGCGTTCCCGCGCTTCAAGCACACGACCCTGTCGCACCCGCGGCTGGCGCTGGCCACCCTCGGCCTCATGCTCACCGGGGTCGTCGGCCGTTCGGTGTGCGAGCCGCTCGCCGTCGCCTGGCCCGGGCTGGCCACGCCGGCCGTCGCCGCGTCGGCGCTGGAGGTCGCGGCCATCGCCCTCTTCGTCGGCATCATCCTGGCGACCTGGCGCGCCTCGGGCAAACCGCTGGCCTTCTACGACTGGTACGTCCTCAGCGCGTTCGTCTGGTTCCTGGCCCAGGCGGTGTACGAGGCGGCCTACCTTGCCGCGACCTTTGCCGCCGGGCCCGGCGAGCTGGTGCCGCTGGTCGCGCGCTGGCAGGGGGCGCTGCGCGAGATGCAAATCCACGGCTTCGCCCTGCTCATCATCCTCGGCGTCAGCCAGCGGCTGTTCGCCCACTTCTACGGCTTCGCCGCCCCGAGCCGGCGCCTGAGCCTGGTCGGGCTGGCCTGCCTCAACGCGGCCGTGGTCGGCGAGGTCGTCGGGCTGATCTTCCTGCGTGACGGCCCCGGTTGGGTGGCGCTGTGGTACGGCTCGGTGCTGCTGCTGGCCGGGACGATCGTGGTGCTGGTGCGCGACTGGCACATCTTCCGCACGCCGCCGGAGAGCGACCGGGGGCTTAAGTTCCTCAGGGCCGCTTACGTCTGGCTGTTCGCGTCGCTGGCGATGCTGGTCCTGATGCCGGTGTATCAGCACGCCCTGCTGCCGTGGCTGGCCGCGGACGGTGCCGCGACCCAACTCGGCTTCTCGCACGCCTACTACGGAGCCGTGCGGCACGCCATCACGGTCGGGTTCGTCAGCCTGATGATCGTCGGCGTGGCGTCCAAGGTGGTGCCGACGCTCAACGGGGTGGACGTGCGCCGCCTGTCGCCGCTGTGGGGGCCGTTCCTGCTCATCAACGCCGGCTGCACAATGCGGGTCGTCGCCCAGACGCTGACGGACGTGACCGCGAGTTCGTTCCCGTTCGCCGGGCTCAGCGGCGTGCTGGAGGTGATGGGCCTGGCGCTCTGGGGCGCTCATCTGTGGGCGGTCATGGCAGGGCGCGCTCGGGTCCGTGCGGCGGCGCCGGCGGCTCCGGTCGTTGCCGGCGAGCCGATCGCCGCCGCCCACCGGGTCGGCGAGGTTCTCGACCGCTATCCGGAGCTGCTCAACACCTTCGTCACCTTCGGCTTCACGCCGCTGACCAACCCGCTTCTCCGCAAGACCGTCGCCCGCCTGGTCACGATCGAACGAGCCTGTCGCGCGCAACAGGTCGATGTGGACGAACTGCTCACCGCGCTGAACATCGCCCGCGCCCGCCTCGATGGCCAGCGGCTGTCGCTGAACGTGTTGTCAGCGGGCGCGCCGAGCCCAACCGAGGAGCCGGAGGAAGGCCCGGGCTGCCCGCACGGCGCCGGGCGCATGCACTGAGGAAGTGATCGATCCCCCCGAGGTCGGGTCGGGCCGCACGCCGGGCCTGGCCCGACCTTCATCCCACCCCTAGCGACGAGGAGGCCGACGCCATGTCTGCCACCGTCACGCTGAAAGTCACCCAGGGCCCCCTGGACGGGGCGGAGTTCGTCTACCGGCTGCCGACCCTTTGCAGTGTGGGCCGCGCCCGCGACTGCTCGCTGCAGCTGCCCAACGACGACTGGCACCGCACCGTCTCGCGGCACCACTGCCTGCTGGAGATCGACCCGCCGGAGGTGCGGGTGTGCGACCTCGGCAGCATGAACGGCACCTTCGTCAACGGCGAGGCCATCGGGAAGCGCGAGCCCCGGAACCGCCTCGATGCGTTCTGCACGCCCAGCGCGCCGGACCGCCCGCTGGGGGACGGGGACGAGCTGCGCGTCGGCGACACCGTGTTCCGCGTCAGCGTGTGTGTGGAGAAGGGAGACGACGAACGAGCGCCGTGCCTTTCTTCGTCTGAGGAGGTATGCTGACTTTGGCGGCGATCCAGGCGGAGGAGCAACGGCGCCTCGTGGTCGCGCCGCCCCGAGTGGAGAGCCTCTCATGATTCCACCCCAAGAATCGCCCCCCAAGGAGGTCTCCGCGCCCCCGCTCCCCGCGACCCGCACCGACCTCCGGGCTCAACTCCGCCCGCTGCTCCTCGGCGTTCCGCTCCTGACCCTGCTCACCGGCGCCGTTTTCCCGCTCGTCCTGGCCGCCTTCGCTCGCCCACTATTCCCCGACCGGGCCGATGGCAGCCTGATCGTGCGCGACGGCGTCGTGGTCGGCTCCGAACTCATCGCTCAGAACTTCTCCCGACCCGGCTACTTCCACCCCCGCCCCTCGTCGGCCGGCGACGGCTACGACGCCGCGGCCTCGAACGGCAGCAACCTCGGCCCCGCCAACCCGAAGCTCCGGGAAGCGGTGCGCGACCTGGCGGAGGCGTACCGTCACACTAACGGCCTCCCGCCCGACGCCGCCGTCCCCATCGACGCAGTCACGCGCTCCGGCAGCGGACTCGACCCCCACATCAGCCCCGCCAACGCCGCCTTGCAAACGGCGCGCGTGGCCCGCGAGCGCCGCCTTGCTGAGGAGGACGTTCGCCGCCTCGTGGCCGAGCACACCCTCGGCCCGCAACTCGGTTTCCTCGGCGCGCCGCACGTCAACGTCCTGGCGCTGAACCTCGCCCTGGATCGTGCGGCCCCACTCTCCGCGGCCCGATGAATCCACAGAGACCCCAAGTATGCGGTGGCTCGAATACGCCGTCTTCCTCGGCCTCGTCGTCGCGCTGGCCCGGCCGGTCGGCCTCTACCTCGCCCGCGTCTTCGAGGGGCAACCCACCTTCCCCGACCGGATCCTGCGCCCCGCGGAGCGGCTGCTGTACCGCCTGCTGGGGGTGAGTCCGGAGCGGGAGATGACCCCCGGCATCTATTTACTCTCTTTCTTGGCGTTCGGCGCCCTGTGTACGCTCCTGCTGTTCGTACTGCTCCTGGTGCAGCAGTGGTTGCCAGGCGGCCCCGACGATCGCCACCTGAGTACGCCAATGACGCCCGACCTGGCCGCCAACACCGCGGTCAGCTTCTCGACGACCACCACCTGGCAGGCCTACGGCGGCGAATCGACGCTGCGCTACCTGACGCAACTCGTCGGCCTGGTGGCGCAGAACTTCCTCGGCGGCGCCGCCGGCCTGGCGGTGGGCATGGCCTTCATCCGCGGCTTCGCCCGCGAGAAGGCGACGACGCTCGGCAATTTCTGGGTGGACCTCGTGCGCGGACTGCTCTGGGTGCTGCTCCCGCTGTCGCTCGTCGGCAGCCTGCTTCTCGTGTGGCAGGGGGTGCCGCTCAACCTCTCTCCGTACGCCGAGGCTCAAACGTTGGAGGGATCGCCCCAGACCATCGCCCAGGGGCCCGTCGCCGCGCTGGAGTTCATCAAGAACTTCGGCACCAACGGTGGGGGCTTCTTCAACGCCAACGGCGCCCACCCCTACGCGAACCCGACACCGCTGGCCAACTTCCTCGGCCTGCTGGCCATCGCCATCGTGCCCGCGTCGCTGCCAATTACCTTCGGCCACATGGTCCGCCGGCCGCGCGCCGGTTGGCTGTTGCTGGCCGTGATGGTCGTGCTCTTCGTGGCGGGCCTGGTGGTGTGCGACCGCGCCGAGTCGGCCGTCCCGCAGCGCCTGGCCGACCTCGGCGTGGACGGCGGGAACATGGAGGGCAAGGAGGTGCGCTTCGGCGTCGGCGACTCGGTCCTCACCGCCGTGGTCACGTCGAACGGCGCCACCGGCTCGTACAACTCGATGTACGACTCCTACCAGCCCCTCGGCGCCCTCGTACCGCTGCTGAACATGCTCCTCGGCGAGGTGGTATTCGGCGGTCTGGGCAGCGGGCTTTATAGCATGGTGATGGTGGCGCTGGTGGGCGTGTTCATGGGCGGGCTGATGGTCGGCCGCACCCCGGAGTACCTGGGTAAGACGATCGGCGCCGCGGAGGCCAAACTGGTGGCCCTGTTCGCCCTGCTCACGCCGCTGGTGGTGCTGCCACTGACCGGCCTCGCTGCCGCCACGGAAGCGGGCCGCGCCGGCCTGGTGACCAACGACGGGCCGCGCGGCTTCACGGAGATCCTCTTTGCGTATGCCTCCTGCATGGCGAACAACGGCCAGACGATGGCCGGCCTCAACGCCAACAGCGTCTTCTATAACCTGACGACGCTCCTCGCGATGGCGGCGGGGCGCTTCGCCCTGGCGACCCTGGCCCTGATGCTCGCCGGCCGCTTCGCCGCCCAGGGCCGCAAGGAGCCGACCATCGGCACCCTCCCCTGCGACACGGTCACGTTCGGCGTGCTGGTCCTCGGCACCGTCGTGCTGGTGGGGGCGCTGTGCTTCTTGCCCGCGCTGGCGCTGGGGCCGATCGCCGAGCACTTCCAGCCGTAGGTCCGACCCTATTGGAAAGAAAAGGCAGCAAGAAAGGGGGAGATTGATGGCGATGACTTCGCCGCTTGCGGCTTCGCAATCTTTTCTGCGAAGCCGCAAGCGGCAAGAGGGTTAATGATACAGTTTCTAAGCCGCAAGCGGCTATCGCAACAGACTCTTACGTGCCCAAGGGCTGTTGAGCAGGCAGCCCGGCGAAGCACCGGACCAGCTCCGGGTCGAGCCTGCCACTGGCGGCCTCGGCCCGCAGCAACCCCAGGCACTCGGCGTGTCGGAGGGCCGGCCGGTACGGCCGCGCGCTGGCCACGGCGTCGTAGACGTCGGCCACGGACAGGACGCGGGTCAAGAGCGGGATGGCGGCGCCGGACAACCCGTCCGGGTAGCCGGTGCCGTCGAGGCGCTCGTGGTGCCAGCGGATCAAGGGTATTCCATCACGAATGGAGCGGAGCGGCTCCACGATGCGGACCCCCTGGACGGGGTGCTGCTTGACGACCTCGTACTCCTCCGTCGTTAGCCGCCCCGGTTTGTTCAGGATGGCGTCGGGGATGCTGATCTTGCCGATATCGTGCAACAGGCTACCGCGCCGCAACACTTCCCGCTCGGCTTCGGGCACGCCGAGGCGCGAGGCCAGGGCCAGGGTCAGGGCGGTCACCCGCTCGGCGTGCCCCTGGGTATACGGGCTCTTGGCCTCCACCGCCCGAGCGAAGGCGAACACCACCGCCTCGGCCGAGTCGAGTTCATCGACCAGCCGCTTGACGCGCAACAGGGACCGGCAGCGGGCCAACAGCTCCACGACCTGGAATGGCTTGGAAAGGAAGTCGTCAGCCCCCAGTTCCCAGGCGTGCAGGCGGGCCTCGGAGGCGCTTTGGCCTGTGAGGATCAGGATCGGCAGCAGGCGCGTGGCCGGGTCGTGCTTGAGTCGGTCGCAGACTTCAAAGCCGCCCAGGTGGGGCATGTCCAGGTCGAGCAAGACGAGGTCGGGCTGGCGCTCGGCAACTCGGTCGAGCGCCTCCTGGCCGTCCCGGGCGAGGGTAACTTGCTGGCCGTCGCCGGTAAGCAACGCCTGGAGCAACGACGCAATGCCCGGTTCATCATCGACCACCAGGATCTCGGCGCCAGTCCTCTCGTTCATGGCTGTCGATCCGCGCTTTCTGAAGGGGACCGCGGGTGCGCTGCGCGACCCACGGCTGCGATATCCAATCCCTTCGGCGGAAAGACAAGCTCGCAACACGTGTGCCGAACACTATCGCTGTACCCGGGGAGGGGAGAACAATTGCTGCCGCTCGCCTTGGGCAACTGCCGCCGGTAGGCAGCGAGGATGTTCGGGCCGTCATCGACGCCAAGCAGGTTCCCGTTCATGGCTCGTCACCCTCGCGGCCGGCGGCGTCCCGCAACTCGCGCCAGGCCGGCAGCCGGTCAGCCAAGCCCAGCCGGGCCAGATACGCCGCATCGAGTTGGGACGCCGTTTCCTCGCCGTCCTCGACCCGGAGCTCGTACACCAGGGCGTCGGCGACGTGGACCGCGGTCAGGGGGGTGAAGGTGCTGGCCGGGCAGTCGCAGGGGCGGTGGTGCCAGGCGACCGCTTCCACCAGGGGGTCGGGCAGGCCCCACAGGCCGAGCAGGTACGCGCCGACTTCGGCATGAGTCGCCCCGAAGACCTGCCGCTCGGCCTCGGCCGGGGGAACCTGCCCGCCCCGCGCGAGGAGCAGAGATTGGCCGTAGCGGTCGGGGAGGTAGCCGGCGAGGACCAGCTTGCCCGTGTCGTGCAGCAGTCCGGCCATGCACGCCTCTTCGATCACTCTTCGCTCGCACCACTGCGACTTGGCGACCTCGCCCGCGAGGCGGCCGACGACCTGGCTGTGCGCCCAGATGGCGTCAACGGCGAACGACTTCAAGGCCCCGGCGTCGAACTTGGAGAAGATATTGGCCGCCAGCACCAGGGCCTTCGTGGTCTCTGCGCCGAGGAAGAGTACGGCCTGCGCGGGGCTGGCGACATGGAAGCGCACGCCGAAAAACGCCGAGTGGACCATGTGCAGGATCTTGGCCGTCATGCCCGTGTCCCGGCCGATGATCTCGCCGACCTTTTGCATCGACGGCTCCGCCGACTCCAGTTCCTTCACCACCTCCTGATACAACGCCGGCGGACTCGGCACCGACTCGAGCCGCGACAGGAGCGTGCGCAGCGTGCTGTCCGCCAGCAGGTCGCGCAGGGCGCAGGCCCTCTGGATCGTCGTCCGCAACTCGTCCGAGTCGCACGGCTTGTTGAGTTGCCGATGGGCCACGCGCACCGCCCGCAGAACCGCCTCGCGGCTGGACTGTCCGGTCAGGACGATGCGCACCAGGTTGGGGTGGCGGCCGCGCACCTGCGCCAACAGCTGCGCCCCGTCCATGCCCGGCATGCGCATGTCGGTAACGACCACGTCGAACGCGGCGCGGTCGAGCAACTCCAGCGCCTCCGGGCCGCCGGAGGCGAACGCCATCTCCCACTCGTGGCGCAGGGGGCGCAGCATGCGCCGCAGCCCCTCCAGCACGTTGGGCTCGTCATCGACGAAAAGGACTCGTCTCACCATTAAAGAACCTTACCTTCCGAAGGCCCGAGCGGCTGGTCGAGCGCCTCGCGTGGGCGAGATAATCGAGGTGAGTCCGCACGAGCTCCTGGTCCACCCGGTCGAGCGGCTCCCGGGAGGGGGACGCCCCGAAATGAGCGGAAGTTTGCGTATCCATCGGGCTCCCTGGTGCGGCGTCCGGGTGGTGGTGGTGTCCCGTGCGCACAGTTTCTGAAATGCCGGACGAATCAGGACGTCTTCCGGGCTAGCCGCTTGCGGCTTCGCAGGAAGGATTGCGAAGCCGCAAGCGGCCAATTGGCTCACTTGGGGTCCAGGAGGTCACGGAGGTTGCTCAGTGCCTCGCGCTCGATCTGACGCACACGTTCCCGCGTCAGTCCCAGCCGGACGCCGATCTCTTGCAGCGTTCTCGGCGGGGCGCCGTCCAGGCCGAAGCGAAGGCGCAGCACCTTCCGGGCACGCTCGTCTAACTCTTCGAGCATCGCGAAGACCCGGCGCAGCTCGTCGGACTGAATCACGTCCGCCTCGGGCGACGGCGTCGCGGCGTCCGCCACCCGGTCAAGCGGCGACGTCCCGGCTTCTTCGCTCGAGGTCTCTGACAGCGTGTAGCCGATCTGGAGCGCCTGCTGGACGATCCGCATCTTCCCGCGGGAGAGTTTGAGGCGCCCCGCCACTTCCTCGGAAGTCGGCAAGCGGCCCAGCTCCTCACGAAGGTACGCGCTGGCCCGGCGCCACTTCGTCATCAGGTCGTTGGTGTACGCCGGAAGGCGGATGGTCTTGGCGGTGTTCAACAGGCCGCGCTTCATCGACTGCTTGATCCAGTAGCTGGCGTAGGTGCTGAAGCGCGTGTTCATGTCGGGGTCGAAGCTCTCGATGGCCCGCAGCAGCCCCAGGTTGCCCTCCGCGATCAGGTCGGCGAGGTCCATGCCCTTGCCGACGTAGTTCCGGGCAAGGTTCACCACCAGGCGGAGGTTGGCCCGCGCCAGGTGATCGCGCGCCTCGGGGTCTCCTTCCTGGATCCGATAACAGACTTCCTTCTCTTCCTCGGCACTGAGGAGCGGCGTGTCGTTGATCTCGGCGTAGTACAGATCGGCGGCGGTTCGGCCGGCGCTATTCCAGGACGTCGGGGGGGGAGTGTCAACCTGCATGGCGGTCTCCGGGTCTGAGGGGATGGGGTAGGTCGTGTGCCGCCATGTCCGGGGCAAGGGCGGAGGTCGCGGTACGGGATCACCCGACCTCGGCGGCCGCCTGACTGCCGGGCGGCCCCACTCGTCTGTTCCGCGGAGGAGCGGACTTCTTTGCTGTCTCGGCGCTACTCTATTCTGCCTCACGCTCGTGCCGGCGCCTGTCGGGCAATACCTGAAATGGTCCTCAGGTCTTTCCCTGAGGGAAGTAAAGGGGGCACGGCTCGCCGTCTGCCCTCACCACCCCCTCGCGGATGGCGTAGCGCACCAGCCCGGCGATCTCGTGAATGCCGAGCCGCCCCATCAACTGCGTGCGGTGCGTCTCGACCGTCTTGACGCTGAGGCCCAGCAGTCGCGCGATCTGCTTCGTCGTGTGGCCCTCGGCGATCAGGCGCAGCACCTCGCGCTGCCGCGGCGTCAGCAAGGCCGGCGCGGCCCCCCCGCCGGTGCGGCGGACGTAGTCGGCGACCAGGTGCCGCGACACGGCCGGGCTGAGGTAAGTTTCGCCGCGGGCGACCGACTGCAGCGCCAGTTCGAGTTCGGCGGCGCCCGCGTCCTTGAGCAGGTAGCCGGCGGCCCCGGCTCGCAGGGCGTGGCACACGTACTCCTCGCTGTGATGCATCGACAGGATGACGACGCGCACGTCGGGGAACTGTTCCGCCGCCCGCGCCGTCGCCTCCAGGCCGTTCATCCCGCCCATCGAGATGTCCATGAAGACGATGTCGGGCCGGCTGGCCTCGATCAAGGCGAGGGCGTCCGCGCCGTTCGACGCCTCGGCGATCACCTCGACGCCCGGGAGGTCGGTCAGCAGGGCGCGGATACCGGCCCGGACCAGCGCGTGATCGTCGGCGAGCAGCACGCGAATCGGCTTCATAAGGCCCCCCTCCCATTCCGCCTGCGCTCGACGAAGGGCGAGGTCAGCGGCCAGCGGGCGCGGACCTCCGTCCCTTGCCCCGAGTCGGACACGATGTCGATCTCGCCGCCGGTGAGCAAGACACGCTCCTGCATTCCCAGCAGACCCAGGCTCCCGCCGCGAGTAGCGCGGGTTCGGGCGGCCGCCACGTCGAAGCCGGCCCCGTCGTCGCGAATCACAAGGCACACCTCCGCGCTTTGCCGGCGCAGGGCGACGCTCACCCAGCGGGCGCGCGCGTGCCGCACCACGTTGGTCAGCGCCTCCTGGGCCACCCGGAAGCAGGCGGTCTCCAGCTCTGGGGACAGGCGCAGGTCCGGTGGGTCGGCGGCGAATTCCTCCGCGAGCCCGGCCCGCTGCGACTGGCGGTCCAGGTACCAGCGCAGCGCCGCCACCAGCCCCAGGTCGTCCAGCACGGCGGGGCGCAAATCGAGTGACAGGTCACGCACCTGCTGGAGGGCGCGTTCCACGATGCGGATGCCCTCCGTCAGTCCGGGCAGCGCGGCCGCGCCTGCCGCGCGGCGCACGTTGAACAGGTTGAGCTTCACGGCCGTCAGGGCTTGGCCCAACTCGTCGTGCAGCTCCCGTGCCAGGTGGCGGCGCTCGACCTCCTGGGCTTCCAGCAGACGCCGCGCGAGCGCCTGTAGCCGTTCGCGGCCGGCGCAGACCTGTTCGAGGAGGCGCGCGCGCTCCGCCTCCCCCTGCTTCGTCTCGTCGCGGAGTCGTTTCTGCTCCAGCGCGTGCTGCACCGCCTGGCCCAGGCGTGCCAACCGGTCCTTGAGGAGGTAGTCGGCCGCCCCTTGCTTCACGACCGCCACGGCCAGGTCCTCGCCGACGCTGCCCGACACGACCAGGAAGGGGATATCGAGTCCGCGCTGCTGGACGCACTGCAACGCCCGCGGCGCGTCGAACTGGGGCAGGGAGTAGTCCGCGAGGATGACGTCGGGGGCCGTGCCAAGGGCGGCGACAAACTCCGCCTCCGTCTCCGCCTGCCGCCAGTCCGGGGCAAAGCCGCCCTGGCGCAGCTCGTGGACCAGCAGCGCCGCGTCCGCCGCCCGGTCTTCCAGAATGAGCACGCGCAAGGGCACCGGCATGAATAGTCCTCCGCAGCGCCGTTCGCACACCTGACACACCACCCCCTGGGCGCCCGATGTGGGTGCCACGCGAGGGAGTTGTGTGCCACGGCTTGGCAGGCATGGTTCAGAAACGGGCCGTTTCAGGTGGCGCGGGTCCGTGCCCGTGCCCGTGCCCGTGCCCGTGCCCGATTCCAGACCGGGCACGGGCACGGGCACGGGCACGGGCACGGG
>DATFNV010000227.1:0-9189 GCA_035266225.1 Gemmataceae bacterium
GAGTGCAATTTGCGCCTCTGGAATTCCATAAAGGCCACGCCGAACAGCGCCAGCACGGCGGCGCCGAGCCCGCCCAGGCCGGCGAACTTCAGCCGCCGCTCCTCACGCACCGTCGGCACCGGTGCCTCCTCCAGCCGCGCCGCCCGCGGCAGGGCCGCGATCTCCATCCGCATCTTCTCCAGCACCGTCGCCACGTTCTTGCCCACGTCCTCGCGGACCTGGATCTCCTGCTTGATCGCGTCGATCTCGCCGGCCTTGTTTTCCAGCCCGCGCAGCTCCCCTTCGAGCTTGGCGATCTCCTTCTCCAGCGCCTCCTCGCTGGCCTCGTAGAAGACGACGCGGGCCTTCAACTCGTCGGTGCTGTTCGCCTCGGGCCGGCCCGGGTCCGGGGCGCCGCGGCCGCCAAGCGCTTTGAGCTTCTTCTCGTACTGGTGCCGGCCCAGCACGTACAGCGAATCGATTTGCGACTGCAGGCCCTTCTCCTCGATGACCTGCTTGCCCTTGGTCGGGTTGTCCTTGTACAGCGCGGTGAAGCTGGCGATCTCGCCATTCAGCTCGGCGATCTGGGACATGACCGGTCGCAGTTCGGGCTCGTTCCGCATCACCTCCTCGAAGGCGGCCTTCGCCGCGGCCGCCTTCGGCGCCGCCTCGAACGGCCGAGACCCCGCCGGCACCTTGAGCAGCGCCTCGGCGTTGCGCCGCTCGCCCTGCAACTTGAGCAGCTCCGCCTGCCGGGTGTTCAGGGCCATCGCCGCGAAGACCTGCCGCAGGGTCCGCTCGCCCGGCTCGGCGCCGGCCCCCTTGGCCAACACCTCCAGCTCCTTCCGCTTCGGGCCGAGCGACGCCTCGTATTCCTTGTGAATCCTCTCGAGCTGTTCGAGCTGATACACTTTCGAGCGCACTTCGCGGTTGTTGACGTCCTGGAGTGCGACGTCGGCCACCGCGTTGACCAGGGTGGCCAGCTCCTTGGGCCTGTCGCCGCTCATCTTGATGCTGAGGACTTCGGGGCCGGCGGTCCAGTCGATGACCAGCTCGTTCTGGAGGAACTCGTAAGGATCGGGCTGGGCGGCCAGGAGGCTCAGTTCCTTAATCTCGGGCCTCTCGAGGACTGCGTTGAGGACGACGCGGCTCCTGACCCGCGCCTGAATGGTGCCCTTGAGGGTGCCGAAATCGACCTGCGGCCCGGACTGGCCGACCACGACCGGCGCGGTGGCGTTGACCTGCAGGCTGGCGCGGGCCGTGTAGGCGCTAAACTTCGACGCCGGCAGCAGGGCGTAGACGACGCAGCCGACGACCACGCCGGCGGCGAGCCCGGCACTCAGGCCGAGGACCCACTGGCGGCGCAGCGCGTGCGCCAGGCTGAGGAAGGTCATCGGTCGGTACGGGCCGGGAGGCAGGGGCGCGGGGCGCGGGGAGAGGGGTACAGGCGTGGCAGTGCCGTTGGCCGCCGGCAGGCGGGGGGCCGTGGCGGCGTGGGGCGTCCGGTTCGAGCCTTGTTCCGTGTGCGGCGTTTCGCGGGTGAGCATGACAGGGGGTCCAGGATCGACTCAGGGTCAGGGGGTACACGTCCACGGCGCCTTCCTGGCGGGACCGGGGCCGGGGCCGGCACTCCGCGCCGGCCGAGGCGCCTTGGCGCCCGGCACAATCATAGTTCTATCGCCGCAAACAACTCCGCGGCGAGGAGCATCGAACGGGCAAGGGGAGTCGGGAGGGGAGATCCCGGTTCGGGCATCCGCGCCCGACGGGTTGAGGAGAAGAGAAGGTATTGCACTTGGCGTGCCGATCGCCTTCTTTTCACCCCCCCATCGACCCCGACCAGGCCGCGAACGCCCCGGAACCGACCGGCAGGTCAGTTGAAGCGCGAATTTCCCCTCAAGATTGTGGCCCGGGCCTGACAAACCCGCCGCCGCGCGGGTGATTTCGACCCCGGCAGCCGGGCCGATGGCACGACGCCGGGAGGAGAATCTCGTCGCTCTCGGCTGAATCGTCGCGGTTCGGGTTTATCCAGGTTAGCGCCTCTAACATAAGGCCGTTAGCGCCCGGAAGCGCTGCGGGGCCCGGGAGCCACTCCGCCCTCAATCTGGGGAAGCGGGAGAATTTCCACGCTTCGCGGGATCTTCGGCGGATTTTCGGATAGTGACGGATAGTCGCAATTCGTCAAGTGGACTCTCCGGGCGGGCCGATTCCTTACCACGTCGGACCATGCCGGCAGTAACGACTTTCCCGAGGAATCCGAACGGGAAAGATCCTGCCCCGGCTTTCTTGCCGGGCGCGGGCCGCGCCAACCGGCCGCAAGGAGTCAGCGCATGCGGGCAACGAGTCGAACCCCGATCCTCGCCCTCGCCGTTGCGTGCCTGGCCGGTGCGGGTTGTGAAACCCAGTCGGCCCTGAACATTCCGACCCCCTTCGGCGGCACCCTGGCGAGTTCGGCGAACATTCCGGCACCCAGGCGCGCCCCGCAGGAGGCGGTCGTCCTTCTCGCGCCGCGGCCGATCGTTGACGAAGGGCCGACGTCGGCGGTCAGCACGAGTCCGCGGCCGGACGATGGGACCGATCGTGTACCGGCGCAGGCCGGTCAGCCGGGGCCGATCGTGTGGCGCGCCTCCCCGCGGACCGTGGAGGCCGACCCGAAGGAGAACGATCCCGCTCCGGTCGTCCCCGTTCCCTCCCGCCTCTTCGCGCGGCATGCCAAGGGGAGTTCGGTCGCGCGGCAGAACGACCTGCCCAAGGAATTGAACAAGGTGGCGCTGCCGCCGTACCGCATCGAGGCGCCGGACATCCTGCTGATCAACGCCTTCCGCATCATCCCGAAGCCGCCGTACAAGATCGAGCCGCTCGACGAATTGCTGATTCAGGCCCCGCCGGAGCAGGTGATTCCCAAGGAGCCGATCAGCGGCATCTACCCTGTCGGGCCGGACGGCCAGGTGGACCTGGGCGCCTCCTACGGCAAGGTTCCGGTCGCCGGGCTGACGCCGGAGCAGGCGCGCGTCGCGGTCAGCAGGCACGTCGCCGACGTCCACGCCATCAAGGCGCCGGCGATCACCATCGCCCTGGGGCAGACGCGCGGCTTTCAGCAGATTCGCGGCGAGCACCTGGTGCGCATGGACGGCACGGTGAGCCTGGGGGTCTACGGCGAGGCCTACGTCGCCGGGATGACGCTGGCCGAGGCCAAGGGGGTGATCGAGGCGCAGCTGGCCCAGACGCTGCTCAATCCCGAGGTGACGGTGGACGTGCTGGCCTACAACAGCAAGGTGTATTACGTCATCTACGACGGCGGCGGCTACGGCCAGCAGATCTACAAGTTGCCCATCGTCGGCGGCGAGACGGTGCTGGACGCCATCAGCGAGCTGCGCGGCCTGCCGGTCAGTGCCTCCACGACGCGCATCTGGCTCGCCCGGCCGGTCCCGGAGGACGTCCGCTACCGTCAGATCTGGCCAGTGGACTGGGCGGCGATCACCCAGGCGGGGGCGACGTGTACCAACTACGAGGTCTTCCCCGGCGACCGCATTTACGTCAAGGCCGACTGCTGGGTGGCTTTCCAGAACACCGTGAACAAGGTGCTGTCGCCGTTCGAGCGGATGTTCGGCTTCACGCTGCTGGGCAACGCGACCATCCGCGCGGTGGACGGGCAGAACAACCCCACCGGCACGGGCGGGTTTTAGCGGGCCAGATCTCGCCCCGTTACCTCGCGCGGTTGCTCGCGCGGTGGCGTAAGCCGCGGAATGGTGGTAAGGATGAGAGGCGGGTTGGGTTGCGGAAACGGAGGTGCGACGATGCGCGCGATCCTGACGACGACACTCCTCTTCGCGGCGGCTCTGTGTGCCGGCGGCCGCGCCTCCGGACAGGGGTTCCCTCCGGTGCCCTACCAGCAACCGCCGGTGAGTCCGTACCTTAACCTGCTGCGCCGCGGCAGCGACCCGGCGATCAATTACTACGGCCTCGTGCGGCCGATCGTCGATCAGCAGACGTTCAATCAGCAGTTCTACGATCAGCAACAACTGCAAGGGGCGCTGATCCAGGGGCTGGAGCAGCAAGCGCAGCCGGGCGAGAGCAGCGGAGTGCTGCGCTTCCCGACGACCGGCCACCCGACCCAGGTGCTGGCGCACATGCGGTATTTTCAGAGCCGCGGCTCGGCGGCCGGGGCCTCGGCGACCGGGCAGGGGTTGATCACGCCGACGTTCGCCAACCGCCCGGCCGGGCCGGCCGCGCCGCGCGGCGGACTCACGCCGCCGCCCCCGGGCCGGGGTACACCGACGAGCCGCTGAGCGCAGCGAGCCATCCTCACCAGGAAAGGAATCCTGTGCCATGACCTGTGCAAGGTGGAAAGGCGCTCTGCTCGCGGCGCTGGCGTCGGCCGGCGTCGCGTGGGGCCAGTCGGCCGCGCATCCGTCGGCGGCCACTCAGCCGGCACCCCGGATCGTCACCGTCCAGGAGAAGGCCGGGCTGCCCGAACGGTGCCGGGTGCTGAAAACCTGGACGACCGAGAAGGGCCAGACGGCGTGCCTGCTGGAAACAGTCGATACGGAAGAGTTGCTGACGGTGGTCCAGACGGCCGTGGCCTCGCGGGGGGCCAAGCAAGTCGCGGTCCAGATCTATCGTTGGAGCAATAGCCGCTGGCCGCCGGAGGGGTCGCCGTTCCCACCGCCGGATGCCCCAGTTCGCCAGGTGTCGCACGTCACCGAGTCGCCCGGGCCAGACTTGACGCCGGTCCCGGTCAGCGTGACCACCGTGCCGCCCGCGACGCCGTCCGAGACGTCGCCTATCCCGGCCTGCGCCTCGGGAAGCTGCGGCAAGGACAACGCTCACTGCTGTCACGTCCACCACTACGAGAAGCCGCCCTCGCTCTACTTCGTGCCCGGCGCCTGCGCGCCGGTCTGCACTCCGGACTGCCTTCCCGGCTACGGGTATTATCCGACACAATGGAGCCGCTGGCCGGGAGGCGAGGCACCGGTGCCGGCGACGTATCTCGAAGAGTTCGGCGAGCCGGCTGGCCGGCATGAGATGCCGCCGCCGGTGAAGGCATCCCCGCCGCCAGGGCCGTGAACCGGGCCGGCAGGACGGCGCGTCGTTCCCTTCATTTCTCCAGGTCCGGGCCGAGGTCGCGCCACGCCAGGAGGGCGAGCCCGGCAAGGATGGCGTAACAGGTCAGCGTCGCCGGCCACGACTTCGACGCCAGCTTTAGGGCGCTGCCGGCCGATTTCTTCAGGTGCAACTTCAGCCCCATGAAATCGACGCTGTAAATCTCGTCCAGGACCAGGTGCGACAGGAAGCCGAGCATGATGCCGCCGGCGAGAAAGAGACGTACCGGCATTTCGGCCCCCTTGTCGAGCAGGAAGACGACCAGGCCGGCGATGAACATCGCCGGGATGCTGTGGAACATGCCCCGGTGGACCGTCAACCGCTTGAAGAGGTGCGACAGGCCGTAGCGGATCACCACGTAGGCGACGGCCACCAGGACCAGCGTCTCGTCAAGCGGCACCTCGTGGCGGAGCAGGCGGCGCAACAGCAGCAGCGGCAGGACGACGGCGAGCAGTCCGAAGGTCTCGCGAACCGGGACGCCGCTGTCGCTGTCGAGGTCGGGCAGCAGCCCGCCGACGGTGGTGAGGCCGGCGCCGAGGAAGACCGGCCCCCAGCCCAGGTGCAGCTGCCAGGCGGCGAAGCCGCCGTAGGCCACACCCAGGAGGGACGAAAACATCAGGTGGCCGCGATAACTGGCCATTCCGCTGACTCCCCGCAGCGGCCGCTTGCGGCTTAGCGTTCGCGTCATCGAGGAATGACGCGAACGCTAAGCCGCAAGCGGCTTCAGGCGTCGTAAAACCCCTTTTTTACCGCCGCCAACTTCTTCATTTGCTCCGTCGGCGCGAAGCGCGGGCCGAGGGGTTCGTACTTGCGCAGCTTCTCGAGCACCGCGGGCAGCCCGAGCGAGTCGGCCCAGCGCAGCAGCCCGCCGCGGAAGGCCGGGAAGCCGATGCCCAGGATCAATCCCATGTCCACGTCGCCCGGCTCGCGGACGATGCCCTCCGTCAGCACCCGGCTCGCCTCCGTCAGCATGGGCAGGAACAGCCGCTCCTGCAGCTCTTCCTGCGGGAAGTCGCGCGGCCGGGCGCCGAGCCCCTCCAACAGTGCCGTCAGGAACGGGTCGTCGGCGCCGCGGCTCCCCTTGGCGTAACTGTAGAACCCGGCCCCCGTCTTCTGTCCCAGCCGCCCCGCCTTCACCAATTCGTCGAGGACGCGCGTCGGTTTGGCCCGGTCGGCGAAGGCCGCGTTGACCACGCGCCCCGCGTACAGCGACGTGTCCAGTCCGACCAGGTCGTTGAGCGTCACCGGCCCCATCGGCATGCCGAACGCCGTCGCCGCCCGGTCGATGGCGCGCGCGTTGGCCCCCTCTTCCAGCAGAGCCAGCGACTCGTTGATGTACGGAAAGAGGATGCGATTCACCAGGAAGCCGGGGCAGTCGCGCACCACGATGGGCGTCTTGCCGATCCGCTTGGCCAGGGCCACCAGCGTGACCACGGTCTGGTCGCTGGTCTTCTCGCCGCGGATCACCTCGACGAGTTGCATGCGATCGACGGGGTTGAAGAAGTGCATGCCGGCGAAGTTCTCGGGGTGCGGCCAGGCCTTCGCCATGCGCGTGATGCTGATCGTGGAGGTGTTCGACGCCAGGATCGCGTCGGGTTTCAGGACCGGCTGGAGCTGCCGGTACAGGGCCGTCTTCACATCCTCATTCTCGACGACGGCCTCGACGACCACGTCGCGGTCGGCCAGGGCGCTGAGCGCCTGCGTGGTGCTGAGCCGGCCGAGCGCCTGCACCATCTCGGCCGGCGTCGCGCGGCCGATGTCGATGCGCGTTTGCAGCACCTTGACGTTGGCGGCGACGCCCTTCTCCAGCGCCCGCGCGTCGCTGTCGAGCATCATGACGGGGATGCCGCGGCGGACGTGGGCCCCCGCGATGCCGGCGCCCATCAGCCCCGCCCCGAGGACGCCGACCCGCTCGACCGGCCTCGGCTGCAGCGAGGCATCGGCCACGCCGGGATCCTTCTGGAGCCGGCCGGTCATGAAGAAGACGGCGATGAGGTTCTTCGAGATCGGGCTGCCCAGCAGCGGCAGAAACTTCTCGGTTTCGATCTTCAGCCCGTCGTCCAGCGGCAGGTTGCACCCCTGTGCGATGGCGTCGAGGGCGGCGAGCGGGGCGGGGAGGTGGCCCCTGGTCTTGTCGAGGACGACGGCGCGGGCGACGGCGAAGGTGAACGAGCGTTGCTCCTCGCTGAGGCCGACCGGCTGCTGCTTCTGGCGGCGGGCCTCGCGCCAGGCCCCCGTTTGCCCGGCCCATTCGAGGACGCGCTTTGCCTCGTCGAGCAAGCGCTCCGGGGGGACGGCGTCGAAGACCAGGCCGAGCTGCCGGGCCCGCTCCGGCTTGACGCTATCGCCGACGCAGATCAATTCGGCGGCGGTGGCGGGGCCGATGACGCGCGGCAGCCGCTGCGTGCCGCCCCAGCCGGGGAACAGGCCGATTTTCACCTCCGGAAAGCCGAGTTCCGTCTTCGGGTGCGTGGAGGCCACGCGGAAATCGAAGCCCAGGGCCAACTCGAGCCCGCCGCCCAGGCACGGCCCCTCGATGGCGGCGACGGTCGGGTAAGGCAGCCCCTCGATGGCGGCGATGATGTCGAGGCCGCGGCGGACGACGCGGCGCTTCTGCTCGGTGTCGCCGACCGCGGCGCCCATCTCCTTGAGGTCGGCGCCGGCGACGAACATGCCCGGCTTGCCGCTGCGCAGGATGAGGCCGCGCAAGTCGGGGCGTTGGCGGAGTTGGGCGAGGACCGCCTCGAAATCGGCCTGCACCGCCTGGCCCAGGACGTTGGCCCGGCTGGCCGGCTGGTCAAAGGTGAGGAGGCCGACGTTGCCTTCGAGGACGTCGAGCCGCAGGGCCGAGGGAGAGGCGGTCATGGTGCTTCCTTTCGCGCAGCAAGGACGAGGGGCCGACGTGGCTGAGTGTAGTGGAAGGAAGGGCCGAAGAAAACGGCAGGACCTCCGGCCGGTCTTGTGATCGTCGCCGACTCTCGGTTACGATGGTGCTTGGCTCGATACCAGAGGAGGAGACAATGAAGGCGCCCGTCGCAAAAGCCCGCCGGACAACAGGGCCCTTGCCCCTGTACAACGGCGACCACATGAATCAGCCCGAATTTCACCGGCGCTACGAAACCTACCCCGAAGACGTGACGTACGAGTTGATTGGAGGCATCGTCTACATGGCCTCGCCACTCAAGCGCCAGCATGGCACCTACGACCCCAAGCTCACCTTCGTCCTCTCGATTTACGAAGCCGCGACGCCTGGCCTCGAACTCGCCACCAACATGACGACTATCCTCGGCGAGGAGAGCGAGCCGCAGCCGGATGCAATGCTCCGTATCCTCACCGAACACGGCGGCCAGTCGCGGTACCACGAGCACGACTACCTCGTCGGCGCCCCGGACCTGGTCGTCGAGATCGCCCACAGCACGCGGGCCATCGACATGAATCGCAAGCGCACGGACTACCTGCAAGCCGGGGTCCAGGAGTACGTCGTCCTCTGCGTCGAGGAGCGGGAACTACACTGGTTCCACTTCCCTTCGCGCCGGAAGCTGAAGCCGGATCGGCACGGGATATGGAAGTCGCACGTCTTCCCCGGGTTGTGGTTGAACGGGCCAGCGTTGATCGCCCGCAACTCGGCCGGCCTGACCGCCACGGCCCAGCAGGGGATCGCCACGCCCGAACACGCCGCGTTCCTCGAGCACTTGCAGGCGGCGCGCGACCGGTCGCTGAAAAGACCAGGCCGCTGAGGGCGCGGCGCAGAGGATAAAAGGAGGGCAAAAGGCGCCAGGATGGTAACAGGTGTACTGGTTCGACGACGCCCAGACCGTCGGCGTCGAGGGAAACGCCTTCTTCCTGGAGCGCGATTCGACCCATTTCAAGGCGATTTCTGACGGCAGTACGCTGCTGGCGCGGGTCTACGAAAACCCCGACGGCAGCCCGGCCAGCGCGGTCATCGGCGGCGACGCGCCCGCCGGCCCGCGCACCGGCGGCTTCGTCGGCTATACGCGCGTCGAGCTGTTCGGCGAGGAGGCCAACCTCGTCGCGCCGCTGTTCGTCGGCGACGGCTTTCGCGTGGAGGCCCTCGGCGGGGCGCGATTCCTGCAGATGCGCGACCGGACC
>DATFNV010000228.1:0-8650 GCA_035266225.1 Gemmataceae bacterium
CAAGCCGGCAGGGGTCGAAGGTGCGTTGTGTTCCGCCGTCGTTCTAGCTGCCGACCTGCTTCACCTGCCGGGCAAGCCGGCAGGGGTCGAAGGTGCGTTGTGTTCCGCCGTCGTTCTAGCTGCCGACCTGCTTCACCTGCCGGGCAAGGCCGGCAGGGGTCGGACACAAGCTCCCTTGAATTTACACGCGCCGAGCAGGGTCAAGCCAAGATCCCCTGAAGTACCTGGCCATGCACGTCGGTCAGGCGGAAGTCGCGCCCGGTGTAGCGGTAGGTGAGCCGCGTGTGGTCGATCCCCATCAGGTGGAGGATCGTCGCGTGATAATCGTGGACGTGACAGGGGTTCTTTACAATATTCAGCCCGTATTCATCCGTCTCGCCGTACGCCACGCCGCCCTTGACCCCGCCGCCCGCCAGGAGCGCGCTAAACGCCTGCGCGTAGTGGTTGCGCCCCTTCGTGGCGGCGCTGTCGGTGAACGGCGTGCGCCCGAACTCGGTGCAGATGGCCAGGAGCGTCTCGCCCAGCAGGCCGCGCCGCTTCAGGTCGCGGACGAGCGCCGCCAGCGGCTGATCGACGCGCTTCGCCTTGGGCCGGTGGTCCTCCATGTTGCCGTGGGCGTCCCAGTTGTTGCTCGCCCCGGTATCGATCAGTTCGACGACGCGCACCCCGCGCTCGACGAGGCGCCGGGCCAGCAGGCACTGCGCGGCGAACGACTGGCTGTCGCCGCGCCTCGCGCCGTACAGCGTCAGGGTGGCGTCGGTCTCCTTCGAGAGGTCGAACGCCTCGGGCGCGACGCGCATCATGCCGGCGGCCGTCTCGAAACTGCTGGTGCGCGCGCGCAGGTTCAGGTCTTCGGGCCGGGCGCCGGCGTGGCGCTCGTTCACGTCGCGCAGCATCATCGCTTCCATTTCCTGCAACGACGCCGAGCGCGCGGGGGAGCGCAGGTCCGGGACCGGCTCGCCGCCGGGGACGATGCGCACGCCCTGGTGGTAGGGCGGCAGGAAGTTGTGGTCCCAGTTCTGGGCCCCGGCGTAGGGGATGTGTTCGCACAGCACGAAGTAGGACGGCAGGTTGGCGTTGAGCGTGCCCAGGCCGTAACTGAGCCAGGCGCCCAGGCTTGGCAGAGGGACCGTCGCCGAGCCGGTGTGCATCGCCAGCGCCGCCTGGAAGTGCTCGACGATGTCGGTGTGCAATGTGCGGATCACGCACAGCTCGTCTGCAACCGTGCCCAGCTGCGGGAACAATTCGCTGATCGGCAGGCCCGAGCGCCCGTGGGGTGAGAACTTGAACGGCGAGCCGAGCAGCGGCTTGGCACTGCTCTCGCGCAGCGTCGCGCCCGGGACCGTCTTGCCGTGGTCGGCCGTCAGCTTCGGCTTGGGGTCGAAGGTATCGACGTGGGAAAAGCCGCCCGTGAGGAAGACGAAGACGAGGTGTTTGGCGCGCGGGGCGAAGTGCGCCGGCCGCGGGGCGAGGGGGCCGCCGCCGTCGAGCCCCGCCGCCAGCGCCAGGGGGGCGCGCAGGGCGAGCCCGCCGGCCAGGCCCGCGGCACAACTCTTCAGGAAGCGGCGGCGGCCGTCGCGCTCGTGCGGGAACATGGCAAGTCCTCCTCAATCCACATAGATGAATTCGTTGGCACAGAGCAGGACGCGCGCCAGGCTCGCCCACGCCTCGGCCTGCCGCTCGCCGTCACCGGCCCCGATGCGAGCCATTTCTTCCTGGTAGCGGCGCAGGTAGTGGCGCCCGGCCTCGATCTCGTCCGGGGCCGCGGGCCGGCCCCAGGCGACCTCATACCCGAAGGCGATCCGGGCGCCGTCGTCGGGCGCCGCCGCCATCATCCGCCGGGCCAGTCCGCGCGCCTGCTCGTGGACGAAGGGGTTGTTCATCAGGAACAGCGCCTGGAGCGGGACGGTGGACGATTCGCGGCGGTCTGTGGTCGTGTTCGTGTCCGGCCCGTCGAACAGGGCCAGGAACGGGTGCCGCTGGAGGCGTTGGGTCATCAGGTAGACGGTGCGGTGATTCGACGGGTAGACGTCCTTGAAGGGGTTGTGCTGCGTCCAGCCCCAGGCGGTGATCGGCGGGAACGGATGGTCGCCCGGCCGGCCGTTATCGAGGTGGCCCGCCGCGGCCAGCAGGGCGTCGCGCACCGCCTCGGCGTCGAGGCGGCGGCGGTCGAAGGAAGAATACCAGACGTTGGCCGGGTCGCGCGCCGCGTTCGCGGCGTCGTTGGCGCTGGCCAGCTGGTACGTTGCCGAGTGTACGATGAGCCGATGCATCGCCTTGACCGACCAGCCGCCGTGGACGAACTCCGCCGCCAGCCAGTCGAGCAGTTCGGGGTGGGTCGGAGGGTCGCCGCGCAGGCCGAAGTTCGACGGGGTGGCGACGAGTCCGCGGCCGAAGTGGTGCTGCCACAGCCGGTTGACCATGAGCCGGGCGAAGAGCGGGTTCTCCGGCGCCGTCAGCCAGCGGGCCAGCTCCAGCCGGCCGCTCCCCTCGCGGATGATGAACGGCGCCTTGCCAGCCAGGAAGCGCGGCGGGCCGCGCCGGGCGACCGGCCCTGCCCGGGCGGGGTCGCCGGCCAGTTGGATGGGCACATCCGTGGGCGTGCCCTCGGCCACGGCGTAGGCGCCGGGCAGGTCGGCCGGCAGGTTCGTGCGGCGGAGCGCCTGCAGTTCGTCGCGGAAGGCCGGAGGCGGTGGCAACCGGTCCCTGCCCGCCCGCGCGAAGATCGCCTCGAGTTCTTCGAGTCTCTTGCGGCGTGCCTCCAGCGCCGCGGCGGCTTCGGGGCCGGGGAGCAGCGGCACGAACGACTCGCGCGGCCGCTTCATCGAGCTGAATTCCTCGGACCCGGCGTAGGGGAAGCGGGTGCTGGCGAAGATGCCGTAGAGGGCGTAGTAGTCCTCGCGAGTCACGGGATCGAATTTGTGGTCGTGGCAGCGGGCGCAGCGCAGGGTCAGGCCGAGGAAGGCGCGGCCGGTGGTGTCGATGGCGTCTTCCAGCGTCAGGTGCCACTGCTCGTAAGGGGCCGTCAGGTAGCGGCGCGACAGGGCGAGGTAGGTCGTCGCCACGGTGCGCTCGGCAAACCGCGCGGGCGGCCCCTGCTTCGCCAGGACGTCGCCGGCCAACTGCTCGCGCACGAACTCGTCGTAGGGCTTGTCGGCGTTGAACGAGTCGATGATGTAATCGCGGTACAGACGCGCCTCGGGCACCGGGTAGTCGGCGTTGTCGCCCGCGGTGTCGGCGTAGCGCACCAGGTCCATCCAGTATCGGCCCCAGCGCTCGCCGTAGTGCGGCGAGGCCAGCAGGCGCTCCACGACCCGGGCGAAGGCGTCGGGGCGGTCGTCGGCCAGGAACGCCTCCATTTCCTGAGGAGTCGGGGGCAGGCCGATCAGGTCGAAGGTGACGCGGCGCAGCAGGGCGCGCCGGTCCGCGGGGCCGACCGGCCGCAGCCCGGCGGCCCGGCGCCGCTGCGCGACAAAGCGGTCGATGGGGTTGTCCGACCCGCCATCCGGGTCGGGCGGCGGACTCACGACCTTGACCGGCTGAAAGGCCCAGTGCCTGCGGGCGACGAAGGCATCGGGCCGGCCGGCCGCCGCCGGCCAGACAGCCCCGGCATTGACCCAGGTGACGAAATCTTCGACGACCGCGGCCGGCAGCTTCTGGCTCGGCGGCATCTTCAGGTCGGAGCCCGCGTCGTGCCGGAGGGCTTGCGTGAGGATACTGCGGTCAGCCTTTCCGGGGACGACGGCGCTGCCGCGGTCGCCACCCTTGACCAGGGCAGCGCGCGAATCGACGCGCAGGCCGCCGCTCACCTTGTCGCCGCCGTGGCACTTGAAGCACTGTCCTACCAGGACGGGGCGGATTTTCGTTTCAAAGAAGGTCTCCTTGTCCGCCTGCGATTGCCCCGCCGCGGCGGGGCCGAGCAGGAACAGCAGCAGGACGGCTCCGCCGTAACCCCGCAATCCCGGAGGCGGCACGAGAACGTAGTGTCGAGGACGGTCTGCCAACACGAAAAGACTCCTGCGCACGCTTGGGCACAACAGTCAGTGTGGGATGCCACGACTCTCGCCGTCAACGAAAAAGCGCCGGCGGTCTCAGGCAACACGAGCACTGTCCGCAGCTCGGTAGTTGTAGAAATGTCCGGGATCGGCGGCCTGTCACCCGCGCCGCCACGCCGCAACACGCCTTGCTTTCAACGGCCGCTTCTTCCAAACTATCTCAAGAGCGTTATTTCCCGCCGAAGCTCGCCCCGTCGAGATATCCATGCACCGATCCCTCCTCGCGATCCCCGCCGCGCTCGGAATCCTCTCCCTCACCAGCCTGGCCGACGACAAGCCGTACAACCCGCCGGTCAAGGGGGCGTCCAACGAGGCCCAGCAAGCCATTCAGCGTTTCAGCCTCCCCAAAGGTGTCGAAGTGAGCGTCTGGGCGGCCGAGCCGCTGCTCGCCAACCCCGTCTCGTTCTGCTTCGATGAGAAGGGCCGCTGCTACGTCGCTGAAACCTTCCGCCTGCACCGCGGCGTCACCGACAACCGTGCTCACAGGGACTGGCTCGACGACGACCTCGCCTCGCGCACCGTCGCCGACCGCGTCGCCATGTACAAGAAGTTCGCGAAGGATCGGTTCGTCCGGGATTACGAGGCCGAACACGACCGCGTCAAGCTGGTCTGGGACAGCACCGGCGCGGGCAAGGCCGACAAGGCGACCGTCTTCGCCGACGGGTTCCACAACGCGGCCGACGGCCTCGGCGCCGGCGTCCTGGCACGCAAGGGAAACGTCTACTACACCTGCATCCCCGACCTGTGGCTGCTGAAGGACAGCAAGGGCGAAGGCCGGGCCGACGTGAAGCAGTCGCTGGCCACCGGCTTCGGCGTCCACGTCGCTTTCCTCGGCCACGACATGCACGGCTTGCGCATGGGCCCCGACGGTAAGCTCTACTTCTCGATCGGCGACCGCGGCCTGAACGTGAAGACGAAGGAGGGACGCAACCTCTTCAATCCCGATAGCGGCGCCGTGCTGCGCTGCGACCCGGACGGGTCGAACCTGGAGGTCGTTGCCACCGGGCTGCGCAACCCGCAGGAACTGGCCTTCGACGCCTACGGCAACCTGTTCACCGTGGACAACAACAGCGACAGCGGCGACCGGGCGCGTCTGGTTTACATTGTCGAGGGCGGCGACAGCGGTTGGCGCACCGGCTACCAGTACGGCAGCGACATGGGCGACCGCGGCCCCTTCAACGCCGAGAAGATCTGGCACCTGCCGCCGGCGGAGCAGCCGGCCTACATCGTGCCGCCGCTGGCGCACATCACCAGCGGGCCGTCGGGCCTCTGCTTCAACTACGGGGCGACGGCCTTCCCCGAGCGCTACCGGGACCACTTCTTCATCTGCGACTTTCACGGGAGCAGTAATGGCAGCGGCGTCTACTCGTTCGCGGTCAAGCCGAAGGGGGCGGCCTTCGAGATCGCCGACGGCCACCAGTGCGTCTGGAACGTCCTGGCGACCGACTGCGACTTCGGCCCCGACGGCGGTTTCTACGTCAGCGATTGGGTCGAGGGCTGGGAGCTGACCGGCAAGGGCCGGCTTTATCGGTTCGCGGATGCCGACGCGGCGAAGAAGCCGGAGGTCGCCGAGGTCAAGAAACTGCTCGCCGAAGGATTCTACAAGAGCAACGATGAATTGATGAAGTTGCTGGAACATCCCGACCAGCGGGTGCGTCAGGAGGCGCAATTCGCGCTGGTGGAACGAGGAGGGAAGAACGGGGACAGTCTGGCGGAGGTCGCGAAGAGCAGCAAGAACCGGCTGGCGCGGTTGCACGCCGTTTGGGGATTGGGACAACTCGCAGGCCGCTCGGTGTCGGCGGCGCGGGCGCTTGTCAAGCTGTTGAAGGATAACGATGCCGAGATTCGGGCGCAGGCTGCACGGTCTTCGGAGAGTGCTGCTGTCCTCGCCAACGGCCTCCTCCAGGACCCCGAGCCGCGCGTGCGCTTCTTCGCCGCCCTCGCCCTGTGCCCGAAGGCCGTCGAGGGGGTCCAGATGTCGCCGCCGACGGAGGACGTGGAACACTCGCGAAAGGCCGTCGCCGCGGTGCTGGCGATGCTCCGCGAGAATGCCGACCGCGACCCGTACTTGCGACACGCCGGGGTTATGGCTCTCAGCCGCTTCGCGGAGCCCCATTTCGCGAACCATCTGGCCGGCGCTTCCCGGGACCCGTCGCCGGCCGTGCGCCTCGCCGTTCTCCTGGCGTACCGGCGGGCCGACCCGTGGAAGGCGGCCGACTTCCTGACCGACACCGACCCGCGCATCGCCACCGAGGCCGCCCGCGCCATCCACGACGGGCCCATCCCCGACGAGCTGCCAAAGCTCGCCGCGCTGCTCGATAAGGGCAAGCAACCCGAGTTCCTCCTGTGGCGCGCCCTCAACGCCAACTATCGCCTCGGTAAGTCCGAGAATGCCGTCGCCGTCGCCCGCTTCGCCGCCAGCGCCGGCGCCCCGGAGAAGCTGCGCGTCGAGGCCGTCAAGATGCTTGGCGCCTGGGCCAACCCTGGCCGGCGCGACCGCGTCACCGGCCTGACGCAGGACCTCGGAAAGCGGGACGGCAAAGTTGCGGCCGAGGCACTCAAGGAATCCCTTGGCGGCATCTTCAGCGGGCCGAACGCCGTGCGCGGCGAGGCCGCCAAGGTGGCCGCGTCGCTGGGGATCAAGGAAGTCGGCCCGGCCCTGTTCGACATGGCGTCCGACACGAAGCGCCCCGCCGTTGTCCGGGTCGAGATGCTACGGGCCTTGGAGGCGCTCAAGGATTCGCGCCTGGAGAAGGCGACCGACCTCGCCCTGAAGGACGCCGAGCCGTGTGTCCGCGCCGAGGGCCGGCGCCTGCTGGCCAAGGCGAGACCGGCCGAGGCCGTTGCCAGCCTGACGAAGGCCCTGGAAAACGGCGAGTTGGTAGAGAAGCAATCGGCGCTGGCGGTGCTGGGCGACCTCAAGGGCGACGAGGCCGCCACCGTGCTCGGCCGGGCCCTGGACCACCTGCTGGCGAAGGACTACCCCTCGGAACAGACGCTCGATCTGCTGGAGGCGGCCGCGAAGCACTCGGAGCTGACGGCCAAGCTGGCGAAGTACGACGCGAACCGGGCGAAGAACGACAACCTCGCCAACTATCGCGAAGCGCTGGCCGGCGGCGACGCGGAGGCGGGGCGGCGCATCTTCTTCACCCGGGCGGAGGTGTCGTGCGTCCGCTGCCACAAGATCAAGGGCGAGGGCGGCGACGTCGGGCCGGACCTCGCCGGCATCGGCGGCAAGCAGAAACGCGACTACCTGCTCGAATCGATCGTGGACCCCAACAAGCAGATCGCCCAGGGCTTCGAGACGGTCGTCCTCACGCTGACCAACGGCAAGCTCGTCAGCGGCATCGTCAAGGGCGAGGATGCCAGGGAAGTGAAGCTGATGACCGCGGAAGGGCAGTTGCTGACTGTGCCGAAGGCCAAGATCGACGAGCGGGCGCGCGGCAAGTCGGCGATGCCCGAGGACGTAGTCAAGCACCTGTCCAAGCGCGACCTGCGCGACCTGGTCGAATTCCTCGCCAACCTGAAGTAAAGCAGGTTCCAGCCGCTGGCGGCTTCGCAGGTCATGCGAAGCCGCCAGCGATCGTCATGCCACGGTTCCGTGAGCTACACTCAGATGCCGGGCCCACGGCATCCGCTCGTTCTCCTACCGGAACCGACCATGAACGCCGACCCGACTCCTGCCGCCCGCCCTCCGGCAGACGGCGAACCGACGGAGGAGCCTTCCGACCACGACCTGCTCGAGCGCTTCCGGGGCGGCGATCAATTTGCCGCCACCGCGCTCTACTTCCGCTACGCCCCGCGCCTGCTTGCCCTGGCCGAGTCGCGCTGCTCGCCCGGCCTGGCCCACCGCCTCGACTCGGAAGACATCGTGCAGTCGGTCTTCACCCGCTTTTTCCGGCGGGCGAAAAGCGACAGCTACGAGGTGCCCGTCGGCGCCGAGTTGTGGAAGTTGCTGCTGGTGATCGCCCTGAACAAGATCCGCGCCGCCGAGGCGTACCATCGTGCCGGCAAGCGCGACGTGGGGCACACCGCGACCGCGAACGGCCTGGATGAGTCGTTCGCCGCCAGCGGCGACGACGGAAACGGCGCCTACCTGAACCTGGTGGTCAGCGAGGCGCTCGAGCGCCTGCCGGCGCAGCTTCGCGAAATCGTGGAGCTGCGCCTTCAGGGTTACGAGGTCCGCGAGATCGCCGAAATGACGGGCCGCGCCCTGCGGACCGTCGAGCGCCTCCTGAAAGACGCCCGCGCCAAACTGGGGAGTTTCCTGGGCACCGCGGACTGACGCGATCAACTCTTTCGCCGTTGCTCGGCCGGGCCGGCGGCGGCCCGTGTCAGGTTGTGGGCCGTGTTCACCGCTCCGATGCCGCAAGCACCCTGTCGTTTCGCACCGAAAAAGACTCAAGATCAAGGTGCCCGCTTGCCGAATGCTACTGGATGGTCCGTCGGTCCCGGGAAGGAGGGCTGCCATGGCGCGGCGCGTGCTGGTCCTGTGCGGTGCGGTGGCGCTGGGTCTGACGGTCGCGTCGCCCGTCCGCGCCGACCCGCCGAGCCCGCTCTCCCTGCTGGGGCAGGCCCCGCTCGACGCCCTGTCG
>DATFNV010000229.1:0-10316 GCA_035266225.1 Gemmataceae bacterium
TGACCTACGGCCGCGCCACCCGAAACCGCCCCGTTCTGAACCATGCCCTTTTTTGGGCCTGGGCATGTCGTTTTATCCTTATGACAAATGAACTTTCGGCTTTTCGGCGGCCCGGTCCGGCCCTTTTCGGCCGGCCGGGGCGGTGTTCGTTTGTCATAAGGTACATGATGGAGCGTAGCGGATGAGGTCAGGAAAGGGCGGGTGCCGGCAGCATTTTGTTGGGGATACTCCTTGCAAGCGCACCTTCGGGGGGATTAACCTCAGTCGTTCGCGTCGTAACCCAGGCCGCTGAGACCGCCCCGTAGGTGAAGGTTAGCCTCTGGTGCGTCTGATTCCCAGCGGCCGGCGGCCGCAACATGAACACAACGCCGGTCAGCCTCCTGGAGCAGCTTCGCCACTCGCCCGACGAGGCGGCCTGGGCCCGGTTCGTCCATCTGTACAGCCCGTTGCTGTTCGGCTGGGCGCGGCAAGCCGGTTTCGACGAAGGCGACGCGGGCGACCTCGTGCAGGACGTGTTCGTCATCCTGCTGAAGGAACTGCCTCACTTCATGTACGACCCCGCCCACAGCTTCCGGGCCTGGCTCAAAACGGTTGTCCTGAACCGCTGGCGCAATCAAGTCAAAAGACAGGCGCGGGCGCCGGTCCACCCCGGCGACGCCTTCCTGGCCGACGTACCCGCCCCGGACGATAGCTTTTTCGAGGAGCAGGAGTATCGCCGGCAGCTGCTGCGGCGGGCGCTGGAACTGCTGCGCCACGAGTTCCAGCCGGCGACGTGGAAGGCGTTCCACGAACATGGGATGAACGGCCGTCCGGCGGCGGAGGTGGCCGCCGAATTGGCGATGACCGTCGGGGCCGTGTACGCCGCGAAGTGCCGAGTCCTGGGACGGTTGCGCGAGCATCTGCGCGGCTTGCTGGAATGAATCCGAAAAATGTGCATAAGGATTCGCCGTCTCGGTTGTACTCCTTCTCGGACATCCACTTGGCCCGATCCGGAGCTTCCCATGCCAGCCGTCAACCTCTGCCCTGAGCAGAACGCCTACGAGCGTCTGATCCACGGCGAGCTGCCGCCGTCCGACGTGGAGCGCGTCAGCCAGCACCTCGCCGGCTGCGCCTCCTGCACAGCCGCGGTGCAGACCCTGCTGGGTGAGGACACGCTGCTCTCGGTCCTCCGCGGCGCGCCGGTCGATGCCCCGACCGGCCAGGAAGTCCCCGCCGACCTGACGCGGAGGCTGCTGGCGCTGCCCGCGCAGTCGCCGGCCGGCACGGCGGAGCTGACGTCGCTCCTGGCCCCGCCGCAGGGGCCCGACGAGATCGGCCGGCTGGCCCATTACCGCGTGCTGAAGGTGCTGGGCGAGGGGGGCATGGGCGTCGTCTTCCTCGCCGAGGACACTCTGCTGCGCCGCACCGTCGCCCTGAAGACCATGAAGCCGGAGATCGCCGCCGACCCGCGGCACCGGCAGCGCTTTCTCCGCGAGGCGCGGGCCGCGGCGAAGGTCGAGCACGATCACATCGTGCCGATCTACGGCGTCGGCGAGGACGGCGGGGTACCGTGGCTGGCGATGCCGTTCCTCAAGGGGCAGAGCCTGGACGAGCTGCTCAAGCGGGTGAAGGTGCTGAAGCCGGCCCAGGCCGTGCGGCTGGGCGCTCAGGTGGCGAAGGGGCTGGCGGCGGCGCACGCAGCCGGGCTGATCCACCGCGACGTCAAGCCGGCCAACATCTGGGTGCAGCCGGAGGGCGGCGGCCGGGCCAAGCTCCTCGATTTCGGCCTGGCCCGCGATGACCGCCCCGACCGGGAGGGAGGAGAGCACCTGACCCGAACTGGGGCGGTGGTCGGCACCCCGGCGTTCATGGCGCCGGAGCAGGCGCGGGGCGAGCCGCTCGACGCGCGGGCCGACCTGTTCAGCCTCGGCTGCGTGCTCTACCGGGCGGTGACGGGCCGGCTGCCGTTCCAGGGCCAGGGGACGATGGGCACGCTGTTGGCCCTGGCGATCGAGACGCCGCCGGCCCCGGACGAAGTGAACCCGGCGGTGTCGCAGCCGCTGTCGGCGTTGATTATGAACTTGCTGGCGAAGGACCGCTCAGCCCGTCCGGCGTCGGCGGCGGCGGTAGCGGCCGCGCTGGAAGCGATCCCGGAGGAATCGCCGCGGCAGGAGCCGAGCAACCCTTCGGCCGACCGGACGGAGATTGCGGCGCCGACGGCGCGGCGACGGTGGCGGCTGGCGACAGCCGCGGCGCTGCTGCTGGCGCTGGGCGGGGCGCTGGCAGCGGGGATCGTCATCATCAAGAACAAGGACGGCGACAGCGGTAAGGCGAAGGTCGATTCCGTGGACGCCAACCCGGACCGACGCGCCGCCGAGTGGGTGCTGTCGATCGGCGGCTGGATCACGATTCGCCGGGACGGGCACGAAAGGGAGATCGAGGCCGCCAAAGACCTGCCGGCCGCTCCATTTCAGGTGGTCACAGTAAACCTCGACGACAACCACAAAGTCGATGACGCCGGGCTGGAACACCTCAAGGGGCTGACCAACCTCGTGATGCTCCACCTGAACGGCACGCAGGTGAGCGACGGCGGACTGGTACACCTCAAGGGGCTGACCAACCTCTTGCAACTGGAATTGAACGAGACGCAGGTCACAGCGGGCCGCGTCGCTGCCCTGCGAAGGGCGCTGCCAAAGTGCAACATCCTCTGGAAGTGACCCACACGCAGGTCACAGCGAACCGCGTCGCCGCCCTGCAGAAGACGCTGCCGAAGTGCCGTATCCTCTCCGGCCCCGCGGCGAAATGACCGGGCCGCTCGACGACGGACGCCTGAAGATGCTGAGGCCGCCGGATTTCGCCAAGACGTAGGATTGAACGAACGACTCGGCGAGGGTAAGATTGATCGGGAAGCAGCCCTGGAAGGATGGCCGCATGGAACTGCGGTTCTGGAACGATCCTGAAACCGGATTGCCGCACATTTCCGACCACGACGTCACAGAAGAGGAAGTGCGCCAGGTGCTCCGCGGGCCCGGGCTGGATTACCCGGCGGCGCGGAACTCGCGGGCTCGTCTTGGGCAAACAGCGGCCGGACGCTACCTCAAGGTGGTTTACGTTCCGGACGCGGGAGGCGAGAGTGCGTTTGTCGTCACTGCTTATGAGCTGCGCGGCAAGGCTTTGAAAGCCTTCCGCCGTGCGAAACGGAGAAAACCCCGATGAGGAAACAGCGTCTGCCTCGCGGCTGGACCGAAAAGCAGATCGGTGAGTTGGCTGCCTACCACGACCAGCAAACCGAGGAAGAACAAGCTGCCGAGATCGAGGCCGCCCTGGCCAAAGAAGGGCAGACTCTCATGGTGGTCCCTACGGACCTCGTACCGGAAATCCGCAAGCTCCTGTCCCGTAAGCGCACCGCGTAAGGGGCCCTATCCCGGGAGAACTTGCCGAACCTGCCCAGGTTGGACCTCAATCAGACCGGGGTGACCGGGCGCGCCCTGCGCTGCCTGGCCAAGCTGCCGAAGCTGGCCGAGCTGTCGCTGGCCGGCTCGAAGGTCTACGACCTGTTCGCCGCGGAGGTGGGGACGCTGACGAAGCTGGAGCGGCTGTCCCTGTCCGGCTGCACGTTCAGCGACGCCGGACTCAAGCAGCTGGCCGGCCTGAGCAACCTCACGCAACTGGACCTGACCGGCACGCAGGTAACAGTGGACGGCGTTGCCGCCCTGCAAAAGGCGCTGCCGAAGTGCAAGATTGTCTGGGACGGCAACGCGAAGAAGTGAGGCTGCCGGCGTGAACGAAGCGGCCCTCCGGCCCTCAAGGCCCCTGGCGACTTTTGGTGAAGCCCGGTACAATTATTGCGAACCTCTTGGAGGCAGAACCATGCTGGGCGACCGACTGATCCTGGAAGAAATCACCGATCCGGCCGAAATCGCTCGGTGCCGGGCACAGCACGAACGCGCCCGCCGCAATATCGAGTGGTTGGAGAACCACTGGGGTGACCTGTTGCCGCAGGCATTGGGCAAGCACCTGGCCGTGGCGGGGCAGGAAGCTTTCATTGCCGATACGCCCGAAGAGGCCTGGGGATGGGCCAAGACGAACCATCCTGAAGACAATGGGGCTTTCGTCCAGTACGTGATCCCCGAAAAAGGACCACGCATCTATGCGAATCGCTGGCAAGTGGCATACGTGCAATGACGGGATCAATCGCCCGATCGTCGAAACCAGCGTCTTGAGCGCCACCGGGCAGCCGGTGTTCGAGCGATTTCTTGTTGATAGCTGCGCCGATTGCACGGTTCTCAGTGCCGATGTCCTTCAACGGCTTCAGCTGAACGGCCAAACTCCTCCGGCCGGCCTGTCCCTGAAGGGCATTAGCGGAGCGGGGAACTATGTGGTGGTGAACACGGTCGTGGAATTCTTGCACGCCGACGGCGGCCCGGCTCGCGTTCGCGGCGTAATGGCTGCGTTCACCGACCCGACGGCAACCGACTTGAGCATCCTCGGTCGCGACGTTCTGGATCATTTCGATGTGATTATCAGTCGGCGACGGAACGAAGTCCTGCTCCTCGCCGAAAATCATCATTACCTCGTTAGCCCCGTCAATCCGAACGGGAGGTAGCTTGTCGCCGGACGGCGGCACCTTCAGCGACGCCGGACGCAAGCCCCTGGCCGGCCTGAGTAGCCTGAGGCAACTGGACCTGACCGGCACGCAGGTGACTGCGGACGGCGTCGCCGTCCTGCAAAAGGCGCTGCCGAAGTGCCGCATCCTCTCCGGCCCCGCGGCGAAATGACCGCGGTCCTGCTGGCGACGAAGCGGGCCGCAGGGATGAAGGTGAGGTCTTCTAAGCGGTCACCTTCGACGACACGATGCGCCCTGGCGTGGTGCCGCACGGCAACGCGCTGGCCATCCTTCGGGCGGCGGGGATCGTCGTGGAGGAGTCGTGCTGGGTTTGCGGTCGCTCACGCTTCCGCCTCGCCTTTTCTGGGCTCCCTGGCTTTCGGCGAGCGACGTGGCGCGCCGGCCGGCTTCGCCGCGGGCGTACCGGCCTTGCGCCGCTTCGGCTTCGCGGGGGCGGGCGGCGCGTCGTCGGCTTCGGGCTCGGCGAGTTCGATCCCGAAAACCCCGGCGACGTCGGCCTCCGCCAGTGTCTTCTTCCGGGTGGCGGTCTTCTTGCCGGCGCCCGACACGGCTTCCTCGATCAATTCCAGGTGATCGACCTTGCGCAGGCGAAAGAACAACTCCGGTTGGTGATCCAGACGCGCCCCGACGCCGTACAGCACGGCGGCGACGTGCTTGCACATGCCGGCCCAGTCCGGGCAAGAGCACGACATCTTGATCTCGACGGGCCGGGGGAACAGGCCGCCGTCGTGGGACGTGACCAGGCCGATCACGCCCTGGGACATCTGCCCCTGCAGCAGTTCCACGACCGAGCCGATCTGCCCCGCGCAGCGCGACTTGAGGGCGCGCCACTGCTTTTCCGGCAGCGGCGCGATGGTGATGCTGACCTTGTAAAGCTCCGACCCGCTGACCAGCGCCGTGACCTTGCCCGGCTGAATCTGCAGGTCCACCACCGAGCCGTTGCGGACGTAGGTGCGGCCGCGCGGCAGGCGATTTTCGTAGTCGCTGTAGGATTCCAGGTTGTCGCACCACGCCTTGCCCCAGAAGGTGTGCGCGATGGTCCGGCCCTCCAGGACGACCGGCGAAACGGCCTGGCCCTTCTTACGCCGCTTCTCGACCTCGCGGGCGGCCTGGGCTCGCCGCTTGGCCACCGGCACGTAAGGCCGAAAGGCAAACCACATCGGAGACTCCTTTTTTCACGGGAACGTCGCTGCCGTCATGGTATTTTAGCCGCGACGCCCCACAACTGCCTTCAGGATTCCAGCGCCTTCTGCACGTCCAGGGCCACGAACTTGAGCAGCTCGTCGTTGGCCATCTCCGTCAGCAACCGCTCGCCGCCTTCCACCACGTCGCGCACGAGACCGGACTTTTCGGCGATCAAGGCGTCGATCCGCTCCTCGACGGTCCCCCGGCAGACGAACTTGTGGACGAGGACGTTGCGCTTCTGGCCGATGCGGAACGCCCGATCCGTCGCCTGGTCTTCCACGGCTGGGTTCCACCAGCGGTCGAAGTGAATCACCTGCGACGCCGCCGTCAAGTTCAGGCCGGTCCCCCCCGCCTTGACGGAGAGCACGAAGAACGGCGGCCCATTCTCGCGCTGGAACCGCTCCACCAGCTCGCGCCGCCTGGCGACCGCGGTGCCGCCGTGCAGCACCAGGCCCGGCCGGCCGAAGACGCCTTCGAGGAAGCGGGCCAACGGCTCGGCGATCTCGCGGAACTGCGTGAAGACCAGCGCCTTCTCCTGCCGCTGGGCCAGCTCCTCGCCCAGTTCGGCCAGGCGCTGAAACTTGCCGCTGTGTTTCGGGTCGTAGTCCCCGGCCCCCAGCGCCTGGGCCGGGTGGTTGCAGATCTGCTTGAGGCGCATCAGCTGGGCCAGGACCAGGCCGCGCCGCTGAATGCCGTCCGTCGTCTCGAGCTTCTCCTCGAGGTCGCGAACCGCTTGCTGGTACAGGGCCGCCTGCTGCCGGCTCAGGCTGCAAAACGCCTTCACCTCGGTCTTGTCCGGGAGATCGGCGATCACGCGCTTGTCGGTCTTCAAGCGCCGGAGGATGTACGGCCCAACGAGGGTCCGCAGCGGCTGGTACGACGGCTTCGGAGGCGCTTCCATCTTCTTGACGAGGCTCGCGAACGCCTTGGCGCTGCCCAGGAGGCCGGGGTTCAGGAAATCGAACAACGACCACAGGTCGGAGAGGCGGTTCTCGACCGGCGTGCCCGTCATGGCAATACGACAGGCCGCCCGCAGCTCCTTGGCGGCGCGCGCCTGGCGCGTGCCGGCATTCTTGATCGCCTGGGCTTCATCGAGAATGGCCAGGCGCCAGTCGCGTTCGCGCAGCCACTGCTGGCGCCCCAGCATTCCGTAAGTAGTCATGACCAGGTCGCAACCCGCGACGTCCGCCGCCGAGAGGTCCTCCTTGCCGGAAGGCCGTTCGGAAGGGTGCGCGATCGCGGACGTCAAGGACGGCGCGAACCGCTCGAGCTCCGCCTTCCAGTTGGCGATCAGCGAGGCCGGCACGACCAGCAGACTGGGCGCGGGCGTCGCCGCGCCCTTATCGCCCGGGTCCCGTTCGCCCTTCAGGGCCAGCAGCAAGGCGATCACCTGAACGGTCTTGCCCAGGCCCATGTCGTCGGCCAGGCAGGCGCCCAGGCCGAGTTGCGCCAGGAAGTGCAGCCAGCCCAGGCCGCTGCGCTGATAAGGCCGCAGCTCGGCGCGCAACCCCGGCGGGCTGGGGATTTGCCGCGCGTCAGGCGACGCGAGCCGGTTGAGCGTCGCTTCGAGGCCGGGGCCGGCCGTCAAACCCGTCCACGCCCGCGCCGCTTCCGGGAGGGTCGCCGCCACGTCGCGCTCTAAGCCGGCGCCCGCCAGCAAGCGCATCCCTTCAAAGAACGACAGCCCGCCGGCGCGGGCGCGGCTCTCGACGGTTTGCCAGTGCGCGAGGGCCTCGGCCAGTTTCTCGCGGTCCATCTCGACCCACTTGCCCTTGAGCCGGACCAGTCCGCCTGCCGAGGCCAGCAGTTGTTGAATCTCGGCCTCGCTCAACGGCTCGCCGTCCAGCGCGACCCCGACCGAGAAATCGAGCAAGGCACTCGCCCCCAGCTTCGACCCGTGCCGACCGTCGATCCGCACATCGACGGTCGGCCGGGGGGGACGGTGGGGTTTCCACCAGTCGGGAACGCGGACGATCAACCCGCTTTCCTCGAAGACGGGAATGTCCTGCAAAAAGCGGTGCGCCTCGCGCGGCGACCAGGCCAGCGCGTGGTACACGTCGCCGGAATCGACCAACTCCTTGACCAGGGCGCTGCGGTCGGCCGCCCGCTGCAGGGGCACGAGCAGCGACAGCAGCGCTTGCCGGTTCCTGGCGCCGGCGTATTGCTGCAGCGCCCGGGCCAGGGGTTCGTGCTGGACGCGCCCCTGGGGCGACAGGCGACTGACATACGTCGCCAGGAAAGCGAACGGGTTCTCCGCGTCGCGCTTGTTCTCGGCCAGATGCAGCGTGACGCGCCCGACAAACCTCCAGAGCGGATTCTTGTCACTGAGGTAGGCCTGCGCGCCGCCGGCGTGCTCCCGGACCTCGCCGCGGACCAGGGCGTCCAGGTCGGCCCACCAGCCGGCCAGCGCTTCCTCGCGCAGGTACTCCAGGCCGGTCATGGGTGGGGCTTGCAAGACCCACGTCGCCAGTTCCGCGGAGGACGGCGGCGGCGTGGGCGGCAGATCGTTCGTCGCTTCGTGACCCTGGGTCTGGCAGAGCCGCGTCAGGTAGGTGCAGGCGAACGAGCGGACGTACTCCAGCGCCGGCGTGAGGCGGGCCTGCAATTCCTTGGTCGCCAGGTGCAGCAGCCCGCGCGCGGGGCTCGAGGCGAAGGCGGTCACAAGGGGCTGCGCGAGTTCGGCCGCGGCCTCAGGAGCGGCTGAAGGCTCCATCAGGGCCAGGCGGCCGCTCGGCGCGATGAGGAGTTCGTGCGGCATGGCTGGGGTCGTGCGTCTGCTCACCGGAGGAAGCGCATCGTGCATGGGATATTGGCCTAAACCCAACACTGACACTGGTGGCGAAGCGCTACAACAGCTCTCTGACCTGGGAGTGCTGCCACTGGTGGTCTTTGAGGAACTCCTGCAAGGTGCGGACGGCGCGGCCGGAGACCAGGGCGATGGGCTCGACGCTCTTGCGTTGGAGTTCGGAGAGCAAGCCGCGGCAGTAGGGATGCAGGTGGGCGAAGGTCTGGGTGTAGTCGCAACATGACAGGTACGGTCGCAGAAAGTCGTCCAGAGCCGACCCCAGCCCGTCCAGTTCTTCGTCCATCACGGCTCTTGCCTCCTCACTGGGCTCCTCCTATTCTACCCCTTCATCGCCCCTTTGCCAGTAGCCCACAGCGCTGTACTGTTATGCAGGTGCTTGCGGCCTTCGCCACCGGCGGGTGGCAAGCGGATGACCCACTAACGCCCCGCGCCCTCTGCATGGCACGGATCAACCCGTCGCTGGCCGTGGTGCTACCGGCCTTCCGGGGATCGTGCCAGCGCTTCAGCGGCTTCACGGCCGTAGCGACAGTGCTTGCCGGCGCCGGTGCGAGTGCTGGACACGAGGCCATGCTTCTCCCACAGCCGTTCGGTGGACGGGGACACGCCGAGGATGCGTGCGGCTTGGCCGACGCCGACCGTCTCGCTCAAGCGGCCGAGGCGTAGGCGATCAGGGGTAGCATCCCTCGTGACCCTCCAGGCACGCAGGCGGAAGCAAGGAATGGGGAGAGGGACTACAGGCCGCTGAGTTTTGCAAACCGGCTGTCCTTTTCACGCCCGCCGCCGGGTGCTATGCTACACACTCTTCCGACCGTATGTCCGGCCGGTCGGTTTGCAAAACAGTTTGCAAAGGACAATCCTGGTAGTAATTTGCAAGGAAGGGAAGTCGTAAGGGCAAGGGAAATAAGTGTTTAGGTTGCTCGGAGAGGTGACAGAGTGGCCGATTGTGCGGCACTGGAAATGCCATAACTCATATCGCCTATAGCATATCTGAAAACACAAGTCGCAGATGCGTAAGGACTTAGAGAACGACTCGTAACGCCCTCTGTAACCCCGTCCAGCCCATTTTCCCGCCAAAGTTAACAGAAACGGTTAACAGACTCTTGCTTTCGGGGGTGCCTCAACCTTACAATGGTAGTGCGGCATTTGCGGTTAACAGGGGTTAACAGAGAATCTGTAATGGCTCGCAAACTCCACATGACCTGGCAGGCATCCACCCGCCGCTGGTTCAAGAAGCACAAGGGCCAAATCTACGCGATTTCCTGCCGCCAGCTCGGCGCGGACGAGACTAAGGAAGGGAGTGCCGCCGCCGCGAACGCCTGGTGGGAGGCGAAGCTCGCACAGATCGAAAATGCCCCGCCCACCGAACAGGATCTGCGCGTTAACGCCTTCAAGGTCTGGTCGATGGTGCAGGACTGGCAGCACCTCGACGAGGCGAGCCGCGAGAAGTTAGTTGACTCACTCGTCGGTGCTGGGCAGTACCAGAAGATCAAGGCGCAGGCCGACGCGATGGTTGCCTCGGCGGTGAAGGCGACCCCATCAGACCGGACCGTGCAGGCCCAGGTAGAGGCGTGGCGGACCCTCCTCCACGGCGTCTGCGTGTCCGGACAGATGAGCGAGGGTCGCTACGACGCCTACTGCCGCAACATCGGCAACTTTGTGGAATGGGTCGGGCCGGACACCGCCATCGACGCTATCGACGAGTCGAAGCTCGAAGGGTTC
>DATFNV010000230.1:0-8951 GCA_035266225.1 Gemmataceae bacterium
CCACCACTCCATTGGCATTCGCGCCCTGCTCCTGTTCGGCACCGAGGAGCAGAAGAAGCGCTGGCTGCCGGACCTGGTGAACGGCCGCCAGCTCGGCGCCTTCGCCCTGACCGAGCCGGCCGCCGGCTCCGACGCCGCCAACGTCCAGACCACCGCGACCCCCACCGCCGACGGCTCCGCCTACGTCCTCAACGGCGAGAAGCGCTACATCACCAACGGGGGCATCGCCGGCATGCTGACCGTCATGGCCCGCACCCCGGTGCCTGGTTCCAGCGAGACGAAGGTGACGGCCTTCCTGGTGACGCCGGACATGCCGGGCTTCGAGGTGGTCGAGGCGCGCATGCCCAAGTGCGGCATCCGCGGCACGACCACCGCACGGCTGGCGTTTCACGACATGAAGGTGCCGAAGGAAAACGTCCTCGGCCCGGTCGGCAAGGGGCTGCGCCTGGCGCTGACCGTCCTCGACTTCGGCCGCACCACCTTCGGCGCTAGCTGCACCGGCGCCGCCAAGACCTGCCTGCGCCTGGCCGTGCAGCACGCCAGGAGCCGCAAGCAGTTCGGCCAGGCGCTCGCCGAGTTCGAGCTAGTCAAGAAGAAGATCGCGTACATGGCCGCCTGTGTCTTCGCGATGGAAGCGACGACGGCGGAGTGCGCCTCGTTGATCGACCGCGGCTTCGAGGACTACATGCTCGAGACCGCCATGCTCAAGGTGTGGTCCACCGACGCCCTGTGGACGATCGTCAACGACGCCTTGCAGATCTACGGCGGGCAGGGCTACTTCAGCGCGGACCCGTTGGAGCGGATGATGCGCGACGCGCGCATCAACATGATCGGCGAGGGGGCCAACGACGTGCTGCGGGCGTTCATCAGCGTGGTCGGCTCGCGGGCCGTCGGCGAGGGACTGATGGAAGTCTTGATCGCGGTGAAAAGTCCGTTGAAGGGGGTCGGCCGGCTGTGGCGCTTCGGCAAGGAACAGCTCGCCGCCCGCTTCACCTCGCCCGACGTGCCGGTGCGCGGCGCGGCGCTGAAGGCCGAGGCGAGCCGGCTGAGCCAGCGCGTGAAGGAGTTCGGCCTGGCGGTGCAGTGGGTGCTGCGGCAGACCGGCTCGGTCGAGAAGTTCCTCCCGGCCGAGTACCTGCACGAGCGCGTCGCCGACGCGGCCTGCGAACTGTACGCCTCGAGCTGCACGCTGGCCCGGCTGGACCACCTGCTGACGACCGGCAACGGCAACCCGGCCGAGGTGCAGCGCGAGGCGCAGGCGGGGCGCTACTTCCTGACGATCTCCGACCGGCGCATCCGCCAGTGCCTGGCGGCGCTGTCGGACAACGACGACGCCGAGACCACGAAGACGGCCGACGCCGCCCTGGGGCGGTAGGTTTGTTTAAGATTCACCGGTTCGCGAATCGATAAATCTCTTATTCCTTCTCCTTGGCGCGGATTTTCTCGATCGCTTTCCGCGCCTGCTCGCCGATTGTCTTGTCGTCCAGCGCCTTCTCCAGCGCCGGCACCGCGTCCTTGGCGTTCGGCCCGATCTGGCCGAGGGCCGCGACGGCGTGGAAGCGGAGCGGCCCGGCCTTGGTGCTCGGCTCGGCGACCGCCTCGGCCAGCGCCTTGACGGCCTCTTTCGCGTCCGGCCCGATCTGCCCCAGCGCGATGGCCGCCTGGCTCCGCACCGCCGGCGTCGCGTCCTTGCCCTTGACCAGTTCGGCCAGGGCCGGCACGGCCTCTTTCGCCTTCGGCCCGATGCGGCCGAGCGCGGCCAGGGCGTTCACCCGGGCCGGGTCGGCGTTCGGCCCGCCGGCCTTGGCCACGTCGATCAGAGCCGGCACGGCGTCCTTGGCGTCGGGACCGATCTGCTTGAGGGCCCCCGCGGCCAGCGCCCGCTGCTCGGTGCCCTTCCCCTTGAGCGCCTCGATCAGCGCGGGGACTGCGGCGGCGCCGATGCGGCCCAGCGCCAGGGCGGCGGAGGCGCGGACGCTGGTGTCGTCCTTGTCCATCATCGCCTTGGCCAGGGCCGGCACCGCCTCCTTGGCGTCGGGGCCGATTCGAGCGAGCACCTCGGCGGCCCGGCCGCGGACGTTCGCGTCGCGATCCGCCAGCAACCCGGCCAACTCGGTCGCGCCGTCGGCGCCGAGCTTCACCAGGGCGTCGGCGGCGCGGGTGCGGCCCTTCACGTCGCCGTCGCGAAAGCGCTTCACGAGGGCCGCCGTCTCTTCCTTGTCCTGGGCGGCCGCGCGACCCCCCGACGCCAGGACCGCGACACACAGCACAAATACGATTCGCTTCATGGGAAAAAGCTCCTCAGGGCGGCCAAGGCCGCGCGGCTACCAGTCGGTCCCGAGCACCTCACCACCGGCGGGGGTGCAAGCGTACCACCACGTCTGCGGGCTGATCGAGGCGGCGACCAAGCGCGCGCTGCCGTCGCCCATGCCGACCTCGATGCCCTCCGCTTGCAGTCCCTGCGCCAGCGAGGAGTCGCACAGCCCCGCGGCCGGCCGCGCCTGGAATTTGCCCTTGCTCAGGTACGCGAAGGCCGGCACCCACGCCGTGCCGCCGTCGTAGCCCCAGGCGCACGGGTCGCCGTTACAGACCTGGTAGCGCTGGGTGAAGAAGATCGTGTTCGAGGTGCCGTCGCTGATCGAGGCCGGGAAGCGCGCCTCGCCGGCCAGCGAGTTGTTCGCCGTGTTGCCGAAGACCTGGAAGTTGGCGGCGTAGTTGCTCTTGGCCAGCCAGCCGTCGTAAATCAAGTCCTTGCCGCCGCCGGGGTCCGACGGGGAGACGTAGGTTTTCACGACCGTGGCCTGGATCCCTGCCGCATCGACGCGAAACTTGCCATCGACGTTGCCTGTCTTGTAGAGGTTGTCCTGCTCGAGGTATGGCAGGATGTGGAAGAAGAGGGTGCCGTAGCCATTGCCCGCGGCGGTGGGATCGTTGACCGGGTAGAGTCCGACGACGGGCGGCAGTTTGCCGTTGTTGGTGTCGGCGCAGTTGATCGTGGCGAGGCACACTTGCCTGAGGTTGCTGGAGTCCTGGGTGCGGCGGGCGGCCGAGCGGACCTTGCCGACCGCGGGCAGGAGCAGGCCGAACAGGATCGCCAGCAGGGCCAGCAGCAGCAGCAGCTGAAACAGGCTGAAGCCGCGGCGGGAAGCGGGGGCCGGTTGGGACATGACATCTCTCCTCGAATGGGGGGCCCGGGTGGACATGCCGGGGAACAGTCCCAAGGGTAAGGGCGGGCGGGGATCGCCGTCAAGCAAAAACGGCCCGGGAAGCGCCGTCCTGCGGACGAGACGACTTCCGCGGCCGCCACGCGATGTAGCGCTTGACGGTCTGCTGCCGCTCCTCCTCGGCAGCGTTGGCGGGCGGCGTGGCGCTTTCCGGCTTTTGATAAGATAACCGGGCCACGGCCCCCACGAGGGCCGCGGCTGGATGACCGATCGTCCTTCGTCCCGACACCCACGAGGCCCGATGCCCACCGGCACGCCGAGTCGCACTGACAACCCACCCGCCTGGGACCACCGCTGGGCGGTGGGGCTCCGCGTCTGGGTCGAGCGCGCGGGGCGTGCGGTCCTCGGCCCCGGCCGGCTCGAGTTGCTCGAAGGCATCGAGCGCTGGCACAGTATCAGCGCCGCCGCCCGCCACATGGGCATGTCGTACCGCCGCGCCTGGCTGCTCGTCCAGAGCATCAACGAGGCGGCCGGCACGCCTCTGGTCGTCTCCACGACGGGGGGCGTCCGCGGGGGAGGCGCAGGCCTGACGCCGCAGGGGCTAAGTGCCGTCGCCGTGTTCCGCGAACTCCAGGAGCAACTCGTCCAGACGGCGGCCGTGCTTCTACCCCGGCTCGCCCAACCTCAAGGAAGTCCCGCCGTCCACGTGGCAGCGGCGGTGAGCCTCGAAGAGGTACTCGGCCAGTTGCTCGCCGACTTCGCCCTGCGCCAGCCGACGATTCGGGTGCGCGCGGTGTTCGGGGGCTCGGACGAACTCGCCGACCACCTCCTCGCGGGCTCCCCCGCCGACCTGTTCTTGACGGCGGACCCCGAGCAGCTCGACCGCCTCGAAGAATGGGGGCTGCTGCGGCCGCACACCCGCGTCCGGCTCACGGAGAACAGCCTGGCCGCCATCGGCCCGGCCGGTCGGGAGATGCGGGTGCGGAAACCGGCCGACCTCGCGCGTCCCGAGGTGACCCGCATCGCCTTCGCCGAGCCGGGGTGTCCCTTGGGGCAGTACACCCGCGCGTACCTGGACGGCCTTGGCCTCTACGAGAAGCTGCTACCGCGAGTCGTGCGTGTGGACAACTCACGGGCCGTCGTGGCGGCCGTGCGTGCCGGACGGGCCAACGCCGGCCTGGTCTACGGCAGCGACGCCGCGCGTGCCGAGGGGTGCCGACTTCTGTTCCGGGTCCCGGCAGGTCCGACGGCCATCCGCTACGAGGCGGCGGTCCTCGGCCGCGGGAAACGACCCGAGGAGGCGCAGGCCCTCCTTTCCTTCCTCACGTCTGCGACCGCCGCCCCCCGATTTCGTCGCTGCGGCTTTCTCCCCATCCGCTTTCCCGACCGCTGACGTCTCCGAACCCAGCTCCGCGGGACGATAATTACGGCATGGAGACGCCGGCCCCCGCCCTCGTCTGGGGGTTATATCCTTGGTAATATAGCGAGCAGGCGACGTGATGGAACGTCGGGTATTACCCCGGCGAGAAAGTTCCGCACACAAGCCCGACGCGCCAGCGAGGGGACACAAGCCCGACGCGCCGGCGAGGGGACACAAGCCCGACGCGCCAGCGAGGGGAAGCCGACATCCCTCGCTGGCGCGTCGGGCTTGTGTGCGGAACTTTCTCGCCGGGGTAGTATCGTGCAGTTACGCCGGCGTCCGTGCGAGCGGGGCCCGAGAAGGGGGAGTACACATGCGGCTTCACTCGGCGACCTGCTGGATTCTTGCCTGCGTCTTGGCGGGTTGTGGTTTTCAGGGCGGCGGTCCCGAACGACGGCCGGAGCCTGTGATTGTGTTCGCCGCCGCCAGCACCAAGGAAGCCGTGGAGCAGGCGGCCAGGGATTTCCAGGGCCAGACCGATACCCCGGTGGAGGTGTCACTCGGCCCGTCCTCCGGCCTTGCCAAGCAGATCGAACAGGGGGCATCCGCCGACCTCTTTCTTTCCGCCGACCAGGCCTCGGCCGATTACCTCGCCGCGAAACAACTCGTGAGCGAACGTCGTAACTTGCTGACGAACCGACTCGTCGTCGTGGTGCCGGCGGATTCCGACGTCGGCGTCAGAGAGTTGCGCGACCTGGCGGATCCGCGGATCCGGCGGCTGGCGCTGGCGGAGCCCAAGGTGCCCGCCGGTGAGTACGCCCGCCAGGCTTTGCGGAAGGCCGGTGTCTGGGACAAGGTCGAGGGGCGAGTCGTTGGCGGGATCGACGTGCGAGCGACGCTTCAGTTCGTGGCGCGTGGCGAGGCCGAGGCCGGATTCGTGTACCGGACCGACGCGCTAGGTCAGTCCAAGGTCCGCGTCGCCGTCGAGGTCGAACCGGGGCTTCACGACCCGATCCGCTACCCGCTGGTTCTCTTGCGGCGCGAGCCGATCAGGGAGGCCGCTCGGCGGTTCTACGAGTACCTTGGCTCGGAGAAAGCCGCTGGCGTCTTCGAGCACGCCGGCTTCGGCGTTGATCGCTGAGCTGAGGGGGCATGTCCGAATCATTCCTGGGCCTGACCGCGGAGGACTGGCAGGCCGTCTGGCTGAGTGTGCGTGTGTCGCTGGCCGCCGTCGCCTTGAGCCTCCCGTTCGGCGTCGCCGCGGGCTGGGTGCTGGCGCGGAAGTCGTTCCCCGGCAAGGCGCTGGCCGAGACGCTGCTGAATCTGCCGCTGGTGATGCCGCCGGTCGTCACCGGCCTGTTGCTGCTTTACCTGCTGGGCAAGCGCGGCTGGATTGGGTCCTGGCTTTACCACTGGTTCGGCCTGGAGATCGCGCTGACGTGGCGCGCCGCCGTGCTGGCGGTGGCCGTCATGGGCTTCCCGCTGATGGTACGAGCCATTCGCCTGGCATTCGAGGGGACCGACCCGCGCCTCTACCAGGCAGCCCGTTCGCTCGGCGCCCGCCCCCTGGACGCCTTTCTGACGGTGAGCCTGCCCCTGGCGCGCAACGGCGTCATCGCCGGCATCGTTCTGTCCTTCGCCCGGGGGTTGGGCGAATTCGGCGCCACGCTCATGTTCGCAGGCATCCGGCCGGAAACGCGCATGTTGGCGATCGAGGTATACATCCTCAACAACCAGCCGGGTGCGGCCTACGAGGAGCGGATGTGGCGCCTCGTCGCCGCGTCGGCCCTCCTGGCCTTCGCGGCGCTGGCCGCAAGCGAGCACTTCGCACGCCGCGGGAGGCGCCATGCCTCTGCTTGAGTTCTCCTGTCAACTCCAATATCCTTCCGGCTTTCGCGCGGAGCCGGCCTTTGTGACCGAGGCCCCGGTCACGGCGCTGTTCGGCCCCTCCGGCAGCGGCAAGACCAGTATCCTGTCCATGATCGCGGGGCTGCGCCGGCCCGACGCCGGCTTCATTCGCCTCGGAGCGCGCCTGCTCTTCGACAGCCGCACGGGAGCCAATCTGCCCCCCGAGAAGCGCCGGGTGGGGTACGTTTTTCAGGACCACCTGCTGTTCCCGCACCTGGACGTGCGGGGCAACCTCCTCTACGGTTGGCGACGCCGTGCGCGGGCAGCGCGGGCCGTGGATTTCGACAAGGTCGTGCGTGTACTGGAGCTTGCCGACCTGCTCAAACGGCTGCCTCAGAGTCTGTCCGGGGGTCAGCGGCAGCGCGTGGCCCTCGGGCGGGGGCTGCTCTGCGGCCCGGAGTTGTTGCTGCTGGACGAGCCGTTGTCGTCCGTGGACGACGAACTGAAGCAACGTGTCCTGGACTACATTCGGCGCGTGCTGGAGGAGTGGCGTGTCCCCACGCTCTACGTCACCCACAACCCCGCCGAGGCCAGGCAAATGGCCGGCTGGGTCGTGCGGATCGACCAGGGTCGCGTCAGCGCGGCAGGGCGACCGGAGCAGGTCTTGACAGAGGTGTAGCGGCCGCCGTCGATTTATCGTGTCACGATACGATAAATCGACGGTGGCCGCCGTCGATTTATCGTATCGCGAATCGATAAATCGACGGCGGCAGGGGTCGAACAAGAGGTCGTTTGAAGCCGCAATAGGGCGGTCTTAGAAATTCTTGATGTAGGTGAAGCGATAGATGGCGTTCCACGGCTTGGGGCCGGAGAGGGGGATGTCCGCGCCGCCCATGAGCCAGTTGTCCAGGCCGAAGTTCGGCCAGCCGAGTTTGCCCAGGTTGAACCGGATGCCCGGCGTGAGGGTCACGAGGGTGCTGTCCTTGTGCTCTCCGTCGAGGTTCGTCTGCGCGAACGTCTCCAGGAAGAGGGTCAGGTTGCCGATCAGCGGCGTGTCCGGCCGGGTCAGGGTCTTGGCAATGGTGATGTCGTACTGCACGTCATCCTGGGTAGCACCGACCGCATGGGGACCGTCGAGGCTGTCGAACAGGACGCTGTAATAGAGGCCGACGCGATGTAACCCCAGGCGCGTCAGGTCCTCGAACCCCGCGAGGCCGTAGCTCAGCGTGGTCTGGTGCTGCCCGAGGCTGGGGTCCGGGGCGATGGTCTGGAAGTTGAAGGTGTACGACGAATCGGCGGTGCTGATGAGCTGCACCCGGCCCACGAACCGGGCGGTGGGCCCGCCCTCGTCGGGGTTCTTGCCGCGGCCGTCGATCCACTGCTCATTCCCGAAGACCTCCACCATGAAGCGGCGGTCGAACGCGTAGGCGATGAAGTAATCGAAGTTGTTCAGATTGGACTGCTTGGCGTTGTGGAAGTCGTTGGTGTAGGCGTAGTTGATCCGTACCTCGCGCTCCATGAAGTTGGTCTGCACGCGGAGCAGGGCCAGGTCGGGGGCCCGGTCCTCCGACGACCTGCGGGTGAATTCCTGGCCCCAGCCGGCGCTGAAGAAGTTCGACAGCGTTAGGGGTGGCGGCTCCTTTTCGCCGCCGTGTGACGCGGGTCCCGCCTGCATGTTCGCGAGCGGACCGTCGAAGGGCGAGACCTCGGGGAGCGGTCCCCCGGCGTCGGTTAAAGGGGCGCTCGCGGGCATGGGCGCCTGGGCGCTGCCGCGGCCGCTCCCCACGAGGAGCAACAGGAAGGCACCATACGCCGCCCAGCGTGATACGCCGTTCATGACCTTTCCTCCCTAGGCCGAGCCCCTGGCCGCATCGGGCGCCGAGCCTGCGGACTGATGTTGCCGGCTCGAAGGCCGACCGGGCTGGTCGATCGGCGCCGGAGAGTGGGTCCGCAAGCAGGGAACTGGCCGGTATGACCACTGTTATCGGGTCTCGTGGAGAGGGGCCCGTAACGAGTGGGGGACGACAAAGCGGCGTGGAAGACGGGATAGGGGCGGTAGAATTGGCATCCCCCGCCCAGAGCGATGGCCTTGGCGTGGCCGTTATTCCCAGATGAATATTTCGACGTGTCGCAGAGCGATTTTGGCCCAGTTTCCTTTGAACCCCTGTCCGAGTTCGCCGGGCAGGCCACCGTGCGGTTGAGGCTTGGCGTCGCGTGTGACAATGGTGGTGACAATGGGGCCGCTTTACGCATGTGACAATGGGAATGGGACGGACTCAAGGAGGGTCGTTTCGCCACAACCTCTTGGCTGGGTGATGTTTGCGTCATCCGGGGGTGACAATGGGACAATGGACAATGGGCCAGGAACTAAATGCGGAAGGCATTTACTACCCTGGTAGTGGCTTACGCGTTCGCCTGGCCATCGAGGGCCAGGAACCGCTCACTCAGTGAGGGGGCTATGTCAGGAGGTCTGAAGTTGCGTCCTGTCGTCCAGGGGCCGCTGAAGGCTGCACATGTCGAGGTAAAGCAGCATGTGGTTAGCCTATACTGAATCGGGCTCGTAAGCAACCACCTCGCGA
>DATFNV010000231.1:0-22687 GCA_035266225.1 Gemmataceae bacterium
CCGACAGCGAGGTGAGTGCGATCCGCGCCGTGGCCCTCGACGGCGGCTACGTCCACACGGTCGCCGGCACGGGGCTGTTCGACTTCGGCGACGTGGACGGCGCCGGCGAGGCGGTGCGCTTGCAGCACCCGCTCGGCGTGGCCCGAGCGAACGGGGTGCTGTACGTCGCGGACAGTTACAATCACAAGATCAAGCGCTGCGATCCGGCAGAGCGGCGAGTGACGAGTTTCCTCGGCAGCGGCGAACCCGGCCACCACGACGGCCGCGGCGTCGAGGCGCAGTTCTCGGAGCCGGGCGGGCTGTCGTTCGCCGGCGGCAAGCTGTACGTCGCCGACACCAACAACCACGCCATCCGGGTGTGCGACGTGAAGACCGGGGCGGTGAAGACATTGGAGGTGCGCTGTTGACGTTTAGCGGCGGGTCGCAGACCCGCGGGTCTGCGACCCGCCGCTAAACCTCCGCGCGGGTCGGGAAGGACGCCTGCGTCCCGAGTCGCGTCACCGACAGCGCCGCCACCGCATTCGCCTGCCGCACGGCCTCGCGCAGCTGCATCCCTTCGGCAAGGAACACGCCCAGGGCGCCGATGAAGGCGTCGCCCGCCCCACTGGAATCGACGGCCTCGACGTGCGGCGCCTCCACGTGCTCCGCCGACGTGGCGTCCGCGATCAGTGCCCCGCGCTCCCCCAGGGTGACGATCACCGTGCGCGGCCCGCGCCGCAGCAATTCCCACGCGGCGGCGGCGGCTTCCTGCACCGTCGTCGCCGTCTGTCCGCCGGTCAGCAGCTCGATCTCGCTTTCGTTCGGCACGCACAGGTCAGCGAGGCCCAGCAGTTCGTCGGGCAAGAGCACGGCCGGCGCGGGGTTGAGGATCGTCGTCACCTTCGCCGTCCGGGCGATGCGAAGCGCTTCGGTCACGGTTTCGATGGGCACTTCGAGTTGGCAGAGCAGCACGGCGGCGCCTTCGATGACGCTGGCCGCGGCGCGCACGTCCTCTGGCGTCAGGCCGAGGTTGGCGCCTGGCACGACGAGGATGCAGTTGCGCGCCGCGTCATCGACGACGATGGACGCCACGCCGGTCGGGCGCTCGCCGTCGATCAAGACGTGCGTCGTGTCGATGCCCTGTTCGCGGTAATTGCGCAGGGCGCCCTCGCCGAAGACGTCGCGGCCGACCTTGCCGATCATCGTGACGTGGGCGCCCAGGCGCGCCGCCATGACGGCCTGGTTAGCGCCCTTGCCGCCGTAGCCGAGCTGGAAGCCGTGGCCGGCCAGCGTCTCGCCCGGTTTGGGGAGGCGCACGGTGCGGAATGTCAGGTCGATGTTCGTGGAGCCGACGACGCAGATGTGCGGATGATTGGGCATAGGTGAGGTATCTCTCGACTGTTCAGAGGGCGAGCGCTTCGGCTATTTGCCAGGCACCGCAGGCGCGAAGCCGACTTTACTTCTTCCCCCGCAGAAGACAACGCGCAGGAAGGAATGACTCCTCGAGTGGTATCCAAACTCTCCGCCGCGAACCTCATCGCCCCAAGGGTCAGGGCGAGGATAGCCGAGTGTCCCGGGCCGGAACCCCTCGTCGGAGCACCCGAGGTAGGTGAGCCATCCCGCCCAGAAGGCGCGGTCGTGGGGGCCTTCGCACAGCACCACCGATTCGCTCATCGCAGGTCTTCCTGAATTGCACCACGAGCCGACTCGACATCGGCACCCGAGTAGCGAGTCGTAATCAACACGCCATTCTTGAGTGCGACGCCGTAGGCGCTGAGCTTGTCGAGGTCGGCGCGGCCTTTGAGTGTCGATTCGGATAACAACGAGTCGATGAGTTCAATGCTGTGTGTCGTCAGGATCACCTGAATGTCACGGCGGACCGCGGCGAGAATTGCCCGCGCGCATTCGCGGATTCCCCCGGGGTGGAGGCGAACCTCGGGCTCCTCAAGGAGCACAGAGCCGCCGCGGCGCGTGGTCAGCTCCAGGCTCAACCGGAGCAGATGGAAGAGCCCATCGCCCGCCACCGCCGCCGGGACGGCGCGATCAGGGTAGGTCAGGTAAATGTGCGGCGAGTCGCCTTCGACGAGGATCCGGACGTCCTCGATGGCGGGCATGAGGGCCTTCATCATGTCCTGTGTTTCTGCGACCCTGCCGGACACAAATGCCTGCGTGTAAAGTTGATGCAAGGGGACTTGCAACACCCTGGCACGCTGATCGACGAAGCGCACCTCCGACACGCCATCGAGCGGCTTGACCAGGTCCGGCGCGTCGAACGGCCGCGTGGCGTCGCGAAAATGCACGGCGAAATGATATCCATTTTGCTCCGATTTATGCAACACCCTTCCGTTGAGCAGCGGGTAAGGTGCCTCGTGGGAGCGCCCCACGGACAACTCAATCACGCGTGTCGCTGGGGCGTCCGTCGAAATCTCAACGCGGGCCGGCCCGTCGGTGCCGGCTTTCCAACAGAGCCAGCGGGCGCCCTGGCTCAATTCGACTCGGCGACTCACCGCCTGGCCAACTGCCTCCGCAGGGGTGGGGCTCGCACCAATGGAGAGCGCATCAAGAATGGTGCTCTTACCCGATCCGTTAGGGCCGACCAGCACGACCAGCGGCGTCATGTCCGCGAGCTTTCCCTCGCGAATCCCGCGCAGACCTTTGATCTCCACCGAACGGATCACCGTCCCACCTCCCGGCAGGCGAACAAGCACTTGCACCGCGTTTCCTTCGCCATGTTACCCGAAGCGCTCATGTAAACACAGAGGCGGTGGCCGGCGCCCGGCCTTCGCCGTGCCCCAACCGCCGCCTCATTTTACAGTCAGGCGAGGACCTTCGTCACCACGCCCGAGCCGACGGTCTTCCCACCCTCACGCAGCGCGAACCGCAGGCCCTCGTCGAGGGCCACCGGCGTCTCCGCGGGCAGTTCCACCGTCAGCTCCACGTTGTCGCCCGGCATGCACATCGTGACCTCCTCGGGGAGGACCACGCTGCCGGTCACGTCGGTCGTGCGGAAGAAGAACTGCGGACGGTAGCCGCTGAAGAACGGCGTGTGCCGCCCGCCCTCCTCCTTCTTCAGGACGTAGACGCTGGCCTCGAACTTCGTGCGCGGCACGACCGTCGCCGGCGCCGCCAGTACCTGGCCGCGCTCCACCTCGTCGGAGCGCACCCCACGCAGCAGCAGGCCGACGTTGTCGCCCGCGACGCCTTCACTCATCGTCTGGCGGAACGTCTCCAGGCCGGTCACGACCGTCCGCCGCGCCTCTCGGCGCAGGCCGACGACCTCGACCTCCTGGTTGACGCGCACCTTGCCGCGCTCGATCTTGCCCGTCACCACGGTGCCGCGCCCCTTGATCGTGTAGACGTTCTCCACGCTCATCAGGAACGGCCGGTCCTCGGCGCGCTGCGGCAGCGGGATGGCGGTGTCGAGCGCCTCCATCAGCTCGTCGATGCAGCGGCAGGCGGCGTCGTCCGTGCCGCCGGAGCGCATGGCCCCCCGGGCACTGCCGCGGACGATCGGGATCGCGTCGCCGGGGAAGTCGTACTTGCACAGCAGATCGCGCAGTTCCAGCTCGACCAGTTCGAGCAATTCCGGATCCTCGACGGCGTCCACCTTGTTGAGGAAGACGACCAGGTGCGGCACGCCGACCTGGCGGGCGAGCAGGATATGCTCGCGCGTCTGCGGCATCGGCCCGTCGTCGGCCGCCACGACCAGCACCGCCCCGTCCATCTGTGCGGCGCCGGTGATCATGTTCTTCACGTAGTCGGCGTGCCCCGGGCAGTCAATGTGGGCGTAGTGGCGGCGGGCCGTCTCGTAGCGGACGTGGGCGGCGGTGATCGTGACGATCTTCGACGGGTCGCGCACCGTGCCGCCGCGGGCGATGTCGGCGTAGGCCGGCGCCTCGCCGCCGAAGCGGTGCGCCTGCCGCGCCACGACCGCCGCCGTCAGGGTCGTCTTGCCGTGGTCGATGTGCCCGATGGTCCCGACGTTGACGTGCGGCTTGGTCCGCTCGAAAACCCCTTTCGCCATTACTGACCTCTCGATCTCATCTCCGGAAGCCCCGGCCCGGCCGAAGGCGACGCGCCCCCGGCCCGCGGCCGACGAAACTGGTTTGAAGAGAGACACGGCAAACGGCGAGAATGTTCAAGGCAGTGCCAGGCCGGGGCAGGCAGGCTTGTCCGCCGGTGTCGTCGGATGACGCGCGGCGCGCCACGGGCTTCGCGTACTAGACCTACCCGACTACCGGCTGGTAGGATGGGTTGAGTAGATCAACAAAGCCAACCGCTCTCGAAGAGCGTCAGTGCTTTTCGGGTTTCCCTCCTGATCGACCGTCCGTCGGGGCTCGCCGAGTTCGGCGAGAACGCTCTGGCGCCCGGAAAGGATTGACCATGTCCCGAGGAAGTGCGGATCGCAATCTGCTGTTCGGTATCCTGGCCTTGCAGATGGACTTCGTCACACGGGATCAGCTCATTGCTGCCATGAATGCCTGGGTGCTGGACAAGGCCAAGCCCCTGGGAGAGATCCTGGGACGGCAAGGCTCGCTGCGCGGCGACGCTCGCGACCTCCTGGAAGCGCTGGTGCGGAAGCATCTGGAGCTACACGGCGACGACGCTGAGAAGAGCCTGGCCGCTCTCAGCTCTCTCGGGCCGGCTCGTGAGGAGTTACGGCAGATCGCCGACGCCGACGTGCAGGCCAGCCTGGCCCACGTCTCGGCGGCCCGGCTGGAGGAGAACGACCCTCACGCCACGCAACCTCCCGAGGTGGGCGTGCCGACCTCGTCCGGGCTGCGCTTCCGCATCCTGCGCGCGCACGCCCGGGGGGGGCTGGGCCAGGTCTTCGTGGCCCACGACGAGGAACTGCACCGCGAGGTGGCCCTCAAGCAGATCCAGGACCAGCACGCGGACAACCCCGAGAGCCGCGGCCGCTTCCTGCGGGAGGCCGAGATCACCGGCGGGCTGGAGCACCCGGGCATCGTGCCGGTCTACGGACTCGGCCATTATGCGGACGGCCGGCCTTTTTACGCGATGCGCTTCATCCGGGGGGACAGCCTGAAGAATGCCATCGAGCGCTTCCACCAGGCGGACGTCCCGAGCCGCGACCCCGGCGCGCGGGCCGTGGAGTTCCGCAAGCTGTTGGGCCGGTTCCTCGACGTGTGCAACGCCGTTGCCTACGCCCACAGCCGCGGCGTGCTGCACCGGGACTTGAAGCCGGGCAACATTATGCTCGGCAAGTACGGCGAAACGCTGGTCGTGGACTGGGGCCTGGCCAAGCCGCTCAGCGGGCCGGAGATGAGCCCGGCGCCGGAAGAACGACCGCTGCGGCCGCCTTCGGCCAGCGGGTCGGTCGAGACGCTGCCCGGGTCGGCGCTGGGCACACCGCAGTTCATGAGCCCCGAGCAAGCCGCGGGCCGGCTGGAGCAACTGGGTCCGGCCAGCGACGTCTACAGTCTGGGGGCGACCCTCTACTGCCTGCTCACCGGCCAGGTGCCGTTCCCGGACCCGCACGCCGGGGGCGTGGAGGAGGTACTTCAGCGCGTGCAGCGCGGCGAGTTCCCGCCGCCGCGCAAAGTCAACCGGGAGCTTCCCCCTCCGCTGGAGGCGATTTGTCTGAAGGCGATGGCGCTGAAGCCCGACGACCGCTATGAGTCCCCCCGCGCCCTGGCCGATGACGTGGAGAATTGGCTGGCGGATGAGCCGGCAACGGCGTATCGGGAGCCGTTCCGGACCCGGCTGGCCCGGTGGGGGCGGCGGCACAAAACGCCGGTATCAGCGGCGGCGGTGCTGCTGGTCACGGCAGTGGCCGCGCTGTACGCTGGTTTGGTCCTCTTGGGCAAGAAGCAGACGGAAGTAGTGCAGGAGCGGAACGCCGTCCGCCGAGCAAGAGAGAAGGCCGAGGCGATCCACAAGTTTCTGGTCGAGGATTTGCTGGCCGCCGCCCGGCCGGAGGAATTGGGCAGGGACCTGCCGGGCTTGCGCGGGGAACGGTGACCGGGAATCACCACCCGAAGGCTCCCCGTGACAGAGGCCGAGGGCACGGCGGCAGGCGGGAGCATGATGACCCTGGACGTACGGTGGAAGCAACGGCCTTATTCAGGCCGCTGGAACTCGGTTATTGGAAGGGACGATGTGGAGATGTTGAATGATTGAAGGCTATCGGGCTCCGGCCCTGCGCGAGCCACTCCCGGACGCTGCCACGGACGGAGCAAGGGTACTGGGAGGTGGAAAGGTGGGCTGGAGATGTTCGGCCGAGCGTTGGCGTGGTTGCGAGCAATTACCGGGAATCTCCTTCACCGGCCGGCGCTCGGCATGAAGCGCAGGCTGTTCCGCTGGCGGTGGGGTATCAGGCTGAATCTGCCCCCTGAGCCGCGTAGCTACATTGAAGGTGATGTACTGCCGTGGCAGGTGAGTCACCTTCGGCAGTTGGAACTGGCTCTGCGTCACCTGCCAAGAAAGCTGATTCGGGCCGCCCGGGTAAGCTACCTGTTCTTCGCGCGAGATTTGCGAGATAATGGCATAGTACACGAAGGAGTCGCCTACGAGTTTACAGACCGGCCAGACCCCAAGTGGATTGGGCTGAATGTTTCGTTGTTTACGTCCTCTCTCCATGAGACTGACTTGCGTGTGCCAATGCTCTTCGCTTGTCTCTTGGAGGAGATGGTACACGTGTGGGACTTTCGGTTGGAAGCCGAGGGGTCACCCTACTCTTCGGCCGGCTCGGAATGGGTCAGGGTGGAGTGCGACGCGAATGACGATCCTAACCCTTTCAACATCCCTAATCGCAAGAATTATAACCTCGTCGCCGAAGACTGGGCTTCGGTAATAGTCTGGTTTGTCTTCCAGCCGGATGAGCTGAGAAGGATTTCTCCAGAACGTTCTGAGTTTGTCGAGCGTTTGTTCAGGGAGTGTCTACCGCCATGAAAGTCCGCATCTATCGTCCGGCGGAAGCGGGGCAGGCGCCTCGCATGATCGCCACCGTTGTGCTTAGTGACCGGCGGGAGCAAGCGAGTTGGTTGCCGGAGCCCGTGGCTGCCGGGGCACGGTTCTTTCTGGCGCGGGTGGAGACGAAAAGCCCTGACGTGGAACGCCAGATTCGCGCGGTCCTGCAACGGCCTTCTATCCGAGTTGCGCGGGCCAGTTCGCACCGCCGTGGAGCCGTTCGCACGCGTGGGGATTATTCGGCAGAGGAACCGCACGGTACGCCGGCCTTCTGGAGGGCGGCCCTGGGTCGGATGCGGGCCGAAACCGGGTTAACTTACGACCTTCAGGACTACGGCAATGTGCTGGGGGCGATGGAGCCGCCTTACCAGACATCTGCCATTGAGCAACGCCACGCCACCCAATCGGACCGGCCTCCTTCTCGCAGGGCCGCGCACCGGACCTCGGACATAAGTCCCTCCTCGGTTTCGCGCCTCATGACGCTGATGTTCACTGACGTCGTCGGCTCGGTAGCGCTGAAGGCGCAACACGGTGACGAGCCGTTTCTTCAGCTGCTGGAGCGGCAAAACGCGATTTTCGACGCGGTCCTCGCATCGATCCCAGGGGCCGAGCTGATCAAGCGGACGGGCGACGGATCCCTGGCACGTTTCCCCGGCCCGCGGGCGGCGGTCGAGGCCGCTCTCCTGTTCCAATGGGCCCTGGCCCACGAGCCCTGGCGTCCCGAGCCGATCAAAGTCCGTGTGGGCATACACGTCGGCGAAGCCCAAGATGTCGAGGAAGTCAACGAGCAACGCGATGTGCAGGGGTTGGCCGCTGACCTGACGTCGCGGGTCATGAGCCTGGCCATGCCGGGCCAGATCTTGCTGACGCGCGCCGCGTACGGCGACGCCCGACAATTCGTGCAGCAGCACCCCGCGGTCGAAGCCACGGCCCGTCCCGTGCTTCGTTGGCTGGCGCACGGCCGCTACCTTTTCAAGGGCTACGACGAGCCGCTGGAAGTCTTTGAAGTGGGCGCGGAAGGTGTCGCGCCCCTCGCGCGGCCGCCCGACTGCGAGAAGGCCGGCCGAGTCGCGCCCAACAACCTGCCCAGGTACAAGGAGCGGACGAGCTTCGTCGGGCGGGTCCGGGAGTTGGCCCAGCTGAAGCGACTCCTGGGGACCACGAGCCTCCTCACGCTGACGGGCTCCGGCGGCTGCGGCAAGACCCGCCTGGCGGTACGCTTTGCCGGGGATTTGCTGGACCAGTTCCCCGAGGGCGTGTGGTTCGTCGAGCTGGAGGCCATCTCCGACCCCGGCCTGGTGGCGCAGCAGGTCAGGAGCACGCTGGACCTCAAGGACCAGGTGGATAAGACCGTCACGCAGACCCTGATCGATTATCTTCGCGAAAAGACGGCCCTCCTCATCCTCGACAATTGCGAGCACCTGCTCGAAGCCTGCGCCCGCCTGATCAACGACCTGCTGCGCAACTGCCCCGATCTCAAAGTGCTGGCGACCAGCCAGCAGCGCCTGGGCATCCCGGGGGAGATTCCCCATCGTGTGCCGTCGTTGTCGCTGCCGGCCGGGGGCGCGTCGCCGCGGGCAAGCGACCTGACCGGGTCCGAGGCGGTGGTGCTGTTCGTGGAACGGGCCGCCGCGCTCGACCCGGCCTTCCAGCTGAATGACGCCACGGCACCGGCCGTGGCGGAAATCTGTCGGCGCGTGGACGGAATTCCGCTCGCGATCGAGCTGGCGGCGGCCTGGGTCCGGGTCATCAGCCTGGACGAGATCGTCACCTACCTGGACGAGATGTTCCGCATCCTCACCGACGGCGGCCGCACCGTCCCCGATCGCCACCAGACGCTGCGGGCAACGATCCAGCGGAGCTATGACCTTCTGAAGCGGGACGAACGGCTTCTCCTCCAGCGGTTCAGCACGTTTGTGGGTGGCTGGACGCTCGAGGCGGCCAAAAAAGTCTGCTCGGACGGCCAGGGACGCGGTGCCTGGTGCCCCGCCCCTCCTCCCGCGGTCCTCATCCCGGAGGGTGAGGTGCTCCGCTTGCTCACGTCGCTCTTTGACCAGTCCCTGGTCGTCTCCGAGGAGAAGGCGGATGAGCAACGGCGCTACCGGCTGCTGGAGAGCGTGCGACAGTTCGCTCACGAGGAGTTGAGCCGCGCGGGCGCGGCTGAGATCGCGCACGACCGCCATCTGGACTTCTTTCTCGCCCTCGCCGAGGAGGCCGAGCCCAGGCTGTTGGGCCGGGAACAGAAGACCTGGCTGGAGCTCCTGGAGGCGGACCACAATAATCTGCGGGCGGCGCTGCGCTGGCATGAATCCCGTCAGACGGCCCTTGCGGCCGTTGCACCCAACGAGCTCCCGGCGCGTTGTGGCGAAGGCGGCGCCTCCTGCGCCGAGAAGGGCCTTCGGCTGGCCGGGGCGCTGTGGTACTTCTGGGACGTGCGCGGGCACTACGCCGTCGGTCGTGAGGAAATGGGCAAGCTGCGGGCGCGTGCGGATAGGGCTTCGCCGATGGCGGCGCTCGCCAAGGTACTCAATGGCGCCGGATATCTAGCCTTCCGCCAGGGCGACCTTGCCGAAGGTAAAGAGCTTGCCGAGAAGAGCCTGAGCATACGTCGGGAGCTGCAGGACCCGTCCGGCACCGCCCATTCTTTGACGAACCTGGGGAATATCCTCCAGGACCTCGGCGATTGCGAGGCGGCGCGCCTATGCTTCCAGGAAGCACGGGCCCTTCACCTCAAGGCAGGTGATCGGCTGTGGGCGGCGGGCAACCTCTTGAACCTGGCGATAGTTGCCCTTCAACTGGCGGACTTCACAGAGGTCCGGCGACTCTCGGAAGAAGTGCAACGCATCCCCCAGGAATTGTGGAACTTGACATGGGAGGCCCTCCGCATTGAAACCCTTGCCAACGCGGCCCGTGACCAGGGCGACTGCGCGACGGCGAGGGCGCTGTACCGGAAAAGCGTCGCGATCCGGAAGGACCTGGGGGACAAGTTAGGCATCGTCGTCTCGCTGGAGGGCGTCGGCGGATTGGCGTCGGCGACCGGGCAGCCGGAGCGAGCGGCGCGGCTTCTGGGCCGGGCCGAGCGGCTGCGCGAAGAGCTGGGCTCGCCCCTGCGGCCCAGTGACCGCGTCCGCTACGACCGGGACGTGGCCGCGGCACGCGGGGCACTGGCCCCCGCGGCGCTCGCCAGGGCCTGGGCCGCGGGCCGAGTCATGCCCTGGCAGCAGGTGATCGAGGAGGTACTCGACTGCCTGGGCCCCGATCCGTGACGGAGGCGTTCCCGAGAAGCCAAGGGGAAGATGGGAAACGAAGGCTAAACGGGCCCGCCCTCGTACCCGGGATGCCGCATCGTCTGCGCGCCGGCAACCCGATCTCGACCCCAGCCGCGGCGCGATCTGCGCCTGTTGTAACATCCAAGATTTCTTCATCGGGCGGAGCCGCGTTTCCTCTGGACCAAGGCCGCGCGCCGCCTTATCGTCAGGGCATCGCGATTCCCCCATCACCAGAGGATCTCCTCATGGCCGCGCCCTACCGACGACTCCTGCCGACCCTCGTCGTGCTGCTGCTGGCCGTCGCCGTCCGGGCCGAGCCGCCGGCACGCACCGACGCCCAGGGCGACCCGCTGCCGGCCGGCGCCCTCGCCCGCCTCGGCACCACGCGCTTCCGTGACGGGAACAACGTCACCCTGGTCGCCCTCGCCCCCGACGGCAAGACGCTGGCCGTCGGCGGCAACCTGGGCGTTCGCATCCTGGAGCTGGCCACCGGCAAGGAGCTGCGCGCCCTGAAGACCACTGGCTTCGCCAATTTCGCTCACGGCACCTATTCCCCTGATGGCAAGGTCTTCGCCACCGCGGACTACACCGGCCGCATTCAGTTCTGGAACCCCGCCACCGGCGAGTCGGTTGGCGAGGTGGCGCCGGTGGCGGCGGCGCCCGGGGCCTTCGCGCGGAACTTCAACACCATGACCTTCTCCGGCGACGGCAAGTACATCGCCGTCGGCGACAACAACTTCGGCCGCGGCGTCAAGAACCACGCCACCGTCTACGAGGTCGCCACCGGCAAGCAGGCCGCCCAGGTCGAGGTCGTGCATAACCAGAACGTCCGCGCCTTCCTCTCGGGCGACGGTAAGATCCTGGTCACCACCGGGCAGTACTTTCCCCTCGGCGGCGTCGCCGAGCCCCCTCAGAAGCGGATTGAGATCAACCAGACCCTCGAGCTGTGGGACCCGGCCACCGGCAAGGCGGTGCGCACGATCCGCAACGAGGCGGGTTGGGGGGTCAGCACCGTCGCCTTCTCGCCCGACGGCAAGCAGATGGCCGTCGCCGCCCAGAACGGCGGCCTGATCATCTGGGACCTGGCCACCGGCAAGGAGCTGCGGCGCGTGGCCGGGCGGCGCAACATCGGTGCCTTCCTCGCCTACTCGCCCGACGGCAAGACCCTGGCCGCCGGCTCGTTCGACGGCGTCGTGCAGACCTGGGACGCCGCCACGGGCAAGCGCCTCGGCCTGTACGACATGCCGCGCAACCAGAACCAGCTGGGTCGCCTCGGCTTCACCACCGACGGCAAGCTGCTCGCCTGGGGCAGCAACGGCCCGGCGATTTACGTCTGGGACGTGCTGGCCGAGAAGTCGCTGACGCCAACCGGCGGGCACCAGGCGGCCGTCAGCGCCGTCGCCTTCACCGCCGACGGCAAGGGCCTCGTCTCGGCCTCGAACGACGGGGGCATCGCCTTCTGGGACGCGGCCGGCAAGGAGACAAAGCACATCCAGTTGCGCGGCGACGAAGTGATGCCTTTCTCGGTGGGAATTGGGCTCGTGAACGGTTTGTGCCTGTCGCCGGACGGCAAGCACGCCCTGGGCGCGACCGGGAACGGGATGGCCCTGTTCGAGCTGGGCAAGGGCCGAGAGGTCTGCACCCTCTTCGCGGGCTTCGCGGGGTTCGGACCGAACGGATCGTTCTCCGCGGACGGCACCTTGCTGGCGCTGGCCAGCACGGACCCCCAGGCTCGCAAGCCGGTGTTGCGCCTGTACGACGTGGGCACGGGGCAGGAGCTGCGAACGTTCGAGGGCCACGTCGGCAACATCCAAGGGGTCGCCTTCGCGCCGGACGGCAAAGCGATCGCCTCGGTAAGTACCAATTTCCAGGCCGTCCAGACCTCCGAGGTGCGCCTGTGGGACGCGGCGACCGGCAAGTCGCTGTGGCAGGCGGAGCGGGCGCAGTCGTTCGCGCAAAAGCTGGCCTTCTCGCCCGACGGCAAACTGCTGGCGACGCTGGAGCAAACGGGGGTGACGACCCTCTTCGACACGGCCAACGGCCGTGAGCTGCGCCGGGTCGGCGGCGGCTTCGGCTCCGGGAGCAACGTGGCCGTCAGCTTTTCGCCGAACGGCCGCCTCCTGGCCGTCGCCGCCTACGACTTCACCGCACGCAAGACCCACGTGCGCCTGTACGAGGTCGTCACCGGCAGCCTGCGCCACGAGTTCACCGGCCACGACGGCCCCATCGCGACAATCGCCTTCGCCGCGGACAGCCGGCGGCTGGCCACCGGCGGCAACGACACGACCGTGCTGCTGTGGGACCTGACCGGCGCGGCCGGCGAGGAGGCGGCGAAGGGCAAGCCGACCGCCGAGGAATTGGACAAGCTCTGGGACGCCCTGAACGACGGGGACGGCCGCGCCGGCTGGAAGGCGATGCGCCGGCTCGAGGCGGCGCCGGAGGAGGCGGTGGCACTGCTGGCCAAGCACGTCAAGCCGGCCGACGCCAAGGGGTCGGACAAGGACACGATCGCCAAGCTGATTGCCGCCCTGGACGCAGACGGCTTCGACGAGCGCGAGAAGGCGGCGAAAGACCTGGCGGCGCTGGGGAAGTCGGCGGAGGAGCCGCTGAAGAAGGCGCTGGCGGACAAGCCCTCCGCGGAGGCCAGGCGAGCCATCGAAGACCTGCTGGACAAGATGAAGGACAAGGGGGGGCCGCCGCCGGAGTTGGTGCGGCCGCTGCGGGCAGTCGAGGTGCTGGAAAACCTCGGCACCCCCGAGGCGAAGAAGCTGCTGGAGGCGCTGGCCAAGGGCCGGGCCGCGGCGCCGCTGACCGTCGCGGCGAAAGAGGCGCTGGCCCGATCGGATCGCGCCGTCAAGCCATGACGTGGCCCTCAGCCGCTTGCGGCTTCGCACGTCCTGCGAAGCCGCAAGCGGCTGCATTCCTCGCCTCTCAGGGAGATCGGTCCATGCGAAGTATCTGGTATCTCCTCGCCCTCCCCGGTCTCTTTCTGGCGCTGGCCGCCCCTGCCGCCGATCCGCTGGCGCGGCTCGACGCCTACGGCGACCCGCTGCCCACCGGTGCCCTGGCCCGCCTCGGCACCATTCGCTTCCGCGACGGCAATTTCATCAACGCCGTCGCCGTCGCCCCCGACGGCAAGTCCTTGGCAGTGGCCGGGCTCCAGGCCGTCCGCATCCTCGACCTGGCCACCGGCAAGGAGTTGCGCGCCCTCAAGAGCCCTGGGTCCGTCAACTTCATCTCCGTCAACTACTCGCCCGGCGGCAAGCTCGTCGGCGCGGCGGATTCCACCGGCCGCATCCAGTTCTGGGACCCGGCCACCGGCGAGGCCGCCGGCCAGGTCGCCCCGGCCGACGCGGAAAAAGGCGTGGGGCGCACCGGCAGTACCTTCACTTTCTCCGGGGACGGCAAGTCCGTGGTCCTCGCCACCGACGACTTCGCCGCCGGCGCCAATAGTCGGGCCGCCGTGTACGAGGTCGCCACCGGCAAGCAGACGGCCCAAGTCGCGTTGATGCACAACAACGGTGCGCGCGCCTTCCTGTCCGGCGACGGCAAGGTGCTGGCCACGACGGGGTACCACGTTCCCCGCGGCGGCATCGAGCCGTTCGAGAAGCAGGTCGAGATCAACTCGACCGTCGAGCTGTGGGACACATCGACCGGCAAGGAGCTGCACAAATTGCGCACCGAAGGGGCCCTGGGCGTCTCCAACGTCGCCTTCTCCCCGGACGGGAAGGAGATGGTCGTCGCCACCGCGGCCAGCGGCCTCGTCACCTGGGACCCGGCCACCGGCAAGGAGTTGCGGCGGCTGGCGGGGCGGCGCGACCTGAGCGCCTTCGTCGCCTATTCGCCCGACGGCAACACCCTGGCCGCCGGTTCGCCGCTGGGTGCCGTGCAGACGTGGGACGCGGCGACCGGCAAGCGCCTCGGCCTGTACGAAGTGCCCCGGACCCAGATGACGCGCGTCGCCTTCACGAAGGCGGGCCGGCTGCTCGCCTGCGGCAGCACGGGGCAGGCGATTTCCGTGTGGGACGTGCTGGCCGAGGAGTCGCTGACGCCCACCGGCGGGCACGGCGCCGGCGTCACCGCGCTCGGCTTCATGCCCGACGGCAAGGGCCTCGTGTCCGCCTCGTGGGACGGCGCCGTCTCCTTTTGGGACGCGGCCGGCAAGGAGAACAGGCACGTGCAGCTCCACCCTGGCGAGGAGCCCCCTTTCGCCGCGCCCGGCACGTTCCACATGAGCACCCTTCAGCTGTCGCCGGACCGCAAGCATGTCCTGGGCTCATTCAACAACGGACTGTCCCTCTACGAGCTGGGCAAGGGGCGCGAGGTCTGCGCGTTCTCCGGCGGCTTCACGAGCTACAACCCGACCGCGATGTTCTCCGCGGACGGGAGCCTGCTGTTGGAGGGCCTCTCGGACACAAGGACTCGCAAACCGTTGATTCGGCTGTGCGACGTGGGCACCGGCCGGGAGCTGCGCCAGTTCGAGGGTCAGGCCGGCGACCTGCGACAGCTGGCCCTGGCCCCGGACGGCAAGACGGTCGCCGCGGCGATCAGCAACTTCCAACCCACCGGTCAGGTCCACGAACTGCGCGCGTGGGAGGCGACGACCGGTAAGTCGCTGTGGCACGTCGATGGGGGGCAGGCCTGGTTGCAGGGGCTCGCCTTCTCCCCCGACGGCAAGGTGCTGGCCGCGATGGACGCGTTCGGGGCGGTCACATTTCACGAGGCGGCCGACGGCCGCGTGCTGCGCCGCCTGCCGGCCCGGCCCGGCACGACGAACCCCTCGGCGCTCACCTACTCGCCGGACGGCCGCCTCCTGGCCGTCGCCGCCTACGACTCCAATGCCCGGAAGGCCCATGTCTGCCTGTTCGAGGTCGCCGCCGGAGCGGTGCGCCACGAGTTCGTCGGCCACGACGGCCCGATTACGGCACTGGCTTTCGCCGCCGACCGCAAGCGGATGGCCACGGGCGGCAATGACACGACGGTGCTGCTCTGGGACCTGACCGGCGGGACCGACGGCGAGACGGCGAAGGGCAACCCCAGCGCCGAGGAGTTGGCCGATCTCTGGGAGGGGCTGGCCAACGCCGACGCCCGTGCCGGCTTCAAGGCGATGCGCCGGCTCGAGGCAGTGCCGGAGGAGGCGGTGGCGCTGCTGGCGAAGCACGTGAAGCCGGCGTGGGCGGGCGGGGCGGCGGACGCCGTGGCCAAGCTGATCGCCGCCCTCGACGACGACAGCTTCGATGAGCGCCAGGCCGCCTCCAAAGAACTCACGGCGCTGGGCAAGTCGGCGGAGGGGCGGCTGAAGAAGGCGCTGGCGGCGGGGCCGTCGGCGGAGGCCAAGCGGGCCATCGAAGACTTACTGGAGAAAATGAAGGACAAGGAGGGGCCGCCGACGGAGTTGGTGCGGCCGCTGCGCGCCGTCGAGGTGCTGGAAGACCTGGGCACGCCCGAGGCCAGGAAGGTGCTGGAGTCGCTGTCCAAAGGCCGGCCCGAGGCGACGCTGACGGTCGCGGCGAAAGAGGCGCTGGCCCGATTGGATCGCACCGGCAAGCCATGACGTGGCACTCAGCCGCTTGCGGCTTCGCACGTCCTGCGAAGCCGCAAGCGGCGCCATTCCTCGCCTCTCGGGGAGATCGGTCCATGCGAAGTATCTGGTATCTCCTCACCCCGCTCGCCCTGTTCCTGCTGGCGCTGGCTGCTCCTGCGGCCGACAAGCCGGCGCGCCTCGATGCCACGGGCGATCCGCTGCCCGCCGGCGCCCGGGCCCGCCTCGGAACTCTGCGATTCCGCACCGGCGCCCCCATCGTGACCGCCGCCCTTTCGCCCGACGGCAAGCTGATCGCGGTCGCCGAGACGGATTGGAGCGTCCGACTCCTCGACGCGGCCACCGGCAAGCACGTCCGCCTGCTCAAGATCCTGGAGGCCCCCGTCTGCTCCTTAACCTTCTCGCCCGACGGCAAGGTACTCGCCGTGGTGGAGGACGCGCAACACATCCAGCTCTGGGACACCGCGACGGGTCGTGCCGGTCACAAGCTCACCGCGCCGCAGCCGCAGGTCACCGGCGTGACCTTCTCTGCCGACGGCAAATTCCTGGCCGCCTGTAGGGAGACGACCGTCCCGAAGATGACGCCAACAGGGTCGCTGCTCGTTTGGGAGACCGCGAGCGGTAAGCTCGTCGCCTCGCCGGCCGTGGACCCCAACCAGCAGATGCGAGCCGCTCTCTCCCTCGACGGCAAACTCCTCGCCGTCTGCGGCACGCTCGTGCCGTCCCCAAGCGAGACAAAGAACCCCGACGAAGTCATGCGAACCATCATCCTGTGGGACGTGGCCAAGGGAAGGGAGATGTCACGCCTCCGCGCCGACCACGGCGCCTTCGGCAATGTCGCCTTCGCCCCCGATGGCAAGACCCTCGCGGCGACGTGGGGCGACTCTACCCTCACCCTCTGGGACGTGGCGACGAGCAAGGAGTTGCGGCGCTGCGCCACCCGCCGTGGCCTTGGTTCCTTTCTCGCTTATTCGCCCGACGGCAAGCACCTTGCGGCCGAGACTGATGGCGGCACCGTGCAGCTGTGGGACGCGAGGACCGGCAAGCGCCTGGGCCATCACGAAGGGCCGATCGATATGGTCCACCCTTGTTTCACCGCCGACGGCAAGCTGCTCGCCTGGGGCAGCTGGGAAAAGGCCGTGTTCATCTGGGACGTGCTGGCCAGCAAGCCGCTGACGCCGGCGGCGGGGCACACCGACGTCGTCCAGGGGCTGGCGTTTCGGGCTGGCGGCAAGGAACTGGTGTCCGCGTCTCCCGACGGGTTGATCTGCGCGTGGGATGTGACCAGCGGCAAAGAGCTACGTCGCAAGCGGGTAAATCCGCAGGCGCGGGAGGCGTTGGGTGGTGTCGTTCTTTCGCCGGACGGCCGGCACCTGCTGGCGGGCGGACTCCGCGAAGGGCGCCTCTGCGACGCGGCCACCGGCGAAACGCTGCTATCCCTGGAGGAAACGAACACCAACCTCCTCGCGGGGGCGTTCACTCCGGACGGCTCCCGTTTCGCCATCGCCGCAGCCTCCGACCCCATCGGCGGACTCAACCTTCGGGTGTACGAGGTAGCCACCGGGCAACAGCTGCGCGAGCTGCGGAAGGGCACGCAGACCACCGCCATCACCCTCGCCCCGGACGGCCAGTTGCTGGTCGCGGTGGAAAAGGGCGGCAACGCGCCGACGGAGTTGCACGCCTGGGACCTGACGACCGGCAAGGAGCGCTGGCAGGCGAAGCTCTCCTCGGCTGACGTGCGAGCGCTCGCCTTCGCGCCGGACGGCAAGGTGCTGGCGAGCGGCGGCGAGGCCGGCGCCGTCACCCTCTGGGAAGGCCCCACCGGGCGCGAGCTGCGCGGGCTGCCGACGCCCAAGGCTGAGGTCGTGACCGCCGTGCAATTCTCGCCCGACGGGCGCCTGCTGGCGGCCGCCTACCTGTTGGCCGACAAGAAGCCGCACGTCCGCGTCTGGGAGGTCGCCAGCGGCACGCCGCGCCACGAGTTCACCGGCCACACAGGCGAGGTCACGGCGCTCTGCTTCGCCCCGGACGGCAAGGCGCTGGCAACCGGCGCCGCCGATACGACGGTGCTGCTGTGGGACCTGACCGGCCGCACGGCCGAGAAGACGCCCAAGGGCACGCCAACTGCCGAGGAACTGGACAAGCTCTGGGCGGGGCTCAACGACGGCGACGGCCGCGCCGGCTTCAAGGCCATGCGGCGGCTGCAGGCGTCGCCCGAGGAGGCGGTGGCACTCCTGGCCAAGCACGTCAAGCCGGCCGACGACCGAGGTACCGACACGGACACCATCGCCAAGCTGATCGCCGCGCTGGACGCGGACGCCTTCAAGGAGCGCGAGCGGGCCACCAAGGCGCTGGCGGCGCTGGGCAAGGCGGCGGAGCAGCCGCTGAAGAAGGCGCTGGCGGCGGGGCCGTCCGCGGAGGCCAGGCGGGCCATCGAAGGCCTGCTGGACAAGATGAAGGACAAGGGGGGGCCGCCGACGGAGCTGGTGCGGCCACTGCGGGCGGTCGAGGTGCTGGAGAACCTCGGCACCCCGGAGGCACGCAAGTTGCTAGAATCACTCTCCAAAGGCCAAGCCGAAGCTCCCCTGACTGTTGCCGCGAAAGAGGCTCTGGGGCGGCTGGCGCGCGCGGCCAGGGACTAGGCGCGCGGGCAGCGGAGCACGGATGACGGCAAACCTTCGTCGTCCCGAGGAGACCAATCGATGTCGGTCAACAAGTTCCTGGTCTGGTTGATCGCCCTGCCGGCGCTGGCGGTCGGCGCCGCGGCATCCACGGCGGCGCCGACGGCCCGGGAAGTCCTGGGCAGTGAGCTGCTCGTCAAGGAGTACCTGGAGAAGCTCGACGTGCCGCCCGCCCGAGTCCGTCCCCTTGCGGACGGACTGCTGACACGCGCCTTCCCCGACTACCTGTTCTTCGTGGCCGTCTACCCGCAGGCCGCGGTCGCCGACCTGCCGGAGCCGCTGAAGGCGGCCAACGTCTTCGCCGTGGCCGCGGACGGCCGCGTCAAGCTCCTCGCCAAGTCTGAGGATTTCGTGGAACTGTTCAAGGTGGGCTTCCACCACGAGCGGGGCGAGGAGCGCTGCAAGGCCGCCGTGCGCGTGACCCTGCTTCTGCTCAAGGCCAGGCATCCCGAGTACCAGTTCACCTGGCCGGTGGAGGAGATCACCCTCACCCCCGACGGCCCGCGCGGCAAGGTGGGGGTCGGCAAGGTCGTGGTCAAGGAGGGCGGCACCGGGGCCATCGAGGCGACCCTGACCTTGGACCGGAATTGCGACCCGATCAAGGTAGTGGAGGTCGTCACTCTCAAGCCGGGCAAGGCGGAGTTCACCACGCCAACGGCCACGGAAATCGCCGCCGCGGAGAAGGTCGTCAAGGTCTACCTGGGAGACGTCAAGTTGACGGCGGAGTCGGTGAAGTACCTCGACGACCCGCTGCTGCTGCGGACGTTTCGCGGCTCCCTGTTCTTCGTCGCCCCGATCGCCGACCCGGACGCGGACGACCCCGGCTCGAAAGGCAGCGTCAACGTGGTGATCGTGGGGCCGGACGCGAAGGCGCAACCGCTGTTCGGCAAGGGAGGGCACTTCGGGTCGTGGTTCAACACCACGTTCGGCCCCGCCACGGATGAGCGGCGTGTCAAGGAGGGACTCGGGGTGGCGGTGCGGTTGCTCGAGGTGAGCCATCCCACGTTAACATTCGACCCCTCCGGCGACCCACGAATCACGAACGAGGAGGATGGTCAGAGGCTTATTACCACCAGGAGGGTGGCGACCGGCGCCGGGGGCAAAAAGTGGGTCCTCACCATCCGGCTCCGGTTCGGGAAGCGCGGCCGGCTGATCAGCTGGGGCTGGTGGCTCAAACCCGAGGCGTCGTGAGCGAGCCGGCGGGAGTGGCGGGGGCCGGGCCGCGAAGAGCGGCGGACGCGCCATAACCTGGCCGCGCTGCTGACGACGTCGAACCGCTACCCCCAAGCCGAGGACGCCTACCGCCGGTCGGCGGGGAGGGGGCAAACTCCGCTCGCGATGCCTACAATACTCCTTCATGTCACCGGAACCCTACCTGCCGCGCTTGACCGCCCAACTCGCCGACGGCCTGCTGCGCCTGCCCGACGACTTCCGCACCCGCCACGCCAACTTCGTCCGCCGCCGCCAAAACGCCGACGGCGGCTTCCCCGGCCGTGAAGGCGGCTCGGACCTCTATTACACCGGTTTCGCCTTGCGCTCCCTCGCCGTCCTCGACGCCCTCGAACCGGACCTCCTGGGGCGTGCGGCGGACTTCCTGCGCTCGGCCCTGGCCCAGCAGGCGAGCGTCGTCGATTTCTTTTCGCTGCTGTACTCGTGCCTGCTGATCCAGGCAGGCGGCGGGCCGGACGTGCTGGCCACTGCCCCGGCCGACTGGCCCGAGCGCGTCGCCGCGGCCCTGGAGACGTTCCGCACCTCGGACGGAGGTTACGCCAAGAACGCCGGCGCCGCCTCGGGCAGCACTTACCACACCTTCCTCGTCGGCCTCTGCTACCAGCTGCTCGGCCGCGACCTGCCGCGCCCGGACGAGGTCGTGCGCTTCGTCGCCTCGCGGCGGCGCGAGGACGGCGGCTACGTCGAGATCGCCCCGATGCGCCGCAGCGGCACCAACCCGACGGCGGCCGCGGTCGGCGTGCTGCAACTGCTCGGGGTGGAGTTGGCCGAGGACGTGCGCGCCGGCCTGGCGGGCTTCCTGGCGGAGATGCCGTCGTTGGAGGGGGGGCTGCGGGCCAACGGGCGGGCGCCGCTGGCCGACCTGCTGTCCACCTTCACCGGGGCGTGGACGTTGGCGGAAATCGGCGAACTGGGGCGCGTCGATGCGGGGGCGCTGCTGGCCTATGGCCGGTCGCTGGGCCTGCCGGACGGCGGCTTCCGCGGCGGGCTCTGGGACGACGGCACCGATGTTGAATACACTTTCTACGGCCTCGGCGTCGTCGCCCTGCTCACACCGTAACCCTGCTACCCCCCGTCTGACTCTAACCGGCCCTTGCCTGCTGGCCCAGTCCCTGCTGCCAATCCCCTTGTCTATTGAACGTTAGTACAGTATAATGAGGGCTGAGGAAGTCGTTTCTTCTTCTCTTCTCACCACTCATGCACGTTTTGAGGAGGCACGCCCATGCTGGAAGACAGAAGTCCTGAAATCCCTTCAACTTCCGCGGAGGCCTCGTAACATCTCAATCAGTCCCGGCACGGGACTGCACAGGGTGCATCTTCGACGTGGCTACCAGGAGCCTCCTTGGTCGCTCCTCCCGAGGTATCGGTCGCCTGCCTTCCTCATTCTGCCGCGCCGCCGCCGATCGCTGCTGGCGTCGCGGCTTGCCCTTTCCCCGCTGCCAACTCCTGGGCCTTCTTGCGGATCAGCTCCGCCAAGCGCGGCACCCGACCCAGACCACGCACCCGATCGCCCAGATACTCCCAGAAACTCACCCCCAGCTTCCGGCACGTCCTCCGCAACGTGGCGAAGGTATCCCGACAGCGACGACCCGCCTCACTCCGCGTCCCGCCGCTGATCTTGCGCACCTTCACATAGCCGCGGATGTCCGACTCCATGCCGTTGTTGTGCAACGGCACCTCCGGCCGATCCAGCACCCGCAGCAACTCCGCCTTGTGCTCGCGCCTCTCTTTCAGCACACCAGCGATGCTGGCCGGAAAGTCCGTCGGCTGCCCCACCAACGTATCGAACCGCGCTGCCAACGAGGCCTTGTGCGCCGCCTCGGGCTGGGCACGATACGCCTTCAGATCCTGGTACAACTCCCAGATTTGCTGCCGCACCTGCTCGATCGCCACGCGCTGCTTGTCGTTGAACGGGATCATGCGGGCCAACGGTCGCTCCGCATGCACCCAGCACAAGGCATGCGTCAAGATGTCGAATTGCGGTGCGCCATCGCTGAGAATCAGCAGATGCGGCGACAGTCCTTGCGCGATCAGTTGCCCCAGCAAGGCCCCTTCCGTGGCGATGCGAATGTGCGGCGCCGACGTGATGCCCAGTTCCTGCAAGCGCGTCTGCCAGGCCGCCTCGTCGGCGAAGTGCCGCGGCTGGGCGTCCAGGTGCTTGATCACGTCCTGCGCCAGTTGCTGCTGCTGGAAGTAGCTCACGGCCACGTCGTTGATCGTGTAACCGCCGGCGTTTCCCCGCAGTACCTGCAGGAAGTTCAGCCGGCTCTTGCTGTCGCTGCTTTCAAAGTAGGCAAACAGATCGTTGCCCAGAGCGGTGCAGTAGCCGTTGTGTCCGTCGTGCCGCGCCCCGGTATCATCCACGCCAAGGTACGACGATACCTCCAGCCCCGCCTGCCGCACCTCCTCTTTCTCCTGGTGAAAGGCCTCTTTGTCCTGCGTCAGGATGCGATCGATCTGGCCGGTGGAGATGTCGATCCCCAGATCGAGCATGTGCTCGTGCAGCAGCGGCTGCGTGACGTTGCACTCGCGATGTTGATAGATCAGGTAGGCAATCAAGTTCGAGCCGAAGTGGCTGCCCGGCGGGACGGTGTCGGGCAACGGCGCCAGCAAGTACTGGCCCTCGGCGGTGACAAGGCGTTCGCGCCGGTAAAGCGTGGCGGTGCCGTGAATCACCAGGTCCTGGACGAAGTAGTCCTCGTAGCCATCGCTCCGCGCCCCGTCAGGACGATTGGGGAAGGGAATGACCTCTTCCTTCGGGGTGAGGAACACCGTCTTCTTGGAGCGCTTCTGGGAACCGGGCCGCTGGTCGCCATCGGCAGGGGGTGGCTTAGCAGCCCGTTGAAAAAGTCGTTCCAAAGCTCAAGCTCAAGTGAATTTCCTGCGAGCATGATTGGTCGAGCTTCAGCTTCTGGATGCCTTTTTCAACGGGCTGTTAGGGGGCGGTGCTTCCAGTCGGCTGGGAGCAATGGTGGGCCGAGGCTTTTGCCCCTTGAGGATGGCAATCTCGTCGCGGAGTTGCTGAATCGTCTCCTCGAAGATCCGGATCTGCTGCT
>DATFNV010000232.1:0-5900 GCA_035266225.1 Gemmataceae bacterium
CGAGGGCGGCGCTCGTAGTGACCGCATTGATGCGGTCGATGACGAACACGACCCGATAAATCGGGTCACTACGAGCGCCGCCCCGAGGAGGGCCGCTAAACGAGCCCGAGCAGCGCGGGCAACTCGACGACCGATTCGATGAGGTGCGTGTGCGGGTGCCGCGCCAGCTCGTCGCGGGTGTGGCTGCCGCCGGTCACGCCGATGACCATGCCGCAGCCGGCGTTGTGTCCCTGGGCCAGGTCGGCCGGCGTGTCGCCGACCTTGGCCACGCGCGCCGCCTCGCTGACGCCGCACCGCCTCATGAGGTGATGAATCATGTCGGGGTACGGCCGGCCGCGCGGGACCTCGTCGCTGGTGACGCTGGCGTCGATGGCCGGGCGCTCGCCGCCCCAGCCGAGGCGGTCGATGATGACCTGGGCGATGTCGCGGCTGAAGCCGGTGTCGAGGCCGACGCGGACGCCGGCGCGGCGCAGCCGGTCGAACGTCGCCGTCGCCCCCGCCACCTCGCGCACCTCGGGGTCGGTCAGGTAAAGGCGGCGCATGCGCTCGACGAAATCGGCATGGATGGCCGCGACGCGGTCGGCCAACGGCGACGCGGCGACGAGGCGGCGAATGGCCTCGGGCTTGGGCAGTCCCATGACGCCATTCACCGCGGCGGCATCGGCGGCCAGCCCGGCGCCGGCGAGGGCCGCGCGAAGGCAGCGGTTGACCGCGTCGCCGTCGTGGACCGTCGTCCCCGCCATGTCGAAGACCACCAACTCGATCATCATAATGTCACCTCAGCAGCTCCGCGACCACCTGCTCCGCCACCCCGAACGAGAGCGTCATGCCCGCGCCGCCGACCGCCGTCACCAGTGTCACCCCTTCGACAGGAGAGACGTAGCGCCACGACCAATTGGCGTGTTTGACGTAGGTGCCGTGCCAGCGCGCCGCGATGCGGAAGTCCGGCGCGGCGAGGAAGGTCCGCAAATAGGCCAACACAAGGTCGTCGATCACCGGCTTGTCGAAAATATCGATGTGTCCTCCGTCCTCGTGGGAGTCGCCGAGGACCAACTCGCCCCGGCCGTTCTGCGCGGCCATGACGTGGATGCCATAGCGGACGTAATCGGGCATCTCCGCGATGAGGCGGCGCTGCAACGCGAAGAGCGTCGGGCAACCGGCGAAGGCGGCGTAGTGCCGCAGCGTCAGGCCGCCGGCGAGCATCGGGCCGAGCCGCCAGCCGGACGCGACCGGGGCAGTACGCATCATCTGCAACTTGCAGCGCTCCAACTCAAGAGCCGCGAACTGCTCCGGGAAGAGCGTCTGCAGCTCATCACCGCTGCAGACGACGAGCCGGTCGGCCCTCCAGGTCCCCGTCGGCGTCCACACCGTCGGCTTCTCGTAGCCGACGACCGGCACGCCGAACTGGAATTGGACGCCGTGGACCCGGCTCAACCATTCCGGCAAAGCCGCGACGACCTCACGCGGATCGACGCAGGTTTCAACCGGGCTCCACATCCCGGCGAGCAGCCCGTCCGGGCGGGCGGCGGGAAACTGCTGGATGATCTGCCGTGGGGTGAGGAATTCGCAGCCGCGCTCCACCCAGCCGATCATGGCGACGAACTCGCGCAGCACCTGCGCCTCGTCCTCATGGTAGGCGAGGTGCAGCGAGCCGGTTAGCTGGTGCCACAGGCCGCTGTCGCACAGGATTTCGCCCCAGATTTCCAGGCTGCGCCTCGCGAGGCGGTACATCGACCCGGCCGACTGCCCGACCGGCCAGAGCATGCCGAAATTGCGGACCGACGCCCCCTGGCAGCGCGGGTGCCTCTCGAAGACCACCACGCGCAGCCCACGCCGCGCCAGGTGATAGGCGTGCGCCAGCCCCAGGATGCCGGCCCCGACCACGGCCGCGTCGCAGTGCTGCGTCACGCCTCACCCCTCCCGCCGCGCGGCCGCCGCCAGTCGCGCGCGGTAATGGTCCAGTCCCGGCACCGCCAACCCTGGCACCTTCGCCTCGTCGTCCCAGCGCCGCAGCCGGACGGCGTCCCGGAAGTGTTGCCCCGCCTCGAAGGCCCGCACCCCATCCGCGTCGAACGGTCCGCCCTGGAGGTCCAGGCTGCGACGCGACGCCGGCGACAGTCCCGCGAAGTAGAGCGGCTCGACGGCGCACAGGTAGCGCTTGGCGGCGACGTGCAGACGCACCGGCTCGGAAACCGCCGGGCCGAAGTGCCGGGCGAGCCAGTCGGCGCCGCCCTGCTCGTGCCGGCCGTCGATGCCGCGCTCGGCGACGTCCTCGGACAGACCGTGCAGCAGGTGGCCGACGTCGTGCAGCAGCGCAGCGACGACCAGGGCGTCGTCCGCCCCGGCTTGTTCGGCCAGGTGCGCCGACTGGAGGGCGTGCGCCGCCTGCGAGACGGATTCGCCGAAGTAGGCATCCGCGCCGCCGACGGCGAACAGCCGCATGACCGTTTCGACCACGTCCATCGCCGATCCTCGTACTGTTTAGCGACGCTTCGCAGAAGCGTGTTCGACCTCACGCTTCTGCGAAGCGTCGCTAACCGCATCTTATGGTTCTGACAACCAAGGATCTTTGTCGCCGCCGCCGAAATGCGACCCGAGGTAAGGAACGGAATTGTCGCGCCGGAGGGTTTGCGGCGCGGTAGCATCAATCCCACGGCGCGCCCGACCGACGTGTTATCAACGGAGGTGAATCGTGCGCACGTCTCTCAGCACAGCCCTTTTTCTGTGTCTTACCCTGACAGCGCCCTCGGCCGTCGCGGCCGCGCCGCCCGGCCCGCCGGCAGGACGCACCGACGCCTTCGGCGACGCGCTGCCGACCGACGCCGCGTTCCGCCTCGGGACCGACCGGCTGCGGCTCGGAAGTCGCGTCGATTCGCTCTCCTTCTCCCGGGACGGCAAGTCGCTGGCCTCGGCAGACGCCCAGGGCCTCGTGCGCGTGTGGGACGCGCAGAGCGGCAAGTTACGCTTCCAGCTACCCACAGGTACTGCCACGACCGTCGTCTTCTCACCGGACAGCAAGTTGCTGGGGACGGCGGGAGATCGCAAAGCCGTTCGACTTTGGAACGCGGCCGACGGCAAGCCCATCCGCACTCTGTTGGAGGTCGGCCTTTGGCCGCTGGCGTTCTCTCCCGACGGCAAGGCGTTGCTTTGCATCGACCATCCGGACAATGTTCTCCTCCTCGACGTGGAGAGCGGCAAGGAGCTACGGCGCTTTGAGGGGATCCCTTACTTCGCCCGCGCCCTCGCTTTCAGCCCCGACGGCAAGTCCGTGGCAGCGTGCGACGACTCCAAAAACACACTCGTCGTTTGGGACGCGGCCAACGGCAAGGAGCGCTTCCGCATCACCGACCAGGAGCAGGGGAAAGTTTCCAGCCTCGACTTCTCGCCGGACGGCAAATTGCTGGCGTCGGCCGGTTGGTACCGGGTCTGCCTTTGGGACGCGCTGACCGGCAAGCGGCAAGCGACGTTCAAGCACCCGGCGGCCAGTAATGCGGTCGCCTTCGACGCGACCGGCAATCGCCTGGTGACCGGCGCCGAAGTGTGCGTCATCGATGTCGCGCGCCGCGAAATCGTCCGCCGCATGATGGAGGGTACCCGCGATCGCGCCGGGGCGGTCGCCTTATCGCCGGACGGCAAGACCATAGCGAGCGGCGCCGGTGACGACACGCGGATCCGGCTGTGGGACATCGAAACCGGCAAGGAGAAACTTGCCGTCGGGAACCTCAACGCGGTACATGCCGTTGCGGTCTCCCCCGACGGGAAACTGATCGCCTCTGTGGCCGGCGATGTCGTGCGATTGTGGGATGCGGTTCGCGGGACGGAAGTGCGGACCCTGAAGTTCAAAGGGGATTGGGTTTACTGGCACCGGGATCGCTGGAAGCTCACGCTGTCGTTTTCAGCGGACGGCCGCACGATCAGCACGGCGGGCCTGACCTGGGATGTGGCGACCGGCCGGGAGATCGAGCCGAAGGCGCAACCGCGCGCGCGGCAGTTCGTGGCTTCCCCGGATGAACAAACCGTGGCCGCGCTCGAAGGAGATGCCGACACGGGCCTTCCCCTGGTGGTCCGGGACGCCGGGGGCCGCCTGCTCCACCGCCTGGCCCTCCCGGCGGATAAGGGGATAGGACCGGAACTCGGCGGGATGGCGCTTTCTCCCGACGGCCGGCTGTTGGCCCTGGCCGTGCTGAGCGACGAGGCCCGTTCGTCTGACACGCCGAGCGACACGGTGCGCCTCTGGGATGTGACGACCGGAAAGCTGCTCCGGACCTTCTGTCCGAGCGGCCATGTACCGGATCATGTCCTCTTCTCGCCTGACGGGGCGCTGCTCGCGACCTCGGGGAGTTTTGGGAACCCTCCGCAGCTATGGGACGTGTCCACGGGCCGTCAACTGCATCAGTTCGCGGAGCACATGGACCGCCGAGGTCACTGGGTGCTTGCCAACCCGGTCGCGTTCTCCCCCGACGGCTCGTTGCTCGCGCTGGGCGGCACCGAGAACGCTGTCGTGGTCGTGGAGGCGGTGACCGGCGGCGTGGTCCGCGTGCTGCGCGGTCACTCGGGATTGGTGCTTACGCTGGCGTTCACCCCGGACGGGCGGACGCTGGTCTCGGGCGCCGCCGATGCCACGGTCCTCGCCTGGCCGGTCGCCCCGGCCGGCGCCGCCCAGCAGTGGAACGCCGACAAGGCGGACAGTTTGTGGAAGGCACTGGAACAGCAACCTGCCGCCGCCTACCCCGCCGTGTGGGCACTCGCCGCAGCCCCGGATCGAGCCGTTCCTTTCCTGAAGGAGCGGCTACGGCCCGACGCCGAGGTGGACGAGCGCCAGGTGGTGCGCTGGATTGCCGACCTGGGCCACGACGAGTTCGACCGGCGCGAGGAGGCGACGAAGCGGCTGCGCGACCACGGGGCGCGGGTCGAGCCGCTCCTGCGAAAGGCGCTGGCGGGTGAGAAGGAGGCCGAACGGCTCCGCCGGCTGGAGGAGTTGCTAGCCGCGCTTGAGGGCAAGAATCGCGACTCCGCCATGCTGCGCGACTTGCGGGCGGTGCTGGCGCTGGAGCAGATGGGTACCCCGGCGGCCGAGGGGTTTCTCGAAGGACTAGCACGGGGCGGCGAGTCGGGGCCCCGCACCCGGGCCGCGCGGGCCGCGCTGGTGCGCCTGGAGGCGCGGCGCCAGGAGGTCAAGCCTCACCCGGCGGTCCCTTCGGCTCCCCCGCAGGGGTCGGAGCCAAAGCGACTCTACGCGCACGAGGGCGAAGTACATGCCGTGGCGTTCACGCCGGATGGAAAGGCCGCTCTGTCCGCGGGACGGGATGGGAAGGTGCGCCGCTGGGACATGGCGACGACGAAAGAATTGCCCGCGCTGTCCGGACACGAGGGCGGCACCTTCGCCCTGGCCGTGTCACCCGACGGCCGGCACCTGGCCTCGGCCGGCGCCGACGGACGCGTACGACTTTGGGACCTCGCCGACGGCCGCGAGATGGGCTCCCTTGCCGGTCACAAGGGGGCTGTGTTCGCTGTTGCCTTCGGCCCCAACGGGAACTTGCTGGCCTCGGGCGGCGAGGACGGCAGCGCCCGCGTGTGGAATGTGGCGAAAAGGGAAGAGCGGCACCTGATCCGCGCCAGCGCGGGCCGCGTCACGACAGTGCCCTTCACGTCCGACGGCCGCTCCCTGCTCACGGGCGGGATCGGCTCGGAGGGGAACACGTTTGACGGCCTTTTCGTGCCGAATTACGCGCCCGAGGTGATCGCGGAATGGTCGGTCGAGACGGGGAAGGAGGTCCGCAAACGGGATCGTAAGGGGAGCGCTCTCGCCGCGCCTCCGGGAGGAAAGTTCCTTGTCATTGGGAGCATGTCCGTGGCGACGGCGATCAACAGCGGCAAGGAGGGGCCGTTCAGCATCCTCA
>DATFNV010000233.1:0-2651 GCA_035266225.1 Gemmataceae bacterium
CTTTGGCCTGTCATGATCGATGCGTTTTCGTGAGAGAATCACAAGTTCGGCGGCAACGGATCACTTAGTAGAGGACGTTCATGAAACACCTTGGGGCACGAGAGAGCTCGTTATCCAGGACGACCAAGGGCACACCGTGTATCTCGGTGAGCCCTTGTAGCTGCTAACAATTCATTCGAGCCGATGCCGCTTCGCGGCGCGGCTTGATTCAGGCGTTCGGCCACACCATGGTCATCAGTGCAGGCAAAGGAAAACACGTATGCGAATTGCACTTGTGATACTGCTTTGCACCCTCGTACTCACCGCATCCGGCGGAACAGGCGCGCGGGCGGACGACAAGGCGGATGTCGAGAAAGAACTCAAGAAGTTCCAGGGCACTTGGACGTTCGAGTCCGTCGAAGCCGGCGGCAAGGAGGTACCGGCTGCCGAGTTCGAGGGTATCACGGTCACCTTCGAGGGAGACAAGTATGCTGTCAAGAAGGGTGACGAGGTGATCGAAGCCGCCACGCAGAAGCTCGACCCGTCCAAGTCACCGAAGACCCTTGATGTGGCGGTGACCGAGGGCCCGAACAAGGGAGCGGTCATACTGGGCATCTACGAGATAAGCGGGGACACGCTGAAGGTCTGCTTCGACCCCGAGGGGAAGAAGCGGCCGATGCAGTTCAAGACCGCGTCCGGTTCGCAGACTCTCGTCGTCCACAAGCGCGTGAAGAGGTGAATCAATCGGGAAAAACAACACACCCCAGGCGTCATTCCGCCCAGGCGAGGATTTCCGTCACGCCGCTCCGCGCCCGGCCGCGGTGGACGAAGACGACTCGCAGCCGCGCGGTTTTCACCGGCGCGAAGCGCACCTCGTTGAACTGGCCGCCGGCGGGGACCTTCGGCGTTTTCTCCTGGCCCTGGACCTCCGGCCAGGACCTTCCGTTCCAGATTTGCACCGTGTACGACGCGGGCGCCTGGACGCCGCCACGGTCGTCGTACAGGGCGAATTCCACGCGGCCGACCTGCTGCGGCTTGCCGAAGTCAATCTCCAGCCAATCGCTGGCGTTGGGCGACTCGTAACTGGTCCAGCGGTTGTGCGGGCTGGGGGCGAAGCTTACCTTGCCGTCGTTGGCCATCTCGACCTTGTCGAACCGTGAGGTGAACGACGCGGACGCCTTCGGGAACGGCCGGCGGCCGCGGTTGTACGCCAGGTTGCCGGCCGGCGGCGGCGCGGGGGGAACCGGTCGGTCGGCGTCGCCCCACACCTCGAACTCCGTCAGGCCGGCCCGGCCATTGCCGGCGTATCGGAAGAGCGCGCGGACTGTCGTGGTCTCCAGTTCGGGGAAGCGAATCCAGTTCGCCCGGCGGCCGGCCGGTTGCCGCGGGGAACGGGTCTGGTTCGGGACCGGCCGCCACTCCTTCCCGTCCCAGGTTTGCAGCTCCAGCGCGGCTGGCGCGACGACGACGGCCCCATCATCCAGGAAATAAAGCTTTGCGGTGTGGATCCGCCGCGGGGTGCCGAAGTCGATGGCGCACCAGTCGGCCGCGTTCGGCGAGCCCGCCGCCGTCCAGCGATTCGGCGGCGAGGCGGAGTACCAGTAGTTGCCGTCCACCAGCTTGGCGACCGACGTCCTTGGGTGGGTGTAGGAGGCCGTCGCCCGCGGGAAATAATAACCGTCGTTGTTCACGGCGAAGTTCACCTGCCTCGGCCCGGGCTTCTTCCCCTTCGGCGCGGGGGGCAACTCGCCGGTCAGGCGCTCCAGCCGCGGCGACGCGGCGACCTGCTCGCCGTCCGCCAGGATTCGCAAGCCCGCGCCGCGGCCGTAGCGCTTGCCCTCGCGGTCCCACAGCACGCTCAGCGACCGGCCGCGGTAGGGCACCCGGTCGAGGGCGAAGTAATCCCAGGCTTCGGGGGCCAGCGGGAAGAGTTCGACCGTGTCATCGGCACGCGGCCGGAGGCCGACGAGGCCGGTGATGATGAGGTCGGTGAACGACGAGTGGAAGTAGTGCTCGCTGTGGTTGTACGTGTCGTGCCCGGCGAAGGAGCCGATGTCCGGATCGCACGCTTCGGCGAGGTACGGCTTGCCGTCCTTGCGGTGCGTCGTGGCGAAGGTCGTCAGCAGCTTGAGGTAGTCCGCCTTCGAGACGACGTCCTGCTCATACTGTTGCAGCAGGGTCGCCAGGGCCTTGAGCGTCTGGCTGGTGGCGTAGGGCCAGGACTGTCCGCTCCACCAGCAGCAGGTCTGCTTGAGCACGAACATCGGGTCGTTGCGCTCGACCGTGGTCGGCCCGAACGGGGCCGCGAAACCGTCCTCGGCCATCAGCTTCTTCCAGGCGGCCTCGTAGCCCTTACCGCCGTCCGGCAGGCCGAACTGCCAGGGGACGTAGCCGATCAGCTCGCGGCCGTGGGGACTGCCGGCGAAGCGCCCGGTCTGGTGCGTCAGCGTGAGCGCCTTGACCTTGAAGCCGTCGGCCTCCTCGTCCCGGCGGAACATGTGGAAGAAGAATTGTCGATTGGGGTCCCAGAGCTTCTCCAGCAGATTCTGCTTCAGCCCGTCGGCCTTGGCCCGGTACGCGGCGGCGGTCCGCCCGTCGCCGGCGAGCTCGGCGATGCGGGCGATGGCCAGCGCGTCCGCCCACAGGTAGGCGTTCAGCGTCGGCCGGTAGCC
>DATFNV010000234.1:0-9744 GCA_035266225.1 Gemmataceae bacterium
AGCCCGGTCTGTCCGAAATGCGGCAGTCCCGACTACGAGAAGCGGGGCCGTCACCGCATGTGCCGCACCTGTCTGACGCGCTACACGCCCCCGACGTCGTTCTTGGAGCGGGCGGTGTTCGCGGCGGTGTTCATCATCCCCGGCCTCCTGCTGTGCGTGCCCGGTGGCGCCGCCGTGGTGAGCCTGCTCACGGGTGGTCCCGCCGCGGTTCCGGCTGGCTGCTTCGCCCTGTCGGCAATTCCGGGACTCCTTGGCCTTCTGTGCGTCGGCTGGGGAATCAAGGAACTCGTGGGAGGACCGAGGCCAGGACACCACGGCAGCCGGCAGCCGGACGAACCCGTGGACAGCGACTGCGAAGAAACCATCCCAGACTGCGATGTGACCGTGCCACCAGAGCAGGCCGAGGCGCTGGTGCGCGAGATGGCCGAACGGCACGGCGCGAAAGGCGTCCTCCGACGCCTGGGGTGCTTCCGGGCCGACCACCTCGCCAACGCGGCGGCCCGGTTTGCCTACGACCTGGACGCCACGGAAACGCCCCTGGCGGTCATCGACACCTCGCTGCTCCGCAACGGCAAGGCCGGCCTCCTGCTCACCAACAGGCGGCTCTACTCCAGCTTTCACCGCCGCGCCATTCCCCTCACCGAGATCGACGACGTTTCCTTGCAAGACCCTTCCGGCCAGGCACTGCTCAGCTTTTTCCTGATCGTCCTGCTGGCCGCCGTCTGTCCCCCGATCGGCACGCTGGTGATCCTCTACTTTTTCCTGAGCGGCGGCCTCCGGCAGGTCCAGTATCGCCTGGTGGTGAACGGCGAGGTCGTGTATGCGGGCGGAAATCCGATCCGCCACCGGTTCTGGATCGAACTGCTGCCAGCGCTCGCCCGGGCCGCCCGAAGGCAGCCTGATCCGGCGCCGAGCGCGGGCACGCCGGACTCCACCGAGGTCACACGGCACCTGGGGTTGCTCGCCGACTCGCCCCCCAGCCCGACCGCGAGGACGCCGGGCGGGCTTGTCGTCAAGGTCGTCGAAACGGCCCCGCACAGCCTGGCCGGCGAGCAGATGGCCGTCGATTACCTTGACGACCCGACTTGGGAACAGATCGAGGCACGCATCCGGCAGCTGAACCGGCACGGCCAGCCGCTGCTCCGGCTCTGGACGGGCGACCCGGGGCAGTCGTCCGCGCTCGAGATCATCGGCGGTCACGGGAACTATGTGCTGCGTGAGTGCGGCGACGGTTGGGTGTACTACGACTCGACGCGCGGTGAGGAGGAGGTCGAAGTCCAGACGAGCGGCGAGGGTTACCGCTGCCCGGCCTACTATGTGTGCCACGACCTGGGACACGTGTTGCAGATCGCTCGCCGCTTCTGCGAAACCGGCATCGCCGGCGAGTGAAGGGTTCGGCCTCCTCGGCGGCGCGAGCGCTCCGCGGCCCTTGGCCTTGCTCTGGCTCGATTCGGCCCGCCTGCGCATAATGAGGCCGTTACGGAGGGTGTTCTCGGGGAAGGAGGTGAGTGATGCCCCAGAAAGCGATCGCGGCCTGGACGCCGGAGGACTACGAGCGGGCGGCCCAGGACTACTTGAGGGCCCTCCCCCGGGAGCACTTCATGGAAGCGACGCCCCACGCCGCCCAGCGCGAGATCACCATCGAGAGTTTCGCCGTCCTCAAGGTGCGCCGCCCCGACGTGCAGTTGTGCAACGAGCTGCTGGTGCAGTACCCGATCAACGCCCACCTCGGGCAGGTCTGCCCGGACAACATGGTGATCGAGAGCGAGGAGCCGCTGGCGGCAATGGGCAGCTTTAACCTGCCGTTCGAGTCCGGGCGCGTCCTCTGGGTGCTGGAATACGTCTCGCCGTCCAACAAGCGCAAGGACTACGAGGACAACTTCCAGAAGTACCAAAACGACTTGAAGGTCCCCTACTACCTGATCTTCGACCCCGAGACGCACGACCTGCGCCTGTATCACCACGACGGCGTCGCCTACGCGCCGGTGACGCCGAACGCCGCCGGTCGCCTGGCGGTCCCGGAGCTGGAGGTCGAGGTAGCACTGCTGGACGGTTGGGCGCGCTTCTGGCACAAGGGCGAGCTGCTCCCGTTGCCGGCCGACCTGTCACGGCAGCTCGACGACTTGAAGGGGCGCCTCAAGGAAGCTCGGCGACAGGCCAGGCAAGAGAAGAAACGGGCCGAAGAAGAGAAGAAACGCGCCGATGCAGAGAAGAAGCGCGCCGACAAGGCGGAGAAGAAAGCGAACGAACAACAGTCCGCCCTGAAGCAGGCGGAAGATGAAGTGCAGCGCCTCCGCGCCCTGCTCGATCAACTTCCGGGGGGCGGGCCGGCGGCCGAGCGGCCGGCAGGTGGCGCCTGACAAAGGCGCCCCTGCCGGCCGCCCGCGGCGATCAACGCCAGCTCAGCACCCGGAAGATCCCCTCGCGCCGCTTGATCTTCTCGGGCAGCGTCCGCAGGCGGTCGTGGAAGATACTCAGCACCAGCCCGAGGCCGAGGACCAGCCCGCCACCGCTCATGAGCAAGATCGCCGACCATTCCAGCTCCGCAATTTTCTTGATGAGCATTGGCAGGGTCAGCAGGTACAGCCCCAGCAGGGAAGCCCCGATCAGCGCCGTGGACCGCAGCCGCAGCATGAAGCCGCTCGCCAGCAGCAGCACGCCCGCGCTCAGCATCCCCAACTCGTCCGGCTTCGAGAAGTGATGGCTGCCACCGCGGTGGATCAGCACGGCCACGGCCAACGGCAGCGCCGTCAGCAGACTGCCGAAGAGCAGGGCGAGCGACACCGACTCGCTCTGCCGCGCCGTGTCGGGCGCCTGCTCGCGGTGCCAGCCCCAGTGGCCCAGCATCAGGAGCACCACGCCGACGACGACCGAGAAGATTTCGGCCTTTTGCCAGACCGTCAGGTCCCAGGCCATCTCGACGGCGACGAACATGAGCAGCGCCTCGGCGATGCCCATGACGACGTACCACGGCCGCCAGACCGGGTGCCGCACCAGCCACGACGCCGCAAGGCTCAGCGCCGCCAGCGCCAGCAGCAGCCCGGCCAGCGACCAACTCGACTCCTTCGCGGCCAGCCGGCTCAGCGCCAGCAGCGCCGCCGCCAGGAACGCCAGAGACATCAGGGCGTTGGCGCTGCCGAACGCCGCCGGCGCCAGCCCGCCCTTCTCGAAGCGCTCCAGCAGGGCCAAGCGGTAGGCCACCAGCAGGGCGAAGCCCAGCAGGGCGAAGGCCAGCGCGTAGTACTCGGGGGTGATGACGTTCGAGTAGAGCAGGAGTTGCCAGACGGCGCCGCAGGCCATCGCCGTCGCCGGGTAGATGGTCCAACCTTCCTTGCGCAGCCCCGAGGCCAGGCCGTAGAAGAGCGCCGCCTCGGCACAAAACGCCGCCCACAGCAGGTTCGACGGCGAACGGGTCGTCGGCTCGAAGAAGCTGCTGCCCGTCGCGACCTGCGGCGTGATCTGCAGCGAGGCGGTGAGGACGCCGAGGACCATGAAGGCGGTGGCGGCGTGCGCCACCCAGATCAGTGGCCGTTCCGCCGTGTGGCCGCGGTAGACGCGCGAGGCGATCAGGTAGAGGATCGGCACCAGCATCAGGATCGTGGCCTGCCGGTCCCAGGCCTTCAGGTCAACGAGGTAGAGCAACCCGGCGGCCCCGGCCAGCGTCGCCGCCGCCGTGCCGAAGAAGTACACCATCGACACCCACGGCAGCGTATGCCGGTACAGGTAGGCGCCGACCCGGCAGCTCACGGCCGTCAGCGCCATGGCGCCGACGTACCACCAGGTGATGTCATAGGACCAGAGCTCTTTAATGGCGGCGTTGGTGGCCCGGAAGTGGAGCAGGGCGCCCAGGGCCACCGGCAGGGTGGCCAGGAAGACCCCCAGCGGCGGCATGGCCCGGGCCAGGGTGCCGGAGGCGCGGGCCGCCGTCGCCCGGTAGAGCAGGTTGAGGGCCAGCGCCGTCAGCGCCAGCACGGCGATGACCGCCTCCATCGCGACCGACAGGTGCAGCAAGCGGACGACGAGCGCCTCGGCCCACAGCAGCGTAAACACGGCGAGGTACATGTAGACGCCGACCCGCCGCACCACCACGTCGGAGTAGACGTAGGCGTAGGTGCCGGCCAGCACCAGGAGGATGGCCAGCAGTTGCAGCCCATCGACGGTGTAGATGTCCGGCGCCTCCGCCAGCCCCAGGCCTTGAAGGAACGGCCCGTGCAGCCAGCCGGCCACCTGCCCGCCGAGCAGCAGCAGCAGGCCGGCCCCCAGCAGCGCCTGCCCGCTCCAGAAACAGGCCATCCCGAAGCGCCGGCGCGTGAACGGTCCGTCCTCCTCTTGTGGGAAGGCACGCTCGAGGTGGAGGCCGATCAACCCCAGCACGACCAGCAGCGTTGACGGCAGGGCAATCTCGTGAAAATGGTGCCGGTCGGCCAGGATCAGCAGCCCGGTCAGGGCGATGCCGCCGAACAGGACGTAGACGAACAGGTGGTCGCGCAGCAGCAGCGCCGAGGCGGCGTACAGGACGCAGCAGACCAGCGCGGGGACCCAAAGGTTGTGGTCGAACTCGATGAGGTGGTTGTAGTCGTAGAACCACAGGTTCAGCGGCATGACGAGGCACGCCAGGAGAGTGAGGGCGCGGCCGGCGGTCTGGTAGCGGGTGCGCGCGATGATTGCCCACCCGCCCCCCAGCACGGCCGCGTTGGCGACCCCGAGCAGCACAGCGACGAAGGAGGCGTTCTCGAAGAACTTTTCCACCGCCAGCAAGATCACCAGGCCGACCACGAACAGGGCGCCGCCCAGGCAGAGAAGCCACTGGATCGTGCGCGGGTCGAGGAGGATCTCCCAGGCGGAGCGCCGCGGGGCCGCGGGGACCGCGGGCGCCTCCTCTAGGTCGGGAGCCCGGCGCCGCTTCGTCGAGCGGGCCGCGTCTTCCGGGGCGGCGGCGGTGACGGCCGACAGGCGCTGCTTCTCCAGCTTCTGACACAGGGCGTTGCGGCGCTCGCGCACCTCGGCCTTGAGGTCGTGAGCCACGTTGAGCGACAGGCGGCCGGCGTCGCTCTGGCGGTCGATCTCCCGGGCGAGGAAGGTCCAGAAGCGCAGCGAGCGGGCGGCCGGCAGGTCCCAGGGGGCGCCACACTCGGCGCAATAGTCCGGCGGCGGGTCGCTGTAGGCGGGGCAGCTCCAGCAGCGCAGGCGCGACGGCAGCGAGGCGTTGTCCGGGACCGGCTGGCCCTCGCGCGCCATCCGGCCACACACCTCGCGCTGGTGCGCGTAGGAGTCGGACAACTCGCGGAAGTGCTTTTGGCCGATGCGCCCTTGCTTGTGCCACTCCTCGAAGCGGCGCAGGGTGAAGTCCAGGGCCAGCCCCATCTCGACCCACTCGGGCGAGGCGTGGCACTGCGGACAGGGTTGACGGTCGTCGGCCAGCGGCCCGGCGCAAAGCGGGCACACCTGGGCTGCGGGAGCGGTGGACATAAGGCGTTCCTCCAGCATGGGGACCAATGCCGGCCCATCGGGATGCGGGTTGGGTTGGAGACGGGAACGAGGTTATTGGACTCGCAAGCTCTCTGCCGTGCAACAGCAATCTTCACCGAATTTTCTCAATTTCGGCACACGGCCTCCGTGGTGAGATGGGCACCGGAGGGCGTGAAGTGTCACTCGCGGCGGCGCATTTTCTTCCCAGTCATGAGTCATTAGTCATTAGACGTTTAGCGGCCGCCCTCGGGGCGGCGCGCTGGGAGCGCCGCCCCGAGGGCGGCCGCTAAACAACTGGAAACCGAATGGCGCGAGTATACTAATGACTAATGACTAATGACTAATGAGCACAACAATGACTCTCTCCCCCTCGCCGAGCGTCCCGGCCCGCAGGCACCTGACCGGCTGGCTCTGGAAGGCCGAGCTGTTGCTGCTGGGCGTGACCTTCATCGCCATCGGCGGCGTGCTGCTGCTCCGCCCCTGGGAGAAGCGCACCTACCGCGTCAACATGCTCATCGACCTCGATCCCAATCGCGCCCTGCTCGCCGAGCGCATCGCCCAGGAAGCCGACCGCCACGGCCTGAAGGTCGTGCTGTCGAGGGAGCCCCACGGCTCCCTGGACGCGATCGAGCTGGTCGATCAGCCCAACCCCATCGACCTGGCCCTGGTGCCCGGCGGGGTGGCCCGCCGCGAGTACGCCAACGTGCGCCAGGTGGTCGCCCTGTCGCCGGAGCCGCTGCAACTGCTGACCCGCCCCGACCTGGCGGCCGAGGGGGTGCGGGGGCTGAAGGGCCAGCGCGTCTGCCTCGGTCCGGCGACCACCTCCCTTCACTTCCTGGCCCGCGACGTGCTCGCCTTCGCCGGGCTGCGCGCCCGCGCCGCCGACCGCCCCGGCGACTACACCGCCGAGGAGTCCTCGCCCCAGGAACTGCGGCAGCAGCTGGAGCGCCTACGCGGCTTGACCGGGGCCGAGTGCGAGCGCGCGGTGCGCGACCTGCCCGACGCGGTCTTCCTGCTCTCCAGCCTGCCGTCGATCCTGGCCCGCGACCTGGTGGTGCTGGCCGGTTACCGCCTGGTCGCCCTGCCCTTCGCCGAAGCCTACTGCCTGGACCGCATCCGCCCCACCGAGACGGGCGAGGTCCGCATCGACCGGGCCAGCTTCTCGGCGATCGACATCCCGGCGTACACGTACAACGTCGATCCGCCGGTCCCCGAGAAGCCGTGCCGCACCATCGCCGCGCCGCTGCTGCTGATCGCCTACGCGCCGACCGAGCCCGAGGGGGTCGCCCGGATGGCGGAGACGGTGTTCGAGGAGCCGATCGCGGGACTGGCCCGTCCGCTGCCGTTGCGCAGCCAGGTGCCTCAGTTCCCGTTGCACGTCGGCGCCGAGCGCTTCATGCGCCGCAACGAGCCGCTGCTGACGCCGGACCTGCTCTCCGGCCTGGGCAAGGCGGCCGGCGGCCTGGGCGCCTTCGCCTCGGGCGTGGTGGCGGTGTATGGCTACCTGCGCCTCCGCCAGCTGCGCCGCTTCGAGTCGTACTATCAGGAGATTCGCCGGCTGGAATTGATCGCCCGCGGCCAGGAGGCCGACCCGGACGCCCCCGCCGACCCGATGGCGCGTCGGGTTTACTTGGAGGAGCGGCTGCTGGACCTGAAGAGTCGGGCGCTGCAGGACTTCGCCAACGGCGGGCTGAAGGGTGAGGGGCTAATGTCGGGAATCGTGTCGCTGGTCAACGACACGCGGGAGTCGTTGGCCCGAATGACCCCGCACGAATAGGCGCCGCTTCAATGGGTGAGCTGAGGGTCTGTTGCACAAGCCGCTTGCGGCTTAGCGGAAGCCTGGAATCCGCTAAGCCGCAAGCGGCTGGAGGATCACACTTCCGGGTCGCCTTCCTCCTCGGTACTTGTTTCCTCGTCGCGGGGGGGACGATCTTTCTGGGCCGTGATCGCCGCCGCCAGCAGCAACACGGCGCCGGCGGCCAGCGGCAGCCATCCCCACGCCAGGGCTGACGGACCATATCCCGCCCGCGTCACCTTGAGCAGCGTCGCCCCGATCATGAACAGCGCCACGCCGGCCGTCACGAACAACCCGCGATACCAGCGGAACACCCACGTCAGCACGAACGACGCCGCCGCCGCCCCAAGGACCACGTTGCCGTCGGCGGTCTGAAAGGCGCGGTAACTCAACGCCTCCCCGGAGGGCTCGACCACCGCCGGGCAGAAGGCGCCGGCCCCGAGTAGGGCGGCTCCGAGGACGGCCATCCAGGGCACGAGCGGTCGGACGGGTCGCGGTTGTTCTTCGCTTTCGGTCATGACTCCTCCGGTGATGGCGCCGCCCTCCCTGATGCTGTCCGTCCGGGAGCGGAGTGGTTTCAGCGTAATCCACGCCGGCGGCCATCGCAAGGCGAGCGGCCGGCCGTTTTGACTTTGGCCCGGGAGGAACGTAGAGTCCAACGGTGAGCCGCGTCCCGTCCCGCGGAGCGAGTGTCCAGACGGATGTCAGGAAGAGGTCGCTATCGTGCGCCACACCGTGCCGCTCCAGACGGGGCTGGAGCCGTTCCCGGGCTATCGCCTCCGCCGCCTGCTCGGGTACGGCAGCTTCGCCGAGGTCTGGGAGGCCGAGGCCGCCGACGGCACCCTCTGTGCCCTCAAGTTCCTGCCCGCCGAGCGCGAGCAGGCCACCCCCAGTGAGCTGCGCTCCTTGCAGGCGATCCGCCAACTCCTGCACCCCAACCTCCTTCGCATCGATCGCGTCTGGTGCCACCTTGGCTACATCGTCATTGCCATGGAGCGGGCCGACGGCACCCTCGCCGACCTGAACGCCACCTCCCGCACCGAGACGGGCTGCGTCATCATTCCCGAGCACGCCTGCTTGCTGCTGTCGCAGGCCGCTGCCGCCCTCGACTTCCTCAACGCCCGCCAGCACCATGTCGAGGGCAAGACCGTGTCGATCCAGCACTGCGACGTCAAGCCGAGCAACCTCATGCTGTTCGGCGAAACGGTCAAGCTGGCCGACTTCGGCCTGGCCGCCCTGATGAGCGGCCCGGTGGTGCCGCACCGCCCCAGCGGCACGCCCGAGTACGCGGCCCCGGAGGTCTTCCGCGGCCGCCTGAGCCGCTTTTCGGATCAGTTCGCCCTGGCCGTCAGCTACTGCGAGCTGCGCGGCGGCCGGCTGCCGTTCGATCCACCGCCGCGCACCTTCCACCCCGACTACTTCCACCCGCCGCCCAACCTGTCGATGCTCTCGGCTGTCGAGCGCCCCATCGTCGCCCGGGCGCTGGCCATCGCCGCCGAGGAGCGCTGGCCCTCATGCGTCGAGTTCATCGACCGGGTGGCACGGCTGTTCCTCTAACCGCCTGGCCGCTTGCGGCTTCGCACGAACGCCAAGCCGCAAGCGGCCCCGGGACACCGCGCATGCTCACCCCCTTCTTCATCCAGGCCGCGCGCTCGCCCGGCCGGCAGCAGACATTTCGCCGTGCCGTCGTCGCCCACCTCGGCGTCCTTGGCGGCGGGCTCTGGGCCGTCAGCGCGGCCGGGGCCAGCTACGAAGCCGCCACGCTCCTTGGACCGCTGCTCCTGGTCGCCGGCATCGTCGAGGGGGCCGTCCTGCTGGGCTGGCGCCTGACGCAGTTGCCGCGCAGCCAGGCCCTCGAGTTCCTCCTGGTCAGCCCGCTCCACCCGCGCCGCGTCTTCTTGGCCGAGGCGCTGGTCGGCCTCGCCCGGCTGGCCCTGGTCACGCTCGCCGGCCTGCCGGTGCTGGCCGTCCTCGTCGCCCCTGGCCTGCTGCGGCCGTCGATGCTGCTGCCGCTGCTGGTCCCGCCGCTCACCTGGGGGGCCATCACCGGCCTCGGCCTCGTCGTCTGGGCCTACGAGCCGGCGCAGGTTCGCCGCTGGGGCGAGCGCGTCCTCCTCGTCCTGATCGTCGTTTACCTCGGGGCCGGCGTTCTCGGGGCCGAGCGGCTGGTGGCGTGGGGCTCACGGCTGCCCTCGGGACTGACCGCGTTTCTGGCGGGACGGGTGGACGCGTTCTTCGACTACAACCCCTTCGCCGTGGTGCGCGATTGCCACCGGCACGGGCTGGAAGCGACCTGGCCCGTGGCGGCCGGCGTCGAATTGTGGTCGCTGGCGGTGCTGGCCCTGCTTGCTGTACGGGCCTCGAGCCGCTTGTTGGGACACTTTCACGACCGGCATTATCTTCCTGCCGTGGATCGGTCGGCGGGGGCGCGGCGGCGCGTCGATGACCGTCCCCTGGCGTGGTGGGCCGTGAAGCGCGTC
>DATFNV010000235.1:0-10289 GCA_035266225.1 Gemmataceae bacterium
CAGGTGATCCGCGTCGATGGCGCTTCGCAGACCTGGCCGGCGTAGCGCGCGCCCGTCAGCAGTAGCGGCGGACGACGGTGAGGAGGGCAGGCCCGACCGAAAGTGGGACGCATCTCGTAAAGACATTATGTCTTTACGAGATGCGTCCCCGTTGTGCCCCCTGCCCTTTGTGCCCCCTGGAACTTTCTGCGGTCACCGGACACGGGGGCCAAACCGGTAGTTGAACTGAGCGATCACGCTCCATTCGTAAAGGCGCTCGCCGGTCAGGGGAACCGAGCCGCCCACGGACAGGGAGGCGCTTTGGCCGACATTCATAATCACCCCGGCGGTGGCGTTCAGCACGTTGATGCGACTGGTGAGGTCGGCAACGAGGATGTTGCCAGCTTGCACGGAATGCTGTGGGCCGAAGGAACTGTCGTAGTGCAATTCACCTTGCAGGGCCACTCCCGTGAGCCAGCCGGTGTTATTTCGATAGAGCCAGTAGCCCGTGGCGCCACTCAGCAAGGCGTAGCTCTGATCGTGAAGGACGCCGGCACGATTCAGACTGTTGTTGGTATCGCGCGCCAGTACCGGGTTGCCCGAGGGATCAAAGTCGAATTGCAACCCCAGCTGCGAATAGAAACGATCATTGGGCGCCCAGGCGATGCCCAGCAGGGGCTGCAGCAGCGTGGCATGGTTCTGAATCTCGATGTCCGGTTGGCCATTCAGAAACAGTCGCGAATCGTTGGCAGTCGGCAGGCTCAATCCCAGGCCGGCGGAGACCAGGAAATTGGGGGTGCGAACCAGGGCAGCTTTCAGGGCCAGACCAAGGTTGCCGAACTCCGTGTGGCCCACCGAGAGATTGTCGCCGGCGGTCTGGTCGCTGTTCGCGGTGCCAGCGAAGGGGACTCGGACCTCGACCGACACGCGGCCGTCGAAGAAGGTTTTTTCCCCACCGAAAACGTAGCGGTTGACGCTGAACTCGGTGCCCAGACCGCGAAAATCGCCAACTTGGTTGTAGAAGAAGTAGACGCGATCTTGTGGCACGGGGCTGCCGTTGTCGAAGAAGTTGTTGCGACCGACGAGACCACCGCCGGAGGGGTCGGGAAGGTTGACGACGACGACCTGACCGGGGGTGGTGGAGCCGGGGGTGATGTGGCCGGTGGTGAGCAGGTAGTTGTAGAGAAAGTTTCCCGAATTAGCATCGCCCGTGCCGTTGCCGAAGACAGCTCCAGGGAACTTCGCGTCGATCAGGCCCGTCAGTTCGGTGTTTTGATTCAGGGTGACGGTGCTCGGCAAGGCGGTAAGGGTCCCCGTAACGGCGGTAGTCAGGGGGCCGTAAGGGCCTCTGGGGCCAGTGATTGTGCCAAACCCAATGTTAGCAAACGAGACCGGTGTTCCAACCGGGCCGCCCTCGAAATTGGTGCCGTCCGCGCCCCCGGTGAACGTCAAAGTCTGGGTGGAGGTGGTGGTGCCAGGAATGCTGGTGCCAGGAATGCGGCGGACCACCTGGGCGCCGCGAGCGAAGAAGTCGCCGAAGAAATTGGGGATGTTGCCCACTGGGTCACAGATTGGCTGCGCGGGGCATGTTGCTGGTGTTTGCATGTGCTGGCAGGCATCACACAAAGACACCGGGTTGGCCTTCTGGGTCAGGTCGCCGGGGTCGGCCTCCACGGCCCCCGCCTGGATGGTAACACCGAGCGTGGCCGCCTTCGGGCTGACCAGGCCGGCCGCGTCCGTGGCCGTCACCGTGATGGTGTAGTTCCCCGAGGTCGTGTAGGCGTGATAGGCAGGCGTTCCCGTGGGGCCCGAGGCGGACTGCGTGTCGGGCTTCGTCGAGGTGCCGTCGCCCCAGTTGATGCTGTAGTTGAAGCTGGTCGTGGCCGGCTGGCCGGTCTCGCTGGCGGTGAGGGAGAACGTGAGCGGCTGACCGCGGACGGCCACGACCGGGGCCGCGGGCAAGACGGCACTGATGCCCGCCGTCAGGTCACGGATTGGCTGCGCGGGGAATGTTGCTTGCTGAGCCTGGGCCGACCCGAAATCACTTCCCAGCCCCAGGGCCAACCCCAGTAACAAAGTCCCGAGATAACGGTTTTTCCGCAGCGGAGTGCTTTGCCGGAGAGTCCACATGACGCTTCCTTCTTGAACGATCGATCCGCGCTGGTTCCACTTGTTGGTTTTTCGGCCGGCCCCCCCCGTGGAGAAGAGCGAACTAGTTTTCTCAGGGACACTTCTTCGCCGGAACCGCTCCGCATCGTCGATACTTCTCGCCCGTCCCCACCGCTGTACAAAGCGGTGAACGTACCTGAAGAACAATAAGAAAACAAGAGGACGCAGCTCGTTTTCCATTGACAGGAGAAAAGTGCAACAACGAGCTGCGTCCCATTTCTTTCCCTGGCCTCGGACGCGGGGCGGTTCATCAGCGGGCAGGTGATCCGCGTCGATGGCGCTTCGCAGACCTGGCCGGCGTAGCGCGCGCCCGTCAGCAGTAGCGGCGGACGACGGTGAGGACGGCAGAGATATCGGCGGGCTTGTGGAGCACGTCGTCGGCCCCCAGCGCCCTCGCGGCCGGGGCGTCGATGCCGCCCGCGGCGGTGAAAAGGACGACCGGGATCGCGGCCAGCGCCGCCTCCCGCCGCCGCTCGACGAGGAACTGCCAGCCGTCCATCCTCGGCATCATCAGGTCAAGGAGAATCAGGCGCGGGGCGGGGTGGGAGCGCAGGTAGGCCAGCGCCGCGCGGCCGTCGGCGACGGCGTCCGCCGCGTGATCCTCGCACTGGAGGGTCATGAGAAGCGCCGCGCGGGTCGCCACGTCGTCGTCAACAACCAGAACCTGGGCTGCCATCGGCGCGCCTCCGCGATGTTACCGGAGGGGGAAAGAGGCGGCCGGCGGAAGGGTAAGAATGTGAGGCGCGCTCGCAATGAACGTGCGGCTGAGCGCGCCTCAGGTATAAAAGGCCGAGCCCGTCTCCTCCGCCTTGGCCGCGCTCTATCCTACTACTGCCCAATCGCACCCGTACGGTTGTGAGATTCCACTTTTTCCAGGCCGGCCCTGCCTCGTGCGGGGACAACACGTCCCTTGACTTCACACGACCGACTCCGGACGATCTAGGAATGGACAGCCTGGCCTTTCTCGAGCGGCCCCGCAAGGGCAAGCCGCAACCGGTGTACGTCCTGGCCGGCGACGAGGACTTCCTCAAACGGCAGGTGGCGCGGGCACTGCGCCTGTCGATCCTCGGCGACGGGGACGGCTTCGGTTACTCGTCTCACGCCGGCGACAAGGCCGTCTGGTCCGCCGTCCACGATGAGCTGCACACGCTCCCCTTCCTCGGCGGCCACCGCCTCGTCGTCGTCGAGGGGGCCGACCCGTTCGTGACGAGGAACCGGGCGGCGCTGGAGAAGTACGTCGCCGAGCCGTCGTCCTCGGGCGTGCTGGTCCTGCACGTGAATTCGTGGCCGGCCACCACGAAGCTCGCGAAGCTGATCGACAGCAACGGCACCCTCGTCTGCAAGGCCCCCGCCGCCGCGCGCTTGCCCGAGTGGTGCGTGCGCTGGTGCCTGGCCCAGCAGGGCAAGCAACTGGCGGCGCCGGCGGCGCAGCTCCTGGTCGAATTGATCGGCCCCGAGATGGGTCTGCTGGATCAGGAACTGGCGAAATTGGCCGCCTACGCCGGCGAAGCCGCCCGGATCGACTCGGCTGACGTCGATAAGCTCGTCGGCCAAAGCCGTGCCGAAGAAGTCTGGACGATCTTCGACGCCATCGCCGCCGGGAAAGGGGGCGAGGCGCTGGCGGTGCTGGACCGCCTGTTCGACCAGGGCCAGGCGCCGCAGGCCATCCTCGGCGCCTTCAGCTATCAGATGCGGCTGCTCGCCCGCGCCGGCCGGCTGCACACCCAGGGGAAAACGCTGCCGGCGGCGCTGGCGGAGCTGGGCGTCCACGGGTATCGTGCCGGAAAGGTCGAGGCCCACATGCGCCACCTCGGCCGGCGCCGCCTGGCGCGGTTGTACGACTGGCTGCTCGAGGTGGACCTCGGCATGAAGGGCGGTAGCCAGTTGCCCGAGCGCGTGTTGTTGGAACGATTGATCGTCCGATTGGCGCGGAAGCTGTAACCTCACGATGACCCAACGCAAACCGAATCTGCTCCCTCGACTCCTCATCACAATGGGCGACGTGGCCGGCATCGGCCCGGAGATCATCGCCGCCGGCTGGGGCCAGCTGCACGCCCACTGCCGTCCCGTCGTCGTCGGCGATCCCGCCTGGCTCCGCCGCGCCGCGCGGGTGGTCGGCGTGCCGCTCGAGGTCGTCGCGGTCGGCAGCCCCGCGGAAGTGCCGCCCACCGAGACCGTCGTCCCCTGCCTGTCGGCCACCGCCGCCGACCTGAGCGCGGTGGAACCGGGCCGCGTGACGGCGGCCGGCGGCCAGGCGGCGTATGACTTTCTGTGTGCGGCCATCGACCGAACGCTGGCGGGCGAGGCGGACGGCATCGTCACGGCGCCGCTGCACAAGGAGGGGTTGCACGCGGCCGGTGTCCGCCACCCGGGACACACCGAAATCCTCGCCGAGCGCTGCGGCGTGAGCCGGTTCGCGATGGTGCTCTACCAGGACGGCCTCGCCGTGGTACACGTCACGCTGCACATGGCCCTGCGCGACGTCTTCCGCCACCTGTCGCCGGGCGCAGTCCTCGACAAGGCGCGCCTCCTCGACGACCTGCTGCGGCGACTGCTCGGACGACGGCCGCGGATCGGCGTGGCGGCCCTGAACCCTCACGCCAGCGACGGCGGACTGTTCGGCGACGAGGAGGCGACGATCATCCGCCCCGGCGTGGAGGCGGCCCGGGCGGAGGGGATCGACGCCAGCGGGCCGTGGCCCAGCGATACGCTGTTCGTGCGGGCGCGCGGCGGGGCCTTCGACGGCGTCGTGGCGATGTATCACGACCAGGGGCACATCGCGCTGAAACTGCTGGGCGGGCTGCGGGCGGTCAACATCAGCGCCGGCCTGCCGCTGGTGCGGACCAGCGTCGCCCACGGCACCGCCTACGACATCGCCGGCAAGGGGATCGCCGACCCCACCAGCCTGATCGAGGCCGCACGGGTCGCCGCGAAGCTCGCCGCCGGGCCGTCCGCGGCTTAATTCCATTTTCGCGTGCAGTTCCTTGACCTGCTCCGCCATCAGCGCTCGGTGAAACGTCACCAGCTCATCCAGCAGGCCGATGGAGTTCACGCCGATGTAGCATTGCTCCGCGAGGCGGCGCGGTGGGGAGCTACTGCGCGGCATCGACGCCAAAAAGGTGAACACTTTCGCGGCGCGGACGGCATGATAAGTTAGATGTATTGCGCCCTCCCCGGAGACATCCTCATGACCTCCCCCGCGCCGGTCGTCCTGCTGCAACACATCCGCCGCCTCGTTGGGACGCGTCCCGACGATCAACTGTCCGACCGCGAGTTGCTCCGTCGCTTCGCCGTTTGGAGCGACCAGGATGCCTTCACGACCCTGGTGCGACGCCACAGCGCTCTGGTCTGGCGAGTCTGCCGGCGGGCGCTCCGCCAGGATCAGGATGCCGAGGACGTGTTCCAGGCGACCTTTCTTGTGCTGGCGCGCAAGGCGGCGTCGCACCCCTGGCACGATTCCGTCGCCGGCTGGCTCCATGCCGTGGCCACCCGGCTGGCGCTCAAGGCGCGCTCCGGGGCCGCTCGACCTCCGCTCAGCGTGACGGCCGAACCGGCCGGAGGGGATCCGCTGGAAGAGATATCCGTGCGCGAACTGCTCGCTGCCCTCGACGAGGAACTGGCGGCGCTGCCGGAGGACTGCCGCGGGCCGCTGCTGCTGTGCTACCTCGAAGGGCATACGCAGGAGGAAGCGGCACGGCAGCTCGGCACCTCGCTGAGCACGGTGCGGCGCCGCCTGGAACACGGCCGCGGGCTGCTCTTCGCCCGGCTGGCGCGGCGCGGGCTAACCCTGTCCGCCGTCCTCGGCAGCCTGCTGCTCGCCCGTAGGACGGCGCCGGCCTCGGCTCCCTCCGGACTACTGGCCGCGGTCGGGCGCGGCACCTCTGGGGCCACGCCGCGGGCCGTGACCCTCGCCAACGGGCTGGTCTCCGGCACGGGGTGTACCGCGCTGAAGGTCGTCGCCGTCTGCTTGCTGGCAGCGGGGATGATCGTGGGCGGCGCTGGGCTCATCGCCCATCTCGGCCGAGCCGACGAGCCCCCTGCGCCGGCTTTACAGAGTTCATCTCCCCAGAAAAGTGTCGAGAAGCCGCCACCGTCGGAGGCGCCCGCGGCCCCGGCCGAGCGGGAAGAGAACCCCCCCGCGGGCGCACTGCTTCGGTTCGGCACCGACCGCTTTCGCCACGGCAGCGTCATCACGAGCCTGTCGCTGTCCGCTGACGGCAAGGTCCTGGCCACCGGAGGTTGGGACGCCGCCGTCCGCCTGTGGGACCTGGCCACGGGGAAGGAGATTCTGACGATTTCCCACGACCGGGCCAAGGTGCTCGCCGTCGCACTTTCGCCCGACGGCAAGGTCCTTGCGTCGGCCGATGCCAACGGCTCGCCGGTGCGGCTGTGGGACACCGCAACCGGCAAGGAGTTGCGCTCCTGCGCCGGGCACAACGGCAGCGTGGTGGCCCTGGTCTTCGCGCCCGACGGCAAGACGTTCGCCTCGGCGGGGACCGACGGCACGGTTCGCGTCTGGGAGACGGCCACGGGCCAGGAGATGCGCCAGATGAAGGCCAGCGACGGCAGTGCCACCAGCGTCGCCTTCTCCTCGGACGGCAAGCTGCTGGCCGCGGCGGCCGGCGGCCGCACCGTTCGCGTCTGGGAAGCCGCCACGGGCCAGGAGGTTGCCGGCGACGACGCCCAGGATACCGCGACGGTCGTCGCCTTCGCCCCGGACGGCAAGCACCTGGCCTTTGGCGGAGCCGACAAGGTGGTGCGCCTCTGGAACATCGCCGACAAGAAGGAAGTGCGCCGTTTTGAAGGGCACGCCGGGAGCATCTCGTCCGTCGCGTTCGCACCCGACGGCAAGACGCTCGCCTCGACGACGGGCATTGCCGTCACCGACCGCAGCGTCCGCCTGTGGGACGTGAGCACCGGCAAGGAGCTGAGGCGAGTGCGGAGCGAGTTCCTCGGCTCCGTCGCGTTTACCCCCGACGGCAAGACGCTGGTCGTCGCGCCGGGCGATGCCACGATCCACCTGTTCGACCCCGGCACCGGCCAGGAGCTGCCGGCCTCCGCTGGACGCATGGTCCGCGCCATGTGCCTGGCCTGCTCGCCGGACGGCAAATTGGTGGCCGTAGCGGGGCTGCAATTGCTCCTCCTCGACGCGGCCACCGGGCGCGAGGTCCGGCGGCTCGACGCCCCCGCTCTCGGCACTTACGGAGTCGCTTTCTCCCCGGATGGCAAGCTCCTGGCCGGCGGCGGGCGCGACGGCATCGTCCGTCTGTGGGACGTCGGCACCGGCAAGGAACTCCGGGCCATGAACGCCCACGCGGGCGAGACCCCCGCCAAGGCCTGGGTCAACTGCGTCGCCTTTTCGCCGGACGGCACCCGGGTGGCCGAAGCGAGCCGCGCCGGGACGGTGACTCTCTGGGAGACCGCCACCGGGAAAGAGGTCCGTCATTTCGACGCCCATCAAGGGATCGCCTGGTCCGTCGCCTTTTCGCCGGACGGTCAACGGCTCGTCACCGGCGGGCAGGACCGCATCGTGGGCCTCTGGGACGCCGCCACCGGCACCGAGTTGCACAAGATGGCGGAGCATCAGGGCGACGTCGAAGGGGTGGCCTGGTCCCCGGACGGACGCTGGGTCGCCTCGGCCGGACGCGACGGCAAGGTCCGCCTCTGGAACGCCGCCAATGGCAAGTTCTTGTTTGCACTCGACGAGCAACCCAACTGGATGGTTCGCCTGAACCATCACCGCGACGGCAAGACGGTGGCCTTTTCGCCCGACGGCCGGCTGCTGGCCTGCGGCAGCTGGCAGTCGGCTCACCTCTGGGAGGTGGCTACCGGGAAGGAGCGGCGGCGTTTCCTCGGCCACCGCGGCGAGGTGGCCGCCCTCGCCTTTGCGCCCGACAGCCGTACGCTGGTGACGGGCGGCTTCGACGGTTCGGGGATTTTCTGGGACGTGACAGGGCGCCGGGACAAGGGCCGGTGGACTACGGTCGAGCTGTTACCGGCCGAGTTGGAAACGGAGTGGGTCGCCCTGCGCGGCGAGGACGGGAGCAAGGCTCACCAGGCGGTCTGGGCGCTGGCGGCGGCCCCGAAGCAGGCGCTGCCGCTGCTGAAGGCCCAGCTAAAGCCGGCGTCCGTCGTCGAGGACAAGCGCCTGGCCCGCCTGATCGCGCAGCTGGATGACGACGACTTCGAGGTGCGCGAAAAGGCGACGGCGGAACTGATCCGGATCGGCGCCGCTGCCGAGGCGCCCCTGCGCAAGGCACTCGAGGGCAAGGTGACGGCGGAAATGCGCCAACGTGTGCAGCTGGTACTGGACTCGTTGACGAAGGTCGAATCGAGCCCGGACGAGATCGCCACCCTGCGCGCCCTGGAGGTACTGGAACAGCTCGGCACGCCCGAGGCGCGGGCGTGGTTGCAAGAACTGTCCAAGGGGGCGCCCGGAGCGCGACTGACGCAGGAGGCGAAGGCGGCGCTGCGCCGGCTGGAGAAGCGCTAACACCAAAAGGCAGAAACGGGGACACCCTGAATTGCTCCTCAGGGGCATGCGAAAAGTACGCTGTCCTCTTTCTTTTCTCCGATCCCTTAATCCTGCGCCTGGCAAGGACATCGCACTCCCCGGCAGTCGCGCCGGTAGCGCCGCCGAACCGCGCGTCCCGTTCCTTCGGACCACAGCCGTGTGAGGTCGTCGGTCAGCAGGTTGCCCATGCGGTACTCCGGCCGGCGCTGGTGCGAACAGGGGTAGACGTCCCCTTCCGGGCTGACGGCGACGTGTCGCTGACCGCCGCCGCAGCCCAGGACCTCCGGCTCGGGATCGTCGAGCAGGCCGAGGCGGGCCCATTCGCCGCGCAGGGCCGTATCGACGTACAGCCGCAGCGGCGGTTTCGCCTCCAGGAAGGACCGCAACCCGTCGGCCAGGCGAGCCAGGTCGTCCGTGGTGGGAAAGCCCGGCCAGTGCTCCGCCGCCCAGACGCCCTTGGGGCGGAGAAAGGTGACGGCTCGCACCCCCAGGTCGAGAAGCGCTCGAAGGCAGCCGGGCAGGTCGCCAACGTTGTCCGGTGTCAGCAGGAAGTTGACGCCCAGCCGCACGCCGGCGGTACACAGGGCGGCCGCTGTCTGCCGCAGCCGTGCGAAGACGCCGGGCCCGCGGGCGGCGTCGAGCAGGTCGGGGCGGTCGGCCGAGAGGTGAACCACGCCGGCGTGCTCCGCCAGGGCCCGCAGCACGGCGCCCCCTTGCACGGTGCCGTTGGTCGTCACGTTCGGCACCAGGCCCGCGGAGCGGACCGCCGCCAGCAGCTCCGCGAAGTCCGGCAGGACGGTCGGCTCGCCGCCGCCCAGGGCCACCTCCAGCACGCCCCAGTCCGCCAGCCGTTGCACCAGCCGCCGCCGCGCCGCGGCGTCCGTTCCCAGGGAGCGGTGGGGACCACTTTCGGAGTAGCAGAAGGGACAATGGAGGTTGCAGCGGTACGTCACCGCCCAGTGGGCCACCAGCGGGGCGCGGAGGCCGGCCGCGGGGCCGGGCGCCTCCCCCGCCCAGGGGTCCGACGGCAGGGGTGGTGTGGTTGGGGCCACGCGCCGGACGAAGCCGCGCCGCTCCAGGTCGCGGACGAAGGCAACCAGTTCGGGCTGCCGTCCCGGACGGCCGGGGCGCAGCGCCCGTTGCAGCGCCGGCAGCGCGTGCGCCATCCGCAGGGCCGCCAGCACGGTAAACCCTTCCGGGTCCAGCTCGAGCAGGTTGCCGCCGGCGCGGTCGAAGGCCACGCCGCCCCACGCCTCGCGGCGCAGGCGGATCGCGGGAGAAATCTGGAGGTGACAGGTCGGCGTGGCGTTCATCTCTGGGTCATGCTATCGACGATCTGCCGGGCGGCGCGGGACATCTTCGGCGGCTTGCGACCCTGGGGCGGCCGGGCCCGTGAGCGGGACACGGGGGCCCGGGCGGCGGCTGTCAGGGCCTGACGCAGCTGGGCCTTGGTCCAGGACTTCCGGAACGCGACGCCGCGCCGGCTGCACTCCTCTTGCAGCCGGGCCTTGTCCCATTCCGCGGGCGGCTCCCACGACGGCGGCGCGGCCTCGACTTCCTCGTCCTCCTCTTCCTCGCGTTCCCCGTAGAACTCGGCCACGGCTTGCAGGAACGAGGCGTCGCCGCC
>DATFNV010000236.1:0-5351 GCA_035266225.1 Gemmataceae bacterium
CGGTCGGCCAGCAGCCCGACAACGGCGCCGGCGTCGGCCACCTGTGGTGCGTCGATATCACCAGGACCGGCGACCTCTCGGAGGAGTTGGAGAAGGGCAAGCGGAACTCGAACAGCGGCCTGGTGTGGCACTTCGGCGGCCCGACGCCGAAGGGGTCGGCCCGCGACTGGGTGTTCGGCCGCTCGATCAGCGGCTTCGCCGTCCACGACGGTCTGCTGTACACCGCCGACCTGGAGGGCTTCCTGTACTGCCTCGAGGCGAAGACGGGCAAGCAGCTCTGGCAAGACGACCTGAAGGCGAACGTCTGGGCCTCGCCGCTGTGGGTGGACGGCAAGGTTTACCTGGCAGACGACTCGGGCAACGTGACTATTTTTGAACACGGCAAGGAGAAGAAGTCCGTCAACAAGGTCGATATGGACGACGGCGTCAAGGCGACGCCGGTCGTCGCCAACGGCGTGCTGTACATCGCGACTCCCAAGCGCCTGTTCGCGATCACAGCAAAGTGACGCCGCTTGCGGCTTAGCGCTTGAGCAATCAGGGATTGCTGGGCATGGTCCTCCGGGCGAAAGATCTGTGGAGCCTCGTGCTGAATCACCAGTGGGTCGATGCGCAGGAGCTGCGCGCGGGCGTCGAGGATCAGGTGGTGCGGCGCGACCTGGACTACCGCAGCCGCGTCCTGATCCGCGATAGCGTGAAGGCGCTGCGGCACCACTGGGGTGACGAGCGCGTCGAGACATGGCTGAGGAGAAGCCCGGTCGGCGAGGAGATCAAGACCATTTGCCGCGGGCCGTGGGACGACGACCGCGGATTTTCTTCACTAATGAGGCGCGTGATGGACGTGACCAGGCCGGAAACCATCCAGGAATACTTCCGTGAGCTGAGCCGGCATATCCGCCGCCCACTGCGCCTGGCGGTCGGCGGCTCGGCGGCGTTGATTCTGCCCGGCTACCTCTCCCGGCCGACTGAGGACATCGACGTCGTTGACGAAGTTCCCGCGGAGATCCGCTCGCAGCACGCTTTGCTCGACCAGCTGAAGGACCGCTACGGCCTGGAGATAGCCCATTTCCAGCAGCACTATCTGCCAATGCGTTGGCAGGATCGCTTGCACTACCTCGACACCTTCGGCGAGCTGACCGTGTACCTCGTCGATGTGTACGACGTGTTCCTGAGCAAGCTCTTCAGCATCCGCGAGAAGGACATCGACGACCTGCGCGCCCTCACCCGGCATTTGGACAAGGACACCCTCATTCGTCGCCTGCACGACACGACCGGCTCGATGCTTGTCGCCGAATCGCTGCGCCCGCGGGCCGAGCAGAACTGGTACATCCTCTACGGAGAAGCTTTGCCGACATGAGCACGACATCCCCCGCCGACAAGGTCCGCCAGGCCCGCGAGCAGCTCGACGCCCAGGTGCGCGACGTCATCCGCTGGCACTTCAGCCCCGACACCGGCACGCCCTTCTGGCTGGAGAAGGCCGCGTCGTTCCAGTTCGACCCGCTGAAGGACGTCAAGGGCTACGACGATCTGAAATTGTTCGGCCACTTCGAGGACGAGTGGCTGCGCGGCGGCCCCGTGCGCCGCTGGGTGCCCAAGGCGCTGCAGAACAAGCCGATCTACGTCTTCGAGACCGGCGGCACCACCGGCATTCCCAAGAGCCGCGTCGTCGTCGAGGACCACTGGACCGACTACGAGATGTTCAGCAACACGCTGCCGGAGAAGTACTTCCCCAAGGGGAGCAACTGGCTGATGCTCGGCCCGTCCGGCCCGCGGCGGCTGCGCCTGGCCGTAGAGCACCTGTGCCAGTACCGCGGCGGCGTCTGCTTCTGTGTCGATCTCGACCCGCGCTGGGTCGTCAAGCTCATCAAGAAGGGGTGGATGGAGCACCTCAAGGCGTACCAGGAGCACGTCATCGACCAGGCGATGACGGTCCTGTCGGCCAACCACGAGATCAAGTGCATGTTCACGACCCCGAAACTCCTCGATTCCCTGTGCGGCCGGCTGGAGAAGGAGGGGACCACGCTGGAGAAGAAGGGGATCACCGGCGTCTTCTGCGGCGGCACCGAGATGACGTCGCAGTGGATCCGCTTCGCCATCGAGGAGTTCCTGGGGCCCAACGTGTACATCGCGCCGACCTACGGCAACACGCTGATGGGCCTGGCGGCCGCGGAGATGCCGGCGGCGGCGGACGAGTACAAGATCGCCTACTACGCCCCGCAGCCGCGGGCCGTCGTCGAGGTGGTGGACTTCGACAACTACGACAAGGTGGTCGATTACGGACATGAAGGGCGCGTCATGCTGACGACGCTGACGAAGGAGTTCTTCGTGCCGCGCTTCATGGAGCGCGACGAGGGGCTGCGCGAGAAGCCGTCGGCCAAGTACGCCTGGGACGGCGTCAGCGGCGTCAAGCCGTTCCGCGCCTTCGCGGCAACCACGACGGTGGGCGTGTATTAACCCCAACTCGGGGGGAGGTCGGTGATGCCTTCGCCGTTTCCGGGAATGGATCCGTACCTTGAACACTCGGACGTATGGTCGGACTTCCACAGTACGTTCCTCATGTGCATACGGGCGGAACTGAACAAGATTCTGCCCGAACACTTCGTGGCGCGCTGGGATCGCCACGTCTGGATCGACGAGCCCGATGCGGAATCGCGGGGCCCACTCGGCAGGCCGGACGTCTTCGTCACGGACTCGCTCGGGCGAGACACGGCCGTAGAGCCGACCTCGGTGCTGGCGGCCCCGGGGACAGCGACGCTCCCATCGGTCGATCCTCAGGGGAAGCCCTTCCTGAAAATCGTGGACGTCCGCGGGCGGCGCGTCGTTACGGTGATCGAGATGCTGAGTCCGGCAAACAAGTCGTCCGGCCGTGACGGGGATGCTTACCTGGCGAAGCGCCAGGAATACTTCCGGAGTGGTACAAATTTGGTGGAGATCGACTTGTTACGCAGCGGGAGGCGGCCTCCGGTGGACAGCCCGCGCCAGCCCGCCAGCTATTACATCATCGTCAGCCTCGCTGCCGACTACCCGCGCGCCGGCATCTGGTCGCTGGGCATACGAGAGCCTCTCCCCACAATCCCCGTTCCGTTGGGCGCGGGGATAGAGCCCGTGAAGCTGGTGCTCCAACCTTGCCTGGATCGCGCGTACGACGAGGCACGCTTTGACGAGGACATCGACTATCGGCAACCGCCTTCACCGGCGTTAGTCGAGCCCGACGCCACCTGGGCGCGAGACTTGCTCGCAAGACGCCGGCCGATCGAAGACTGACACCCAACCAAGGAACCTTCCCATGATTCACATCCCCGTTCTGCGCTGGGGCGAACCCTACAAGAGCCTCGACATCGATCGCGTCGTTCACTTCGCCACCGGCGAGCCGCTCGCCGAGGTCAGCCGCGCCAACGCCGGCCTCGTCGAGCGCGACATGCGCCAGGCCAAGCGCGCCCGCGAGGTGCTGCGGCAGATCCCCATCAAGGACCTCTTGCAGATGGCCAAGAAGGCCGGCGAATTGTTCGCCAAGGCCGAATTGCCGCTGGGCGACGGCACGCAGACGCCCGAGCAGTTCGTGCGCATGCAGTCGGCCACCACCGGCCTGCCGGAGCACATGTGCCGCTTCAACATGGAGAAGAACAACTTCGTCCTGGGCAACATGGACAAGATCCTCGACGCCCTGACGCGCGGCCTCGACCTGAACGTGCTGTCGCGCGGCTACGGCATCGAGGCGCGCGGCGTGCCGATCAGCTACCAGGCGCAGTCGCCGGTGCTCGGCCTGGTGCTACCGAGCAACTCGCCCGGGGTTCATACGCTGTGGCTGCCGATCATCCCGATGCAGGTCGGCCTGGTGCTCAAGCCGGGCCCGCAGGAGCCGTGGACGCCCTACCGCATGGCGTCGGCCTTCGTCCAGGCGGGGGTGCCGCGGCAGGCCATCGCCATCTACCCCGGCCTCGGCGACGTCGGCGCCGCCGTCCTGCAGCACTGCCCGCGCAACCTGATCTTCGGCGGCAGCGCCACCGTCGAGCAGTACAAGGGCAACCCGCGCGTGCAGGCGCACGGCCCCGGCTTCAGCAAGGTCCTCCTCGGCGACGACGAGGTCGATAACTGGGAAAAGTACCTCGACCTCATGGTCGATAGCGTCTTCGTCAACAGCGGCCGCGGTTGCATCAACTGCTCCGGCATCTGGGTGCCGCGCCACGCCCGGGCCATCGCCGAGGCCATCGCCGCCCGCATCGGCCCCGTCGAGCCGCTGCCGCCGGACGACCCGAAGTCGGCCCTGGCCGCCTTCACCGTCCCGGGCCAGGCCGAAGGCGTGTCCAGCGACATCGACAACGACCTCAAGCAGCCCGGCACCTACGACCTGACGGCGAAGTACGGCCCCCGCCTGGTCAAGCAGGAGCGCTGCGCCTACCTGCGGCCGACGGTCGTCCTGTGCGATTCGCCGGACGTGAACATCGCGAAGAAGGAATATATGTTCCCGTTCTGCACCGTCGTGCAGTGCCCGCAAGAGCAGATGCTGGACCGGATCGGGCCGACCCTGGTGTGCTCGGCGATCAGCAAGGACAAGAAGTTCCAGCGCGCCCTGATCGACGCGACGCACATCGACCGGCTGAACATCGGGCCGATGCCGACGATCAAGCTGAACTGGCTGCAGCCGCACGAGGGGAGCATCGTCGATTTCCTGTTCCGGGCGCGCGCCTTCCAGCACGAAGGGCCGATCGAGGCGTGATGAGATCGCCGCTTGCGGCTTCGCGCTCGCTTTATCGTTTCGCGAAACGATGAATCGAGCGCTAAGCCGCGAGCGGCCCGCGAACGAGGGGAGACCTACCCATGAAGGCGACCTCTGCGGCCCCCGTGTTGCCCGGGCCTCGCGCCGCCGGCGCCGCGCCGCCGGCCTTCGACTTCCAGCCGCTGACGCGCGTGGTCTGCGGGGCCGGCACCGCCGCGCGCCTCGGCGAATTGGTGCGCGAGCACGGCGGCCAGCGCGTCCTCCTCGTGACCGACCCCGGCCTGGAGGAGGCCGGCCACCCGCAGCGGGCCCTGGCGTCGCTGCGCGAGGCGGGATTGATGGCCTTCGTCTTCGACGCCGTCGAGGTCAACCCGAGCGAGCGCCACGTCGAGGCCGGGCTGAAGGCGGCGCGCAACCACAACGTCAATTTCCTGGTGGCGGTCGGCGGCGGCTCGTCGATGGATTGTGCCAAGGGGATCAACTTCTTGCTGACCAACGGCGGCCGCATGTCCGACTACAAGGGCTTCGGCAAGGCGACCCGGCCGATGCTGCCGTCGCTCGCGGTGCCGACCACGGCCGGCACCGGCAGCGAGGGGCAGTCGTACGCCCTAATCGCCGACGAGCGCTCACACGTGAA
>DATFNV010000237.1:0-8412 GCA_035266225.1 Gemmataceae bacterium
TGAAGGTAGAAATTGGCAGTCTGCACGCTCGCCCCCCGTCCGTGGCGATCAAGCAGGGCTTCGACCGTTGCCCTCGGATAGCGCCGGGCCGGTCCCTTTCCGCTTGCTTCCAGCCTGTGCCGTTTCACGGCGCTACGAACGGCTTCAGGGCCTACGCCCAACAGCCGCGCCGTCTCGCTTGGCGTGAAGGATGTCTTGCCCGGGTCGAGGGCCGGCACGGCGAGGTCGCTCTCCCGGAGGCTGGCCAGGTACTCCGTCGTGCGGGAGGATGATAGATCGTCCATGAAGACGAAGCCGCAGCCGACCAGCACGCGGCGGGCGCGGTAGGCGACTTGCCGGACCTGCTTGGCTGTGACGCCCTTGGCCAGCAGGGCGGCCTCGAAGTCGGCCAGGTGTTCCAAGAGGGGCCGCTTGCGATGATTCTCGTAGGGGGTCGCAGACGCCGACCTTTGCCAGTTCGGCCTTGCGCGCCAGTTCGTGGAGCATCATCTGCGCGGCGGTCTTGTTCTCGCACAGCGGAACGGGACGGGCGGCGCCGGGCGCACGACCGTACCACTTGGCGCTCTTCTCCCGCACCTTGCGGGCGCCGGGGGTTCCCTTCGGCACTTGCCGGCCTTCAGCGTCGAGGTAGCGCGTGATGGACTTCTTGAAGACGCGGGCCATGTGACGGGCTCCTTTCGAGAACGGCCGGCGCCGCCTCCCCGGTTCTCGGGCGGGTCGGCGGCGCGGCCAAAGGACGAGAGAGATACTATATCGGGCGGTTGCGAAAATCAAGGTTGGCAGGCGGGCGGATTGGGTTCAACGGCGTCCAATAGCCCGCGCTGCCGCTCGCCCTTCCGCAGCCGGCGCCGTCGCGGAGGCGCCTGCAAGACGACGGGTTGCAAGTCCTCGACGCGTAGGGCCACGCGGCGCAGGCACCAGCGTCCGGCCCGGAGGGACCAGCCCCAGACCTCAACGGCCACGCCAGCGGACAGGAGGGCGGGTAGCTCCGGCCGGCCCTGGACGCGCTTCAGGCGGTCGCTGACGTGCGCGTCGCTTGTGCATTGGACCAGCAGGACGGCGCGGTCGCGGGGATGCACGGCGAGAACGTCGCCGATGCCGAACAGGTCCACGCGGATGGCGCGGTGCGGAACCCAACGCTCGACAACCGCGGCCGTGAAGCCGAGCCGTCTCAGGCGAGCCAGGGTGCAGGCGGTCGGCGTCATGCGCACTCCCTCCAGAACGTGCAACGTGCTCGCCATGAGTGGGGGTAAGTGGGGGTATTTCTGATAACTCTCACTACACGCACGCGCGAGCGCTTTTCAGAATTACCTCCACTCACCCCCACTATCTCCCCCCTCTTCGGTGGCTTGCTTCAGTTGCAAGCCGCGCCAGAAGTAGCGCCCGCCCGTCCCTTCTTTGCTCTCAAAGCCCTTGTCCTTCATGCGCTTGCGGAAGGCCGGCGCCGTCATCAGCTTGTCACCGCTCCATGCGATGTAAGCCGCCAGCAGCCCCGACGAATTGGCCTTCGCCTCGGGGTAAAGCTGACAGCACTCGTCGATGAATCCCTGTACCACGTCCTGCTCGGCCTGATACTGCGAGGTAGCCTGTCGCACCTCGTCCGGCTCGCCCAGGCCGTAGCGTTGCCAGTCGAGGCAGCCGGCAACGGCCCAGGCCAAAACGCCGGACGACTCGGCCTTCAGCTTGGCGGGCAGGCCCTTGTCCTTCTCCTCGTCAGGGATCGTCACTGTGAACGGCACCAGCTTGACGCGGCGCCAGGCGGCATGGTCCGTGCCGCGGATTGTCGGCTTGTGGTTGGCCGCAAGGATGATCTTGAAGGTGGGGTCGAACTCGAAGAAGTCCTGCCGCATCTTACGCGCCCTGATCTTGTCGCCCCCCGTCATCTGTTTCATCAGCGCCTCGGCAATCCACTTGCCTTCCTCGGTTTCGATGGTGCCCACAAGGCGCTTGCCGAATAGGTCCGCGCGTTCAGTCGGGTGGCTTTCGTTATGCTTCACCAGCAGCAGGTCGGAGACGGCCTGCATCGCGTAATCGCCCAACATGGCCAGGATGGTTCCGAGGAAGGTTGACTTGCCATTTGCCCCCGTCCCGTAGAAGAACCATAGGCACTGCTCCGACACGTCGCCCGTCAGGGCGTAGCCCATGACGCGCTGCAAGTAGCTGATAAGGTCCGTGTTGCCGTCCGTGATCCGGTCGAGGAACTTGAGCCAGCGGGGGCAGGTCGCAGCCTCGTCGTACTGGACGGGCGCCAGCTTGGTAATCAAGTCCTCACGCTGGTGCGGCCGCAACTGGCCAGTGCGCAGGTTGACGGTCCCGTTCAAGACGTTCAGCAACATCGGGTCGCGGTCCAGATCGGCAGGGAGGATCGGCACGCCGGGCTCCGAGCGGGCCAACTCCAGGGATCGGGTAATGGCTCGCGCGTCTTCCCACTTCAGTGCGTGCTTGACCAAGTCGTCGAGTCGCGCCTTTTTGGCGGAGGCTTCCTCGGCGTCGCCCAGTTGCTTGACCTGATCCGCTACCCCACGGTAGATGTCCGCGATGGTGTCCTTGACACGCCGCACGGCCTCCCCGGTGGCATCCTCCGCCCAGCGCTTGCCGTCCCAGATAAGCCAGGTCTTCCAGGGGTGGACATAGTGCAGGTCGGCACCGTGGCGCTTCACGACGCGCTTCGCGTTACCCAGGTCAGTCGCGTGGATGTCGCCGGGCTGCGGTGCCCTGCCGTTCCGTGACGGGGCCGGCGCCGGCTTCGTCTTCCGGGCTTTCTGGTTGCCCTTGCGGGTGGCCTGGTCGCGCTCGGCGATCCGCTCCGCCAGCGTCTTCTCGCGGTGGCGTGTCATCGTGTGTCCCTCCTCAGCAGCATTGCGACGGCCTCGGGCAACTCCGCGGCCAGCAGGTCGCGCACCACGGCCGCTATCCGGCGATTCCGGCGCCGACAGCGGCGCACGCGGTCGGCCGGTGACTCCACGAGCCACGCCAGCGCACGGGCCGGCAGCGGCCAGCAACCGCACTTCGCCAGGGCTGTCAGGTCGCGGCCCGGGAACAGCCCGACATAGCTCCGCGGGTCGGCGAGGGAGGGGCGGTCCTGGCGCCGCATGGCGTGCAGCCGGCGGCGAGCGCGGCGGAGGATGCGCCGCACATAGGCGGGAGGGGGCCAGGGTGGCTCCGGGTGGGCGGGGGCCGGGGCGGTGTGTTGGCACGCCGGGCCGCAAGTGATAAACTCCTGCATGGGTGACAATCCTGCCTTGCGTTGCGCCCGGCAATCCGTTGCCGGGCGCTCCCTTTTGGGCGTGGAGCGCCGGGGAGTCGAACCCCGCGAGCGGGAGTGACAATCCTGCCCTGCCATCGGGACGCGCCCCACACGGATTTCACTTCCGGCCGTTTCCGGCGGCCCTGCGGGCCTCGAATTCCTTCCGCGGCGGGCAGCCGAGCGAAACCCACAGCTTCAGGTCCTCGACGCGGTACAGCACACGGCCGGCCAGCTTCACCGGCGCGGGGGTCTTGCCGGCCGACTTCAGGCGGAACCACGTCGCGCGCCCGATGCCGCAGGCGGCGGCGGCTTGTTCAGTGTCCACCAGCAGCGGCTCGACAGGCGCGGAGAGGACGGCCGCGGCGCGGGCCTTGCTGCCGCCGGCCTCGGGGGCGGGCGGCTCCTCTACGGGACCGGCCGGGGTGGGGTCGGGGGTGGCGATGCGCAGGGCAGGGTCGGCGCTCATGTGCGGACCTCCTGCCGGTCGGTTGGCTGGGGGGTGCGCTCGTCGCGCGCGGCCTGGCTCAGGCGGAGAAGCCGGCGCAGTAAGGCCAGTTGGCGGTAAAGCCGGCCCATTTGCTGGTGGACGACGGCCGGCGCCGGCAGCTGTTCAAGGAGAGAATCAGTCGGTGACATGGGGCCTCCGGTGACTTCAGGGCGTCATCATCAGAGGCATCGTAAGGCAGGCGGGACCGACATATCGAGGGACACTTATGTCCCTATCGGGTTTTCGATTCGATCAGACGGAGCAGAGTTTGTAGGTCTTCCCCTCTTGCCGGATTTCGAGGTTGTAATTCTTCACGGTCAACCGTTTGTTCGTCCGCGTCTTCAGCTTGTGCAGGGCGTCTTCCGGCTGTCTCGGGGGTTCGTCCTCCCAGATGGCGCGTAGCACGGCCTCCGTCGGCACCTCGCCTTGGCTCCACAGCGCCATGAGCAATCGTCGCTCCTTCGTCGGGAATTCGAGGAACGGGGCGGCGGTCCCGTCAGCTGGCGGCCTGTTGCCGTCAAGGGCAGTCTGCCGCGCCCGTGCGAGCCGAAGCGCCTGGCCACGCAGCGCCTCCAACTCCTGGCGTTGATCTTGCGGGAATTCCTCGCGGCGTCCATCCGGGAATTGTGGGTAGTAGTCGGGGCAGGGCGTCAAGGCGCTAACGATGGCAGCCAGCACGGCGGGCTCGGCTTCGGGTGTCGGATCGGTCTTCGGGCACCCGGCCGCTCCGATCCTCCAGTTGAGGAAGTCCCAACATTGATACTGCTGGAACGCGCGGTCGAGACGCCAGGCTGTGTTCGGCCCCTTCGTCTGGTGCAACTCCTCTAACCGCACCATCAGGACTTTGAGGGCATCGAGAACCTGTTGAAAAGTAGGGTCCGCCGGGCTGGTGTAGTTCCTTGCGGGGGGGGGAGAATCGGACATGAGATAGGCCCCTTTGTGAGAAGGGCCGGCGCCGCTGGTGCGCTTCTCACGACGCAGGCAGCGGCGCGCGGCCAAAGGATGCGACCAGTGTACCAAGGCCAGGGGCCGCGTTGAAGGGCGTCAACCGCACGGTTCAGCATAAGCCCGGTAGTTGGGCCGGCGATGGGACGGCCGGGAACTGGAGGCCGCCCGCGGTTGGAACGCCCTGGACTTGCTCCGTGGCGCCGTGGCACACGCCCTGACCCTGGCAACCCCGCCGGCCGCGGGGAGGCCCCTGGCGCGCGCCAGGACGGCGCAGGACGGGCCGGCTGTCGCGTCGTCGGCCTTTCTCCCTGCCGCGGGACTGCGAGGCCCGTAGGCGGCTTCTGGCCTATACCGCAAGCCGAGAAGGATGAGGCCAGCTTGACCCGACCCCGACCCCGCGCCCCGCTGGACCTGCTGGTTTCGCCCGGCCCGTGGCAACGGTGGCGGAGGATCGGCGAGGTTGCGCTGCCACGCGCTGTTCGGGCGCATGCCCCGGTTCGTCCCCGCGGGGTTCTACCAGGGGAAGATCGTCGGGCGAATTACTCCAAGCGGAAACAGGGCCGGAACCCGTAGTAGTGGATGCGGCGGCCGGGGGCGTCCCCGCTGCGGCGCGCGGAGCGGCAGCTGCCGGCGACAATGCGCCAGGAACCGCCGCGGAGAACGCGACTATCTTCGTAGTCGTTATATTTATTCTCGCACCACTGCCAGACGTTGCCATGCATGTCGCACAAACCCCACGGATGCGGAGCCACCTTCTCGTAACTTCCAACTGCCGTCGTGCGCAGCTTGTACTCGCCCTTGGTATCAGTCCCATAGGGATAATTACCGTCGCAATTAGCAAGATCACCATTGAGCTGATCGCCGAAGTAGAACGGTCGCTCGTTGCCCTTGCCGCCGCGGCAGGCGTATTCCGACTCGTTCTCGTGCGGCAGGACGAACTTCCCCTGGCCCATCGTCGCCGGCAACTTCGCGGCAGCGTTCATCTTCTCCAGGAAGTCCTGGCAATCCGTCCACGACACGTTCTCCACCGGGAACCGGCTCGTGTCGGTAATGCCCGCTTTCTCGATGTCACCCTGCGTCGGCTTGAAGTAACTCGGGTTGCCCTTCATCAGGGCTCGCCATTGTTCCTGAGTCACGGGGAATTTCGCCAGCCAGAAGCCCTGGGAGGTATATTCATGCTCCTTCTCGTCACTAAGGCGTTCTTTCTCTGTCCCAGGAGAGCCCAGCATCGCCTTCCCTGCCGGGATCCAGCAGAAGGTCATCTTTACGCCCCGGGCGATCTCGACTTCGGCAACCTCACCGGCAGGCGGGAGGGGTGAGGGCACCCTCGGTCCGCGACCCCCGGGATCACCCCGACCCGTGTTCTTGCCGGCACTGGTGAACCTGCTCCCGGGGTCAAGCGGGAAATATCCGTTACCGTCGAATTTCCAGTCGGGGGTCGCTTTCAGGGTGGTCACAGCGTGGGTATGTTGCCCCGTGTCCGTGCCGCCATTGTAAAGACCAATTGCCACAACCACGACCATCACACATAGGAATAATACGATGGCAATTACCGCGCCGATCGGGGGAGAGATGGAGCGAACGCTCCGCTCGGAGGACTTGGGCGGTTCCCCCGCGTGCCGCGTCTCGCGACTGTCACTCTTCGGCGGGATGTCTTGGGCGGGTGGGGGAACAGGCTCGGTGCGTTCGTGGCTTGGTGGGGGCGTTTTCTTTCTTGTCAAAACGACTCCGGCAACTGTGAGTCCGGCCACGAACACCATCGAGAGAATGAGCCGGGCGAAGTCAATCCTAACTACGTCTTTCGGCGGAGCGAAGAGCCAAGCATAGCCTCCCGGCATCTCATGCCCCGCACTCCCCCGAGTCCAAGGAACGTAGAGGAGCATGAAACCAAGGCACGCGGCGCCTGCCCAGAGGATCATCCGTTGCTTGCGTGTGAACATGCTTGTGCCCCATTGCGTCTGGAAAAATGCCCGTCCGGATTTCACCCACGCAGCAGCCGAACCCCCACGAACCACGGCTTGTCCGGCATCGCTCGTCGGCGAACTGGCGGCGGGTGAGACAGGAGGCGAGGGGGGAGTCTCGGGGGGCTGCTGCCGCTGCTGGTCCCCTGGTCTTTGCTCGGAGCCCATCGTCCTTGCCGCTCGAAGTTCTCGGGCAGAGTCGTTCCTTCCCTTCTTGGCGTCGGCAATGACTTGACGGGCATGGGCACGCGCCTGATTGACGGCCGCGACGACGGCCGGGATGTGCGTCCGGTCGCGCCGCTTGAAGCCGATCTTGAACACGACGCGGTCTCCCAAGGTCAGGGCGACCCCGCGGCCACGAAATAGGTCGCCGAGGACGAGCGCGGGGACGCCCCACCAGACGAGGTAGTTCTCAAGCATCTGGGCGACATGCCCTCGCCACGGATCGATCACGATCTTCTCCACTCTCCCGTCCGTGGTCGGCCAGGAGATGGCGGTGGGGCTGATCGCGGCGCTAAGGACGAAGAAGGCAAAATCAAAGCCCACGATCACCAAGTAGCTGTAGAGTACCGCGCGGGAAAAGACCGGCTCCCACGGCTTGGCCCCATCACATTGGGCCAGCGGATACGACCGTCCGTAGGCGGTGAGATGAGTCGGCGAAACGACTAGGCCGCCGCCCCGGAAGGCGACCGGAGGCAGAGCGGGTATTGAAGCACTCACGGGCTCGGCCGGAGACGACTCGTCAGCCCAAGCCGGTGTGGCAGTGGTCTCCCGCCCCGTCGGCTTTCCTGGTTCTTGTTCGGTAGCCATTGCTCTTGCCGCTCCGGGTTCTCGCGGATCGTGCAGGTTCCCTCCGCGACGGGTTGCACTTGGAGTACGGGCCGAAGCATCAGGGCTCGATGCCCGGATTGTCCGACCTGAGCATGGAAGAAGCAAGCACATTCCCTCGCGCATGTGCGCGAGCCGGGGCGTGACAGGGGGAGGCGAGACATCCTGCCCCGCTTTTCGCCCCCGGTCCGCGGTGCCTTCCAGCACGACGGCCGCGGGCGTAACCCTTGCTGTGAGTTGGTCTTAGGTCGGCGTGATTGGGCAGAGAGGCGTTCGGCCCGGGGTGGGCGTGGTGGGCGTTCGTTCGGACCAGAAGCCGCCGGAAGGTGGCACTTTCGCGGGAATCCGTGCGGGAAGTGGGCAGATAAACCGCCGGCTCACGCGGGCGCGAGGTTAGTTCGCTGGCGGGTGATCTGCTGCGCCCGGCTCTACTATCAGGGTGGGCCGGTCAACGCCATCGCCAACCCCCTTCCTCGATTTGCCCGGCTCCATACCGTGCGCTCTCATGAACTCCTCCAATGCCTCCCGCGCCGGCTCTACCTCACGCCGGTCGCGCGGTTCCTCCGGCTTCGGCGCCGTGGGCACCAGTCTTGCCACGAAGGTCTTGAAGAAGTCGTCGGGGTTCTTCCGCGCCCAGGCCAGCAGGGCGGGCGAGGCATCGGAGGGCGCCCCGCGCTCACCGGACCCCTCCGTCAGGTGGTCGTAAACCCAAAGGATTTCGCGCGTCCAGTCGATGCGGCCCTGCGACCGCCGACGGCGCCTCCGCCGGGCCGGCTGCGCCTCGGAGTTTGAGGGTGCCCCGGGTGTCTGTGGTTGGGGCAACGGGGGCGACGGTCCCGCGCCGCCCGTGGCCAGGGGAGGGAACGCCGCCAACATGCGCTCGTATGCCACCGCCGCCGGGACCCCCTCCGCCTTGAGACGCTCCCGGTAGGCGAGCGCTT